>JAXDFO010000360.1:0-7591 GCA_034665545.1 Blastocatellia bacterium
GTGGCGATGGATGCGTCTGGCCTGACGGAAACTTATGTGGCGCAGGGTAGCTGGCTCTCGCAGATGTTCATCTCAAGCGCGGGCTATCTCGGCGCGATGATTTTCGGCGCATTCCTCTTAGTGCTCATCCGGCGCGCGGTGGCTGCGCGGGTAGTGCTGATCGGCTCCGCCGTTTATATTCTCGCGCTGACGCTCATCTACGGGTTTTTCGTCCCGCTCACCTATTTCTCATTCAGCCCGTTTACGGTTGCCGCCGGTCTACTGCTCTCCGCAGGTCTGCTCGCCGCCGCCAGATACTTGAGCGCGCGCGCTGCCAGTTTCCTGGTCAGCCTGCTCGCCGTGCAATGCGTGCTCAACGCGATTTTCGATCTCAAGACCGTGCTGCTGCTCTCAGTCTCGTCTGACAGAATGACGGACGCGAAGAACATGGCGAGCCTCTTTAACATCTGGCCTCTGACGACCTCTCTCTTCTGGGCCTTCATCTGGATAACGCTTTCCGTCCTGATACTCTCGACCGCGCTCCGCTTCTACGCCGTCAGCCGTCATCGCGCGGGTATCCAGGCGGACCTTCCCTTTGAAGAACCCCTGGACATTTAAGCGACGAAAAGAAGTGAGCGCACACTTAAACCTCGAAGGGCCGCCGGAGACAGTGCTTTCAACAACTGACTCGGACGGCCCTCATGCTGTCAACGCCCCCGAACAAATTCAGACGCTCGCGGACCTCCCCATCGGCGCGCATCTCATCCTGCGCTGCCGCAAAGACTGGCGCGACGCGACCATCGTCGCCCTCTCCCCAGAACATGCCATCCTCTCAGTCCGTTCACCCAACGGGCGCACTTACCGCCTGTGCCGCCCACTCGATTCCCCGCTCACGCTCGATGGTCCAATTCCACTCCTCGGCCCGACAGGCTCCTGGCGCGCTGGCCTCGCACGCTACGACGCGCGCTGGTAAGATAAGGGCTGTGAGGAGTAATTGAGTTATGAAGAAGGCTCGCTTGTTGATGCTGATGGTGATGTTTTTGGTTGTGATGGCTTCGGCGGTTCAGGTCATGGCGCAGGCGGGGGAGGCGCGTTCGCTTCCGGCTATCAAATCGCGGGAGGAGTTTGAGCGGTTGGCGCGTGTTTATACGGATACCAATTACGCTCTGCCGCATGTGCTGTTCGTGATTGATAGGCAGGACGGGAATAAGATTTATTACGTCAATACGAAGCGGTATGCGTTCCACAAGGATTTCGTCAACGGGACATATCTCTCCCTGGATCGCGGGCAGGAGTTCACGGAGAAAAATTATCTAAAGCCGAACCGGCGGTTCATCATGGGCACGCTCGCCTACCAGACTCCGGTCAAGCGTTGGACCTTCGAGTTCTGGGAGGGCGACACCGTCAACGCGGAGCAGATTAAGCTCGCGGCGGAGATTATCCGCAAGACCTTCTTCGAGCCCGTGGCCTTCAAACCCAATTCGCTCAGGCAGGAGGAAGCGAGCGCATCCATAGAGGGTCTGCCGCGCGTGCTTCAGAGCGACATAGCGAAGGAGCAGGAGTACCAGGCGCTCAACGTGGCGCGGGGCTTAGGACGCATTCACATCATCGAGAAACTGGATGAGCATGTGGAGATAGGCTTCAACGAAATTCTGGTCCTGGATGAAGTGCCCGTGAGTTTGCCGCCCGTCGCCGGAATCATTATCACCAAGCCTTCGACGCCGCTCTCGCACATCAACCTGCTGGCGAAGTCTTGGGGCGTGCCCAACGTCTACATCAAGAACGCGCAGGAACTCTTCAAACAGTACGACGGCTGGTGGGTCTCCTTCGATGCGATGCGCGACCATTACGCTATCAAGCGCGCGGACCTGGACCAATTAAGAGAGTATGAAAAGCGGCTCTCTCAGCGTCTTGACGTGATGAAGCCGCGCTATGACCTGAGCATCAAACGCATCGCTTCGCTCAACGAACAGAGAGCGAAGGATGTCGTCGCCTACGGCGCGAAATCCGCGAACCTGGGAGAGATGACGCGCGCGCGCATCAGGGGCATCATCGTGCCCGGCGGCTTCACGATTCCCTTCTTCTATTACGACCAGTTTCTTAAAGAGAACAAACTGGACGATGCCATCTATGAGATGCTCAACGACCAGAAGTTCGTCCACGACCCGGCCTACAGGCGCGCGCGGCTGGCCGCGATGCGCGAGCGTATCAAGGGCGGAAAGATGAACGAGGGCTTGAGCGCGGAAGTCTTGAGGCGCGCGCGCACGGAGTTTCCCGGCAAGGGACTCTTCGCGCGTAGCTCAACCAACAGCGAGGACTTGCCGAACTTCAACGGCGCGGGCCTCTATTCTTCCATCCCCAACGTGCGCGGCGACGAGCAACTCATCGAAGGCATCAAGGCCGTCTGGTCATCCGTCTGGAACTACGAAGCTTACGAGGCGCGCGAACGCGCTGGCATTGACCACTCGAAAATTTTCATGGCCGTGCTCGTGCAGGAGGGCATCAACGGCGACAGCGCGGGCGTCATGATTACCGCCGACCCTTACGACCGCGAAGACAAGAATGCTATTTACATCAGCGCGAAACGCGGCCTCGGCATACGCGTCGTCGAGGGACAGAAGATAGCCGAACAGATTGTCTTTCGCCCGCAGGCCAACGCCGTCCAGGTCTTGACCCGTTCGGAGGAAGACAGCCTGCTCACCTTTGACGAGAAGGGCGGCGTCAAGGAAGTCCCTATCACGGGCGAACGCGCCGTGCTCAAGGATGATGTCATACGCAATCTAGCCAGGGCCGCGCAACAGATAAAGCGCATCTTCGGCAACCGCGACCAGGACATCGAATGGGTCTACATGAAGGGCCAAATCTACATCGTCCAGGCACGTCCCTTCATCGCCAGCCCTGCCGTCTTAGTCAATCCTGTTTAGAGAATAGCTTAACTTGCATCAACTCTCTGTGCGTCCTCTGTGTGCTCTGTGTCTCTGTGATGAGTTCCTACCTGGTAGCATCGAGCAGCTTTTGTAAATCGTATTCGAGCAGGTCTCCGATGCGTTCGACGCTGACATCTGCGGGCGGGTATTGGGCCAACGCCTGCGTGTCTTTCGCGTAATGGCCCTGTTTCGGGAAAACGGTCGTCACGCGCGCGCCCCAGACCTCTTTGAGCGCGGACAGGATACGGAGCTTATCGTCCACCATCACATAATGCTCGGCGGGATAGCGTCGCTCCACATCATCAAGTTCAAACTCTTTATGAATATAGATGAGGACGTTCTTCTCCACCGCCTCGAAGAGACCCGAACATTCCACCTTGCGCGGCTGAAAGACCACGTCGCCGTCAGAGAGAATAGCGACGGTCCCCCATTGCTTATAATGGTCCAGCACGTCCAGCGAATTCGGGAACAGGCGATTGGCGAAAGGATAGTTGACGAGGTAAGTCGAGACGGTGAGAAGGTGCGGGTCTCTTGGGTATTCAACTCGATAGCGTTGCAGCGCGCCGAGGTAGTCCGCGTAACCCAGCGTCTCTCGCAGTTCTTCAAAAATGGCCCAGTAACGCCCCTGTCGCTCCGGGCCAACTTCTCTCTCAAGATGGCGCATCAGGTCTGCCACCACCCTGTCGTTGTCAAGCAAGGTGTTATCCACATCGAAGAGAAACACCACGCGCTGCTCTGCCATGAATCATCTCCCTGAAAGTTTCGCGCGCGCCCTTATCTCTCCAACGCGGCGCGGTCCCAATTCGCCAGCGTCGCGCCCGCCTCGTAAGTGCTTTGCAAAAATTGCATCAACAACGCGCCGGGCGATTCTTCACGCCGGATGTCATCGTACATCAAGAGAAACTCTGACATCTCCTTACTATAAAAGGCTGCGGGCGGCGCGATGCGCGCGTCCTTTAATCCGGCAGGCTCCGGCGCGGCATAAGCGTAGAAGGCCGGTGAGGTAATCGCGCCGCCGCCGGGCCAGAAACCGTGGCTGATGACTTCGTGCGAGTAGGCTTCGCGCGTAATCGCATCCGCGCCCTCACGCTCCGGCGCGCGACGGCCAGAGAAGCGCGTGACCGCCAGGTCGAAGCTGCCCCAGAAGAAATGCACCGGACTGGACTTGCCCGTGAAGCGCGCGCGAAACTCCTCCATGACCCGGCTAGACTGGACCAGTATTCGCCAGAAGCGATTCGCGTACCCGGCATCATAGGAAGCATGCACTTCATCCTTCTCAAAAGGAATCGGGTCCGGTATCTCGACCGGAGTGGTCCAAATTTTAACTTCCAGGCCAAGCTCGCCCAACGTCTTCATGACTTCGCCATAAAACTCCGCGACCGAGCGCGGGACCAGCGCGATGCTCCTGGTCGTCCCGTCGCTGCACCTGACGTAGAGTTGATGGTCTATAAAGTCGAACTCCATCTCGAAGGCGCGCGTCTCGTAAGGCATGGCGGAAGTTGAGAGCCCGCGCGACGTGACGTAGAGCGGGACGTTCCACCAGTGATTGACGAGCGGAGTTTGCGCGAGCCGGATTTTGCCGACCACCTGCGTCCACATGTGCAGCGTCGCGCAAGTCTCCTTCCATTCATCCAGAGGCAGCGCGGGCCACGCCTCCCCTTGCTCCGAACTATTCTTAGCCACGGCATCAACCATAATTTTTCGCACCTCCACTCCGATGCATTTAATCTTATTTAATAAGAAAAGGGAATCTCGTCTAGGAGGTCGCAACAACGATTGAGGCTCGCTCCCGAATGCTTTCAGGGGCGAGCCTCAATCATCATCGCTCATCTCTCGCTAGAATTTAATACTGGTCCAGTTTAGCTGGCCTCTCATCCCGCTTGAAATCTTTGAAGGTCTTGACCAGTCTCACTCCTTCATCCCAGGTCAGTTCACTGCCGCCGAACCCGTCGCAGCGTAGGCCCAACAGGTTGGCGGGCACAGGCAGTTGGCCCGCCTGCAAGAGCACGACGCGGCGGCCATAGAGCGCAAAGGCCGCGCCGATTTCCAACAGCAGACTTTCCAATGGCAGCGTCCTTCCGCACTCATCACATTTGAAGTCCTCGTCATTCAGGACCATTAATGCCGCATCACACTCTCGCATCGCCCGGAAAACGTCCGCAGGCAGTGGAGCATCCTCGACTCTTTCTCTTTCAACCACGCGGCACTCTATGTCCGCCAGGTCGAACGCCGCGCGCAGTTGAGGAACGAGCGTCGTTACCCCGCCCGTCGAAACGTAGACGCGCAGTTTTTCCGGCGATGATGGTTGATAACGCTCCGCCCGCTCCTCTTCCCTCGCAGGCTCCTGCGAGTCCTCGTGCGATGGCGAGATGAGATAGTCTTCGAGCTCCTCTCGCTCGACGCGCAGCCGCGTCAGTTGCCCGCGCTTGCCTAAGGTCATGGTCCCCAGACCGGCAGCCTGGCAGAGATGAAAGAAACAGACGACGTGGCCTTCCAGGCTTTTGTCGTCATCATCCTGGCCCAGAGTTTCGGTGTAGTAATCCTGCCAGTAGGCGGCCACGTCCATGTGCGTGACGAGTTGGAGACCCTGTTGAGACAACCATTCGAGGACGGACCTGTAAGGCTCAGTGCCGCGCAAAATTCTGCGATAGACGCGCGTCTCCGGCTCCAACTTTTGGGCCAACTCAAGACCGAGCGGACTCAATCGAAGCCGCTCGCCCGTCCTGTTGATGATGCCCCAGAATTCGTACGCGCTGATTTTGCGAGGCTCGAAGAGACGCCTCTGGTCCGCGTTGACGGCCTCCACGATGGTCACGCCCTGCGGCCTCTTGTTGAGAAAGCGAACCACTTCGCGCGCGTCGTGCGCCGTGGCGAAGATGTGCGGCGTGGTCGCGTTGGGCACGCTCAAGGGCAGTTCGGGCAGGAGCCTCAAGTCGTTGTCGCGGTTCTGTTCGAGGGCCGCGCGCATGTTCTCGCGTTCCAGGATTGCTGAGTCTATCATCTCAAGAAATCTCTTCAAGGGGTCCGCTATAACTGGACCAGGATGCTCGCCAATCGGGGAGACTGGGCCTGCGTACGATAACTTATACGCGAGCCTCTTGAAGAAGCGACCAACGATGTGACGTGAGGGTTCGGATTTGTGATGACGCGGCCCGGATGACGGACGAAAACGTTTCCGGGCCTCACATCAATTTGCCGAGGATGGCTTGAAGGTTGTCCCTGTAATTGCGCGAGAGAGTGAGTTGCGCGCCGCAGTTGAGAATGACGCGATACTCGCCGTGAAAGAGCGGTTGTAGCTCCTGTATGCGCTCAAGCCGGACGATCGCCGAGCGATGAATACGACGGAATTTTTTCGGGTCGAGTTGCGCTTCCAGATGGCTGAAGGTCTCGCGCAGGAGATGCGATTTTTTCCCTATGTGAATGGAGACGTAGTTGCCTTCGGCCTCTATCCAGTCTATGTCGTCAACATCGAGGAAGGAGACGCGCCCGCCGTTCTTGACGATGAGGCGTTCGAGATATTTCGACTCGGCTTTAAGCTCGTCGAGCAGGGCCAGTATGTGCTGGTCCAATTCGCCGTTGCGCTGGCCCTGTATGTGCTCTTTGGCGCGCGCGAGGGCGGTCGCAAAACGCTCGCTGTCGAAAGGCTTCAACAGGTAATCCACGGCATGCACGTCGAAGGCGCGCACGGCGTACTGGTCATAAGCGGTGACGAAAATGATGTGCGGCATCTGCTCGGAAGCAATCGCTTCGATGACTTCAAAGCCGCCCATTTCCGGCATCTGCACGTCCAGAAAGAGCAGGTCCGGTGAATGCTCCTTAATCGCTTCGACGGCCTCAAGGCCGTTGACGCACTCGCCTATAATCGAAACTTCCGCGTCGTCCTTGAGCATCTCACGAATGACCCTGCGCGCGAGAGGCTCGTCGTCCACGAGCAACACTTTGATAGTCTTCGTCTGCGCCATAAATGAAACGCCGCGCCTGAACCTTGCGGATGAAATCTCTTCATCATCAAGGGCAGCCCACTCTCTGCGGCTCTCTCTTTCTGTTTAATGGTCCAGTTAAGCGCGGGAGGTCGCGGCGGCGTCTACAGGAATGTCCAAAGTCACTATCAACCCGCCATCCGGTGCATTGACTAACTCGAAGTGATGAGCTTCACCGTAAAGCTGCTCCAGGCGCGCCCGCGTGTTAGCCAGTCCGAGACCCTTCCCGTTCGTCCTCTTGATGGTTGGATTCACAGATAGTCCGGGACCGTTGTCTCTGACTCGTATACGAAGCATGCCGTTGAAGTGTTTCGCTTGAATTTCAATCTGGCCGGGAGTTGAACGCGGGGCGATGCCGTGGCGGATGGCGTTCTCGACGATGGGTTGCAAAATAAGGTTGGGAACCTGCGCGTCGAGGGCTTGCGGCTCGACATCCAGGAGCGTGGTGAGACGGTCCTGAAAACGTATGCGCTCTATCTCCAGATAACATTTGAGAAAGTCCATCTCCTTTTGCAGGCTCACTTCCTGCGTGCCGGAATTTTCCAGCGTGAGCCGCAGGAAATCTCCCAGGCGCGCGATCATGCTGCGCGCCGCATCCGTGTCTTCATTGAGCAGCGCGGAGATGGAATGAAGCGTATTGAAGAGGAAGTGCGGGTGCAGTTGCATCTTGAGGGCCTGCAATTGGGCCTGCGAGAGTTGCGATTG
>JAXDFO010000361.1:0-9831 GCA_034665545.1 Blastocatellia bacterium
CCATAACTAGGTGCTTCTGCGAGGCGGACGTTACGCGGGATTACCGTCTCAAAGACCTGCTGGCCGTAGAAGTCTCGCAAATCCGAGGCGACTGCTGAAGAGAGATTAGTGCGCTCGTCATACATGGTGAGCAGCAGCCCTTCTATCGTCAAACCAGGGTTCAGTACACGACGAATGCGGGCCAGCGTGTCAAATAGTTCCGTAACTCCTTCGAGCGCGTAATATTCACACTGAATCGGGACTAGGAGGGAATCAGCAGCGGTCAACGCGTTCAAGGTCAACAAACCAAGCGAAGGGGGGCAGTCTATAATAATAAAATCGAAATCCCCCTCGACGCGCTTTAGCACTTCTCGCAATTTATATTCGCGTTTCTCGATTTCGACCAGTTCGACCTCCGCTCCGGTCAGATTTTTGTCAGCCGGTAGGACTTTCAGCAGGGGGAGTTCTGTCGGGTGAATAATATTATTGAGCGGCTCTTCCAGGACGAGCGCGTGATAGAGGCTGCGGCGGAAACTTCCGCGCTGAATCCCTATGCCGGAAGTCGCATTCGCCTGCGGGTCCGCATCTACAAGCAGCACGCGCATTTCCGCTACTGCCAGGGAGGAGGCCAGGTTTACAGCCGTCGTGGTCTTCCCGACGCCGCCCTTCTGATTTGCCACAGCGATTGTCTTAGCCATAGACAAGCCTTAGAAGATACTATCCGCCGAACTTCGCGTAACGTAACACAATATCCGACCTCTACGCCACACTTTTTACGTTACGGGGCCGTCTAAAAGAAAAGCAACCTTACCTGCTCTATAAAATAGGATATTTTGCCTTAAAGGAACTGAAGGGGCTGCTGTTTCACGTGTCCCGTCTTACTAAAAGCATGAAGGGAAACGTGAAACAATATGCCAAACCATTTAGGCGGTTTGCTTTTGTAGATTTAACTGAACTAGTAATGTGGAGAGGGCCACGGGAGTCAGGCCGGGTATTTTGCGTGCCTGGCCGAAAGTCTGTGGGCGAGAACGTTCCAAACGCTCAACCATTTCATGTGAAAGACCGCTAATCGTTCGATAATCAAATTCAGCAGGCACACGTAGGGCATCATGCTGATTCAGGCGACATAAAGTAGCATGCTGGGCATCTATATATCCCTTGTACAGGGAATCAGCCAGAGCGGAGTCAAGGTCTGTAATGTTAATCTCAGATCGTATTTCGACGGGCAGAAGTTGCTTTATCAATTCAGGGCTGACGTTTGGACGTTGCGCGAGTTGAGATAAGGTGATGGAATCTCCCAAGTCAACGCCGAGTGTGCGGCTGAGGGAAGTATAAGAGGCATCGGAACGTTTGAGGCGTATCCCGTCAAGGGCAGTCCGCAAACGGGCTATACGATCCCTACGGTTATTGAAGCGTTCCCAATCGGAATCATCAACTAGCCCCAGGTCACGCCCATAAGGTTGCAAACGGGCATCCGCGTTATCATGGCGCAACGCAAGCCTAAACTCAGCTCGGGAGGTGAAGATGCGGTAAGGCTCGTCAACACCCTGTGTTATAAGGTCATCAATTAAAACACCTATATAAGACTCTTCTCGCTTTAAACGAAGCGGTTCGCGCCCTTGAATACTGAGTGCGGCATTAATGCCGGCAATCAAACCCTGGCAGCCAGCCTCCTCATAACCTGTTGTCCCGTTAATCTGGCCTGCGTGGAAAAGTCCTTTAACGCGAACAGTTTCCAGAGAGGGGGTTAGCTCTCGCGGGTCAACGTAGTCGTATTCTATGGCGTAGCCGGGTCGTATGATGCGCGCGGCTTCGAGTCCTGGGATAAGATGCATCAGTTCCTGCTGAAGTTCTGAGGGCAGGGAGGTTGAAAAACCGTTGAGATAAACCTCATTGGTATCGTGGCCTTCTGGCTCAAGAAAAAGCTGGTGACGGTTTTTGTCTGCGAATTTGACGACCTTGTCTTCTATAGAGGGACAGTAGCGTGGGCCGACGCCCTTGATCTTGCCGGAGTAGAGCGGGGATTCGTGCAGGTTAGCCCGAATGGCATCATGCACATCGTTCGTCGTGTAACCTATATAACAGGTAATTTGCGGCTGCTTTATTCTATCTGTTGAAAAGGAGAAAGGAACCGGGCGTTCATCGGCTAACTGTGGCTCGAAGGCATCCCAATCAATCGTGCGTCCGTCCAGGCGTGGGGGAGTGCCCGTTTTGAGTCGTCCGACGGGAAAACCAAGACGCTTTAAAGCCTCCGCTAATTCTATAGAGGCAGGCTCGCCCGCGCGGCCCGCCGTGTATGTGCGCCGTCCGGTATGTATTAGCCCATTGAGAAAGGTTCCGGTGGCGACAATCACGGCCTGCGCTCGAAGCCGCCTGGAATCCTGTAGCTCTACGCCTTGAACTCTTCCATTTTCAACAATTAACTCAATGACGAGTCCCTGGCGCAGGTGTAGATTCGGAGTCGCTTCGAGCATTCGCCGCATCTCTTTACGATAAAGAGCACGATCCGCTTGAGCGCGCGGCGACTGCACAGCGGGTCCGCGCGAGCGATTGAGAAGGCGAAACTGAATCCCCGTGCGGTCAATAACGCGCCCCATAATCCCGCCGAGCGCATCCATTTCTCGCACCAGATGGCCCTTAGCGATGCCGCCGATGGCGGGATTGCAAGACATCTGGCCTATTAAGTCAAGATTGATCGTCACGAGAGCGGTCTGTGCGCCGAGGCGGGCGGCAGCAGAGGCCGCTTCGCATCCGGCGTGGCCCGCTCCTATTACTATGACATCGAAAACTTCATCGAAAGCCATCGCTATTTTCCTATACAGAAGGTCGCAAATATCTGCGACAGAACATCATCCGGGGTCGTCTCGCCTGTAATCTGGCCCAGAAAGCGTAGGGCATCATAAAGCCCGACCAGAATAAGCTCTTCGCTGGCGCGCTGTCTGAGCAGTTCGCCGGAGGAGAGGAGCGCATAAACGGTCCGCCGCAGCAGGTCGAAATGGCGCGCATCCGTGATGAGCAATCCGGTCTCGCGCATCTCCGTGGCCGCGAAAGGTTCCAGTATAGCAGCACGCAGGTCATCCAGTCCCGCTTCAGTCTTGGCCGAAACGGCAACTACTTTAAAGGCTCCGTCACTAATTTGCGCGCCACGGCCTGCATCGAAGGAGGCCAGGTCGCTTTTGTTGAGGGCGATGAGATGGACCGTCTCACGAACTTCGGCCAACATCTCTTTATCTTCCGGGGTCAGCGGGTGCGACCCGTCCACTACAGCTAGCACCAAGTCCGCATCAGCGAGGGCGCGACGCGTGCGCTCGACTCCCAGATTTTCTATCGTATCCTCAGAAGAGCGAACACCTGCGGTATCAGTGAGCAAGACGGGAACACCACTGAAGCTTACCAATTCACTTAAACTGTCGCGCGTGGTTCCCGGAATCTCCGTCACAATAGCCCTGTCTACAGAGAGTAAACTATTGAAAAGGCTGGACTTACCCACATTAGGCCGTCCTGCAAGCGTTACTTTAAGACCATCCTTGAGAAGTCTGCCGGAGCGGAAGGTCGCGCCCAGAGTTTCTACCTGTCGCGCGAGGGTTGAGAGTTTTGCTTTAAGAGCGTCGGCGGCGATTTCCGGCAGGTCGTCTTCGACGAATTCCAGCGAAGATTCCAGCGGGACAATAATCTCAAGCAGAGTATCCTTGATAGGCTGAAGGCGCGCGGAGAGTTCGCCCTTAAGCTGGCGCGCGGCCTGGCGTACAGCCGTCCGCGTCTGCGCGTCAATCAAATCACGCACGGCCTCCGCCTGGCTCAAGTTAAGGCGTCCGTGCGCGAGCGCGCGCAAGGTGAATTCACCGGGCGCGGCGGCGCGCGCATCATGGACCAAGATTAAATCTATCAGATACCGCAGCAGGACAGGCGAGCCATGACAGCTAAGCTCTATGACATCTTCGCCGGTGAAAGAATGTGGGGATTTGAAATAAGTAATTAAAGACTGGTCCAGAATCTCTAAGCTCTGAGGGTCAAGAATATTCTTGAGCGAGACATGATTCGGTTGCGGCGTGAAATCTTTTTCCTGGACCAAGGCGCGAGTGATGGCGAGAGCGTCGGGTCCGCTCAGGCGAATGACACCGATACCGCTGCGGCCCTGCGGCGTGGAGAGAGCGACGATTGTATCTGCGTTGGTCGGCACTGCAAGGGAAAGCTTATGCGCGAGTCAATCAAGAGCGCAAGTGTCTTTGGAAAACTTATCGCGTTGAGGATGTTTTCAAACCTACTTTGAGACGACGCCCGCTGCCTTCGCCGATTGATTCCGTTGCGAGGTCTTCTTCCGTTGAGAGGAACAGATGAATGACTCTTCGTTCGTTGGGAATCATTGGACCAAAAATAAATTCGCGCCCCGTCGCGCGGACGCGCTCGGCAGCGTGTCGAGCCATCGCGCGGAGTTCGGCTTCGCGCGTCGCGCGAAAATTCTCCACATCGCAGATGAGGCGTTCGCCCTTATCAAGAGCGCGCCCGAAAGCCTGATTGAGAAGATGCTGGAGAGCCTCTAAAAGCTCCCCGCCTTCGGCCAGCAGAAACGATGCGTCCGCGCCGTCTATGTTCAGGATGTGGCCGCCCTCTGCGTCCTCAACCTGCGCGCGCAGATCGAATCCGGCGCTCTTAAAGAGAGCGTTGAGAAACTCCTGCGATTGTGTGTAGGCTTCGTTCATCTTCGATTCGATAATTGGTCCTGCTCAAGAAAATTACTGGACCACATAAACACTCAACACATCAAGTCTGCGAGACGCGCGCGGGGCTTAATTTCTTTGGCGAACGAGTTTGAGATTTTTTCTCTCCCGGCGGCTCCTCGTCATCTTCCGACTTGGTCAAGTGATTAATCAAGAACTGCTGGCTGAAGCCGACGATGTTTCCGACCAGCCAGTATACGAGCAACCCTGCGGGCGCGCCCCACAAAATATAGAGCATGAAGAGAGGCATGCCGATAGCCATCATCTTGCGCTGTAAGGGATCGGCTGACGGCGCAGGAGTAATGAGTTGAAGGACGATCATGGACCCGGCCATCAAAATTTCCAGGAGGTGAAGGGGATCGCCTGCGGAAAGGTCGGGCATCCATAGAAAGGCTGCTTGACGGAAATCGAGCGAGATAGTAATCGCGCTGTAGAGCGCGAAGAGAAAAGGCATCTGGACCAGTAATGGCAAGCAACCGCCGAGCGGGTTGCCCTCCTTCATCAAGCGCAGTTGCTCCATCTGCAAATCTTTCAGGCGGGGGTCGTTCTGCTTCATCCCCTTAATCTTCTCTTGCAACTCTTTCATGCGCGGGGCCAATTTCTGGGCCTTTTTCATGGCTTTTGATGAACGCCACTTGAGCGGGAAGAAGAGCGAGTAGATGAAGACCGTGAAGAGAATGATGGCGACGCCGTAGCTGTTCGTTAATTTCTGAAGCTCATTAATGGACCAGAGAATCGGCACGGCCAGAAAACGTCTGACGCTGCCGAGCAGCCAGCCGTAGTTGATTAACTCTTCCAGATTAACTTTGCGACCGCCGACCGCCTGGCTAATCTCATGGCTCGCGGAAGCTAAAATGTTGTGGTCCTTTGGGCCAACATAAAGCTGCGTCGAAGAGCCGTCGGCGGGAACAGGAACATACGCGGTGATGAGATACCGTTCTTCCTTCTTGCCATTGGCTTCGTGTTGATAAGGGGTCGTGCGATACTCTAGACCCTGCGCGGGTTTGGAAGGCACGGCCACCATCCCGAAATAAGTATCGCCCACTCCGGCCCAACTAACATTGCCCGGAACGATTTTTCTATCCGCGCCTTCGGGTCGCGTCGAACTAAAAATCAACCAGCCCTCTTCGGCCTTATGCACCGCGGCGGAGAGAAGACGATGAACATCTTCGTTATCTGTGACGGTCACGCCTTCGGGCGCGACGGAATAGAAGGTGTAATGCGAGATGCCTTGATCGCCGATGCTTGGGCCAACGAGAAGCGTGGCCTGCGGGACTGGCTGGTTGTTGCGCGCCAGTTTGACTTCAACCTGCGCGTCGTAATTATCAGCGTTGAATGTCACGTGCTTGGTGACATCAAGCCCGCTCGCATCATCATGAAGAGTAAACTCAACGCTCTTAGTTTCTGCTGGTCCAAGATTGAGCGTGACATCGCCGTTGTCACCCTCGACACCGTTGACATGATAGTTTCTTGAATTGAGGATGGTATCCGCGCCAGCATCATTTCCGGTGGAGAGTTGGAGCGGGGCTTTGTCCTGCTTAATGCCTTCCTGCGAGATTAGCTCAAGCGGCTCATGATGATTTCTATCGCCCGCGACGGAATAAAGCGGATGATTGTTAGCCTTGTTCTTCTTGAGAATCCAACTCTTGACCACAGCGCCACGGCTGTCAAGTTTGACATCATAGAGGGGAGTCGAAACGGAGATGGTACGGCGCGGCGTCGTGTCAGGAGTTGAAGCGTTGGCCTGCGTTTGTGGCGATGGCTGGTCCTGCGGGGAAGCGTTGGGAAGCGTTGAGCCTGCCGCCTGCGGCGGCGTGGCCGAAGAGTTAGCGTTGGCTTCCGGCGGGTTCGGTGTAGGGAAGTAACGGTGCTGAAGATAGCTCCATCCTAGAAGTATCAACGCAGAGATTACAATGGCAAGAAGGAAACGCTGTGATTGCATCTGATTTAATCGAAAACTCTCTCCGACGAAAAGCCGCACGCCCGGTTCACATAGACGCGAGATAGCTTTTCACTTGACAGGGTCGTAACCTCCCGGATGAAACGGATGGCAGCGCAAAATTCTCATGGTCCCCATCCAGAGGCCGCGCGCCGAGCCGTATCTTTCAATCGCCTCTCGCGCGTACTCCGAACAGGTTGGAACAAAGCGACAGGAGGGCGGCAGAAGCGGCGAGATAGCTGCCTTGTAAAGCTTGAGCATAGAGACCAGAACGAACCTCATAGCCTTTTACCGCTCCGCTTAATAACCTAATCCGCCCGTTCGTCCCTGGCCGCGCGAGCGAGAATGCTTTGCAGTTCCGCCAGCGGCTCTGAGACCCTAGCCTGCAACAGAGTGCGCCTCGCGTTGAGCACCCAGTCGCATTTCGTTTGCAGCCCGTCCAGCAACGCCCCGTTCAAGCGAAACGCCTCGCGCAGCAGCCGCTTGGAGCGATTACGCTCGACCGCGTTGCCGATTGCTTTGCGCGAGGCCGTCAGGCCGATTCTATGATGCTGTAGACCGTTGGGAAGCACGAAGGCCGTTATCAAACGGCCATCATAACGCTTGCCACGCGCGTAAACCCTACGAAACTCATCTGAAGTGCGCAGCCGCATGTCTTTAGACAAACGCCCGCATCCCTCTAGTAATGGGCCGGGGTGAGACGTTTGCGCCCCTTCGCGCGGCGTCTCTTCAGCACGAGGCGACCGTTCTTGGTCGCCATCCGCGCGCGAAAGCCGTGCGTCTTGGCGCGACGACGATTGTTCGGTTGAAAGGTTCTCTTTGTCATAGTCGCTCATTCTCCACTCTAAGGAAAAGAGTAAGACTAACTGCGAGTGAACATTCTGTCAAGAAACCAGGAGCCTTAAAGCTTCACGGCAAGCCATTTTCCAGTCCATTTTTCACAGCCTTAAAAGAGCGTCCGGGGCCAGACTCGAACATGAGAGGAAAGCTATCGGAAGTTAAGACACGGTTCTGATGGTGTCCTGAAACCGTTCTATCTATAAATGTTGGCCCAGCTAAATATGCTGAAGACCAATAAAAACGGACTCTTCAGGAGGCTCATAAAAAATATTTTCAGAGCCTGTGGATTTTTCTTGCGTAGTGCATCATATTGTGCTAGTCTCCGGCCCGTTTCGCAGCGCAAAAAAGCCTGTAAACTATTGAAAAAGAAATACTTAAAGCAATACTTTAAGTATCAGAAAGTTTTCCACAGCCCTGTGGAAAACCCTGTGGAAAACTTTCTTATCCGGGGCCGAAAAAGAGGCAAGAGGGTGATTTTGCAACATCTTCCGTCGCATCACTCAAAGAATTGGTTGAGCGGGGTGGATGTCAGGTTCTGTACTGTTCCAGGACGGCGATTTTATCTTTGCCAAAACGCTGATTTTCCCCAGATGAGACAGGACGGATAAGCCATGAGCACTGTAATCGAGAATAGAATTTGGAACGACCTGCTCCACGCCGTCGAAAAAAGGCTCAATCGCCAGAGCTTCGAGACGTGGTTTCGTCCTATACGTTTCGAGGGGTGCGACAATTCGGAGCAGGTTCTGCACCTGCGCGCGCCCAACCAGGTCGTTAAAGACTGGGTCAGTTCTAACTATTCAGAGGTGCTCGACGAATCGCTGGAGGAACTGAACCTGGCCGAGTATCACGTTGACTGGTTGGTGGAGGAGGATGAGTCTCGTTCCGCAGAACAGATTGCGGAATCTCGTAAGGAAGAGGATGAGGAATACAACCTCCCTGCGGCTGTTCCGACCAACGGCAAGAGCAAAAATTCCAGCCTGTTCACGCTACTGGAAGCGGCTGAATCGGACGGGTTGACACCGGGCGCGACGACCTTCGTTGACATAGAGCCTATTGAACTCAATCTTAATCCGAAATATACTTTTCAGACTTTCGTCGTCGGCTCCTGCAACCAGTTCGCGCACGCGGCCTCGCTCGCCGTTGCGGAAGCGCCCGGCAAAACTTACAACCCGCTCTATATTTATGGCGGCGTGGGGCTTGGCAAGACGCACCTGATGCACGCCGCAGGGCACGCTATCAAGGAGCGCAATCGTCACCTGCGTCTCTCTTATATCTCTGCGGAAAAATTCATGAACGAACTTATCAACGCGATTCGCTACGATAAAACGCAGACTTTTCGTGAGAAATATCGCTCGATTGACGTGATGCTGATGGACGACATACAGTTCATGGCGGGCAAGGAGCGCACGCAGGAGGAGTTTTTCCACACATTCAATGCGCTCTACGATGGGCAGAAGCAGATCGTCATCAGTTCAGACTGCCCGCCGCGCGAGATTCCGACGCTGGAAGAGAGACTCCATTCACGTTTTGAATGGGGACTAATCGCGGATATGGAGCCGCCGGACCTGGAAACGAAAGTCGCCATCTTGAAACGCAAGGCGGATCTGGACGGCGTTATGCTGCCTGACGACGTGGCCTTCTTCATCGCCAGCAAGGTTAAAAGCAACATACGCGAACTCGAAGGCTCGCTCGTGCGCCTCGTCGCCATCTCTTCTTTAAGAGGTCTGCCCATCTCAAAGATGCTGGCGCAGGATGCTATACGCAATATAGCGGAAGACGACCAGCCGGGCGGCATCACTATCGAACAGATTCGGCAGGCGGTCGCCAAACATTATCGCCTGCGAGTTGACGAGTTGAGTTCAAAGAACAACGCGCGGCAGATAGCAGTGCCGCGCCAGGTGGCTATGTATTTGTGCAAGCGTTTGACGAAGCATAGCTTCCCGGAGATAGGCAGAGAGTTCGGCGGCAAGCACCATACGACGGTTATCCACAGTGTGGAAAAAATTGAGGCCCTCGTTTTAAAGGATCCGAATTTCCACAGGGTCGTGAGCGACCTTATGGACAATCTTTGCAAATAGTTAGCTCGGTTTTCGCCTGAAAAGTTTTCCACAGTACGGATTTAGACTAACTTGATTAGATATAAGATTTAACTTCGAGTTTTCCACATTTCCACAGGTCCAGTAATTTAGGGGGCTGTGGAAATGTGGAAAACTTTTGCGAAAGCCGGGATTTCCACAGTTGAGAAAAGTTTTCCACAGCGATTTCCACAGGGGTTGTGGAAAACAATCCCTTTAGCTACAACAATAAAGTGACTTTTCCACATTTCCACAGGCCCTACTACTACTACTATATATA
>JAXDFO010000362.1:0-7078 GCA_034665545.1 Blastocatellia bacterium
AGCCGCTACAGCCGGGCGCGCCGCCGCCGCAAGTGCCGCCCGCGCCGCCCGCAGAGCCGCAGACACACGCGACAGAGCCTGCGACAGGCTTGAGCGCGGAAGGGCCGCACCCTGAAAGACCTCAACAGCCAGCCGATGCGCCGTCGCAGACAGAACCTGGCACTCAACACTGACGCGCAAAAATTTTCGTCCTCAGAGCTTATATGAATCACACTGAAGAATTTCGTCGCCAGCAGCCAGCGCCGCTTCCTCCGAGGCCGCTCAACATTCCGACGCCCTATGAGACCCTTCTGCCCAACGGGCTGCGAGTGGTCATCGTGGAGGACAAACGGCTTCCGCTCGTCACCTATCGCCTGGCCTTTCGCACGGGCGATGCTCATGACCCTGCGGACCTGCCCGGCCTCACGGATATGATGACGGGCATGCTGGCGGAGGGTACGGAGTCGCGCAGCAGTCGCCAGATAGCGGATGAGACCGCGCGCATCGGCGCGACGCTGACCGCAGGGGCAAACGCGGATTACACGACCGTCGCGGCCTCCGCGCTCGCCATCTACGGCGACGAAGTCTTGGGGCTGATGGCCGATGTGGTGCTTCACCCGTCGTTCCCTGAAGACGAACTCGAACTCACGAAGCAGAACACGAAGGAGGGTCTCAAGCAGCAACGCGCGCAGCCATCCTTCCTGGCGAGCGAAACGCTCTCGCGCATCATCTTCGGCGCGCACCCTTACTCTATTATCTCGCCGACGCCCGAATCCATTGACGCGATGACGCGCGAGAAATTGGTCCAATTTCATCGTCAGGCGTTCGTCCCCGGCAACGCCGTCTTCCTCATCGTCGGAGACGTAGAACGCGAGCAGGTCGTCTCGCGCCTGACGGAACTCTTCGGCGCGTGGCCCGGCGGAGAGGCTCCCGCGAGCGATTTTCCCGCGCCGCCCGAACGCGTTGAGAGGTCCATTTATTTAGTTGACCGTCCGGGCTCGGCGCAGTCCAATATCGTCATCGCTAACCTGGGGTTGACCAGGACCAACCCTGACTACTTTCCTTTGTTGCTGATGCACACGGTTCTCGGCGCGAACGCTTCATCGCGTCTCTTCATGAACCTGCGCGAAGAGAAGGGCTACACATACGGCGCGTATTCGAGCCTCGACGCGCGCCGCACCGCAGGGACTCTGCGCGCGACGGCTGAAGTGCGCACGCCCGTCACCGGCGCGTCATTGAAGGAGTTCTTTTACGAGTTGAACCGGATGCGCGACGAGGCCGTCTCCGAGAAGGAGATAAGGGACGCGAAAGCATACCTGACCGGCGTCTTTCCCATCAGGCTCGAAACGCAGGAGGGCTTGATAGACCAACTGGTCCAGATAAAGATGTACGGGTTACCGGACGATTACCTTCAGCATTATCGTGAACGCGTCAACGCCGTGACCGCCGCAGACATCCAGAGAGTCGCCAACCAGTATCTCACGCCCGACATCGCCGCCATCGTCATCGTCGGCGACGCCGCAGCCATCCTGGACCAGATAGAGCCTTACTCGCAAAACATAGAACTCTTCGACACGAGCGGCAAAGCTAAAGAGATGAGCACGCTGCAAGAGAGGCTCGCGGCGGGCGGCGCGATCAACGCGGAGGATGCCGCGCATCTCCTGGGCACATGGAAGCTGGAAATCGCCACGCCCTTCGGCCAGACGCTTCCGGCCACGCTGCTCATCACGCGCGAAGGCCAGACCATCGGCGGCATGGTCCAATCTCCGATGGGCGAAGCCCCCTTGAGCAATCTCAGCCTTGACGGCCAGAACTTCAGCGCAACGCTCGCCCTCAACGATGATGACCAGAACATGGCCGCCAGCGTTAACGGCAGCGCGCAGGATAACCGCATCAGCGGCAATCTCACTCTGCCGGGCACACCCGCGCTCACCTTCACCGGAGAGAAACAGTCTTAGAGCCAGAAAAAGATTTTCAATTGTAAGGTTATTTGTAGAAAAAAAGCCGCCCGGCATGTGCTCACATACCGGGCGGTTTAGTTCACAGGAGGAATCGAATGTTACCCTGCCGCTTTCCCCGACGGCTACCAGGTAACTTTGCTCAACTTCTCAGATGCAGGGGCTATGCACAGGGGTTGCTCAGCCCTTCGTCAGATAGTTTTCAACGGTCGCCCGTCCAGTCTATTTGAAACAAGGCAATCGTTTATCGCTCATATCGCAGGACCATTCCATCGCCGCCGACGGCCCAACCGTTCTTCTTGTTGAGGAACAGCGCGTAAAGATTCTGCTTCGTCCTGGTCTCCTGCTGGACCCAGGAGCGGCCCCCGTCGCCCGAACGCAGGATGACGCCCCCGCGCCCTGCTATCCAGCCCTCGTCCTCGTCAACGAACATCACGCTCAGGAGCATAGAGCGGACGGGCACATTGACAGTGGACCAATTCAAGCCGCCGTCGGTCGTGCGCAGGACAGTGCCGCGCTCGCCGACGGCCCAGCCCGTGCGGTCGTTGCGAAAGTCAACGTGAAAGAGCGTCGCAGTGATGCCCGTGCGTTGTAAGGTCCAGGTCGCGCCGCCGTCGCTCGTATGCAGAATCGTGCCGCCCGCGCCGACGATCCAGCCGTCATCGTTGTTGACGAAATCAAGGTGAATCAACTCGCTGCGCGTAGGCACTCGCTGGCGTGCCCATGTCGTTCCGGCGTCCTCCGTGTGGACCAGTAAACTATCAATCACCTGGTCTCGCTTGCTGATGGAGCCGACCACCCAACCCCTCTTCTTGCCGTTGAACCGCACGCTGTAAAGTTCCGGCAGACCGCCGCCGAAATCCTCCTGTAGGAAACGACGGACTTCGCTCCATCTTCCTCCGCCGTCGCCCGTGCTGAAGATGCGATTGCCCGCCAGCAAGTAGCCGTCATCCTTGTTGCGAAAATAAATATCGTTGATGGCTTCCGCGATGCCCGTGGCCTGCTGAGACCAGGAGTGTCCGCCGTCGTCCGTGCGGCTGACGTATCCCGCGTCGCCCGCAATCCACCCGCGTTTTGAATCGGCGAAGAAGACCGCGTTCAAATCTTTCCCGGCCTCTCCGCGCCGCGCCGCGACCCAGCCCTCCTGGGCCAACGCGACGCCCGCCAGGACCGTCAACAAAAGGGCCGCGCAACCCTTCGCACGACGCGTCCAGACGCACGCCCATCTCATTCTCATCAAATTAACTCCATGCCGAAGAGCAAGTAGGAATTAAGAAGTCAGAAGGATGAGAGAATTGCTATTCATTTTTGAATAGCTTTCCTTTCATCCTTCCGCCTTCCGACTTCATACTTGCTCTTGTACACGAACTGGCACGCGCAAGACAAGTTGCGCTTGCGTGTTAGGGCGTCGCGGCGTTGACGCGATAGATGCGTCCTTCGTAAACGACCAGGACTCGTTCGCCCAGCGCGAAGAATTCCGCGAGGCGCGGCTTGTCCTTGAGCAGCGCGAAATAGGCATCGCTGCCAAAGGTCAGCTTCGTTTCCGGCTTGCCCGCGTCGGCCTTGAACTCCGCGTCGGTCCAGACTCCTTCGCGCAGGTAAAAGGTCTTGCCGCCGACGCTTCGCACGACGGTCGAACGCGCATCGTCCTCGTCCCTCTCCACTTGCATCGCGTCCTGTTGCGCGCGCGCTCGCTTGCTCATCTGCACAGCCGCCGCGCCCGTCGAGAGCTTAGCGACATCTTTCTGCGGCGCGACCATGACCTTCGGCGCAGACTGCGGAGGCCGGTTCATGTTGCCGCCTCTACGCGCGCTGCCGACCGACTGGTCGGTCATACTGAAGGTGTTTTCAGTTGCGGCGGCCCCAGGCTCAAGCGCGAGGTAAGAAGTATAAGGCGTGACGATGCCGTAGCGCGTGCCCAGGTCCACTATCTCGTCGCGCAACTCCTTCTGCTCGCCGTTGCTGCGTATCTGCTCCATCAGCCAGCCGACGCGGCGCGTGGCCCACAGGCGCGGCAGAAAATCGTGGTCGTCCTCCTTGAGCGGGAAGCGCAAGTTTTCGTAAACGAAACTGCGCGTGTTCTGGCCCGCGCGACCTGTCAATAAAGCGCGCACGTTGCGCAGGTCGTCATCGTTGCGATAGCGGCCAATGAGGGCAATCTGCGCGCCCTTGAACAGGTCCGGCATGCTGCGCGGGTAAACCAAATCCGTCTGCACGTCGCCCATGTCGAGTTTCAAGTTTGTCAGCACGGGATAGTTGACCTTCGAGAAAAAGTTAGAAACTTTAACTTCCAGATTCTCTTTCGGCTCGACGTAATCGGCGACGCCGCCGTTGTCCGCCGCGAGCCTGTCAAGCAGCGCAGTGTTGACATCATAGCCGACGCCGAAGGTGAAGAGGCGCACGCCGTCCACGCGTTCATCGCGCACGTTCTCGACGATGCGATTGACGTTGGTCTCGCCCACGGTCGGCAGCCCGTCCGTCATGAAGACGATCATTCTGGGCCTGTCGCTTTTACCAAACTGATTGAGCGCGGCGCGCAGCGAATCGTTGATATTGGTCCCGCCGTTCGGCTTGAGCGCGCTGACAAACTTGACGCCCTCCGCGCGTCCATCGTCGTTGGCGTTGATGAGATTCTTCTCCATCAAGCGTTCTTCGCCCGCGAACGAGACGACGTTGAAACGGTCTTCAGGATGAAGACTGCGAATGCCGAAGAGCAGCGCGGCGCGCGCCTTCTCCATCTTGCCCTCTTCGTTCATGGAGCCGGATGTGTCCAGCACGAAGACTATATCTTTGGCCGCATATTCCGTCTCGGACCATTCATCTTTGGGCGAAATGAGAAGCAGGAAATAGCCGTCCTTGCCTGGCTCTCTATGCGTCAGGAGCGAGAGTCCGAAGTCTTCGCGCGAGAGCGAGTAGAAGAGTTGAAAGTCCTCGGCCTGCTTGCCCGCCTCGGATTCAAAAGAGATGTGCGCGGCCTTCGCGCCGTGATGCGCGAGGTCTATCTGGTGGCTGGGGCTGTAGATGTTGCGCAACGGGTCTTTGCCTTCAATCTCGACGCGGCCCGAGACCTTCCCTATGGACTGCATGTTGCGCCCCGTGCCGAGCGGGTAGCGATAAGAGACCGTGCCCGACTCCGCGCGCAAGACCTGCGTATAAGTAATCTCAAGTTTCTTATCGGAGCGAGGCAGGATGGGAAAGATGCTCGCCTGGAAGAGATCCTTTCCGGCGTATTCCAGAAGCCCTGGGTCGCGCTGGCGACGGACTATCTCATCGTAGATGCGCCGCGCTTCCTCGCGCGAGCGGACTTCACCGACCAGCTTGCGGTCGCCGTCCCAGATAGCGAACTCGACGATTGAAGCAGACTCTGGAATGGGAAACAGGTAAGTGCCTTCGAGGGTCGCGTTCGTCTCGTTGCGAAAGACCTGCTCGACGTGCGTGGTCGCTACCTGCCCCGCCGCAATCTTCGTGTCAATCTTGATGGAACTGATGGGCAACGCGCGCGGCAACGCGACGGGCCTCGGCGGACCCGGACAACGGTCGCAGGGGCGCGGCACGATGACGCCCTGCCCGCGCACCAACGCGACCGGCGCGAGCATCAACAATAAAACGAGTAACAGATAACGGGAAGCTCTTCTGTTGTTCGGCATGACTTTCAATCTCCTCAAGCTGCTTGATACGCGGAAACGCTCAACACAAACACCGCGCCCTTGCTCCTAGAACGCCCGCCCGTCCCTTTCTTGCAAACCATTTATCAATAGCATGCCTCTTATCAAGACCGGAATTTCTGGACCAGCGACGGGCCTTTCAGGCTAAGTGAGTTCCCGCAGGCCCTCGTTGCGCCACCCCAGGAAGAGCGCGAAGAGAGAGACGATGAGGCCGCCGACCGCCAGCGTGTGGGGCGCGCCGAAGTGAGTAGAGGCCGTCCCCGCCATCAGATTGCCGAAGGGCAACGCGCCTATGAAGGAGAGTATGAACATGCTCATCACGCGCCCTCGCATCTCGTCCGTGACCAGCTTTTGCAGCAGCGTATTGACGACCGCCACCGAGAAGACGATGGCGAAGCCGCTCCCGAAAAGCATTGCGAGCGAGAGCGTCATAGACTTGGAAAAAGAGAAGCCGATTAAAAACAGTCCGAAGATGCAAGTGCCGCCGATGACGGACCAACCCTTGCGGCGAAAGTCTCCCATGAATGTCAGGACCAGCGCGCCGCAGAACGCGCCCCCGCCCGCCGCGCCCATCAACAGGGCCACCCCTGTGTCTCCGACATGCAGCACGTCTCGCGCGAAGACCGGAATCAGTGTGAAGTAGGGCGCGCCGAAGAGGCTCGACACGGCTGAGATGAGCAGCAACAGGAAGACTCGCTGCCTGGTCCAGACGTAGCGGAAACCGTTGATTAAATCCTGCCAGAGCGAGTGGCCCTCCTTCGCGGCGTGATGTTGTCGAGCGTCCGGTTTCTCTTCAAAACGCACCATCGAGAGCGCGACGACGATGGCGATGAAAGAGAAGCCGTTGGCGAAAAAGCATCCGGCCAGTCCGATGAGGCTCAACGCGATGCCCGCCAACGCGGGGCCGATGACGCGCGAAAACTGAAACTGTGTAGAGTTGAGCGCGATGGCGTTGGTCAAATCTTCGCGCCCGACGAGGTCAATCGTGAGCGCCTGGTAAGAAGGCCCCGCCAGAGACATGCAACAACCCGTGACGAACGAGAGGCAAAGTATCATCCAGGGCTGGACCACATTCGTCAATATCAAGAGGCCCAGCAGGAGTGCAGCCGCGCCCGCGCCCATCTGCGTATAGATGAGCAATCTTTTCCGGTCCAATAAATCCGCGAAGACGCCGCCCGCCAGCACCAGTACCAGTCCCGGCGCGGTCGCCATAAAACCATCCAGGCCGAGCAGGAACGGCGAGTGCGTCAGGTTATACATCAAGAGGCCCTGCGCCACGGCCTGCATCCATGTGCCCACGTTGGAGAGAAAAGCCCCTATCCAGAAGAGCCTGAAATTGCGATGCGAGAGAGCGCGAAACATCCCGCCCGCACGCCGCACGCTCTTCTCTTCCCCAGGCTCAATTTGTGTCGCCATTTACCTCTTGCTTTCTTCTCCAGGCTGAGAGAGGCGCGCCGGAGCCGCCACGTCTCTCCG
>JAXDFO010000363.1:0-5200 GCA_034665545.1 Blastocatellia bacterium
CCAGGAGCCAGAAGAAGGGTTGAATGCCTTTCCTCCTGGCTCCTGGCTTCTGACTTCTGGCTCCTATCTTTACTGGCTCCTGCTTTTCACATTGCTGTGCCGGTGAAGGTGGAGATGGCGATGCGGAAGATGACGCCGATGAGCCAGATGATAAGGACGATGGTCCAGGCCGAGCCGGATGAGAGGCGCGCGACCTTGCGCAGTCCGAGCGCGGCCAGAAACAGTCCGTAGAACGAGAGCAGGTCAATCGAGCCGAGCGCGGTCGCCATCACCGGATGCGCCGTCGGGTCTACGAGCAGGCTCAGGTTGGCCCGCACCAGCCCGCGCCTGGCCGCCTGCGTCGGGTCGTAATCGTCCGGCGACTTGATGAAGACCAGGACGATATTCAAGAGCATGGAGATGACCGTTTGCGGAAAACTCGAATAGGTCCAGACGGAGAGCGCCTGCTTATAACTTATCGAGCGGGCCATCACCATCGTGCCGAGCAGGTAGAGCGCGCCGCCCGCCGCGATGAAAATCGCAATGCCCAGAAGCGGCGAGACATAATTGATGGTCTTGAAGACTGGACCAGTCTGCATCTCTATGACGCGCTCTTTCTGGTCGGGCGGCATGCTGGCCCCCTGCGGCGAATTTTCGATAGCAGAGCGCACGAAGTTCTCATAGCCGACCTTCTGGTACAGCAGGAACGTGTAGGTGGAAAAGGCCACGAGGATTATCAATCCCGCGATGAGAAAACGCGGGCGCACGCGCAAGGCTTCAAAGACGCGCCCCGGTTCAAAGAAGATGTTGGTCAGCGTCTCGCCCGTGGACATCACCGGCGTGCCCGGAGGTTCAGGTTGAGGATTGAGATTAAAGTGCTGCGAAGCATCTGGAAAGTTAGGCGTGTTCGGGTCGCTCATAATTTTTTCTGGTCCTCAAATGGTTGTTGGCAAGGGGAGACGGTTGCGAACAGCCACACCGTCCACTGTCAGCGAGATTCTAGATTTCAAACGCCCTCATACGCCAGGCGCACGGGCGATGTTTCATACGATACCCGTCATCGGTCAGTCGTCAATTTTACTCTGCGACTAACATCTCTACTTTCAAGCAGCCGTCGCCGCTTCGTTCCATCCCGGCACGCGTATGCAGGCGACCGTGTGGCCGGGCGAGATTTCGCGCAGGTCCGGGTCAACGCGAGCGCACTCTTCTATGGCCCAGGGGCAGCGCGTGCGACAGCGGCAACCCGAAGGCGGATTGATGGGCGTCGGGACATCGCCCTCCAGCATGATGCGCTCGCGCTTCTGTGTCGGGTCAGGGATGGGAATCGCGGAGAGCAGAGCCTTCGTGTAAGGGTGTTGCGGGTCGGCATAGAGTTCGAGCGCGCTCGCCACTTCGACGATGCGCCCCAGGTACATCACTGCGACGCGCGAAGAGATATGTTCGACGACCGCCAGCCCGTGCGAGATGAAGAGATAGGTCAAGCCGAACTCCTCCTGCAAGTCCTGCAAGAGATTAACGACCTGTGCCTGCACCGAAACGTCCAAAGCCGAGACGGGTTCATCCGCGACTATCAACTTCGGGTTGAGCGCGAGCGCACGCGCGACGCCGATGCGCTGTCTTTGCCCGCCTGAGAATTCGTGCGGGTACCGATTCATATAATCCGGGTCGAGTCCGACTTTGCGCAGGAGTTCGCCCACGCGCTCGCGCCGTTCCGCCTTCGTGCCGATGTCATGAATGACGAGCGGCTCGCCCACTATATCTTTCACCTTCATGCGCGGGTTGAGCGACGCATACGGGTCTTGAAAAATAATCTGCATCGCCCTGCGCAAGCCTCTCAACTCCGCGCGCGCCATCATGGTGACATCGCGGCCTTCAAAGAAGACCTCGCCGCTCGTCGGCTCTATCAAACGCAGCAGGCAACGACCCACAGTTGATTTACCGCAACCGGATTCTCCCACGAGTCCGAGCGTCTCGCCCTTAAAGATTTCAAACGTCACGCCGTCAACCGCGCGCACCACGGCCTCGCTGCCCTCTACCGGAAAATGCTTCACCAGCGCGCGCACCCTCACCAACTCTTCCCCCGTCGCCTCAACAGGCGCGCGCACCGCGCCCGCATCCTGCGCCGTCGCCTCACGGGCTGGCACACTCGTTGAATAGTCGCCCGTCATCCTTCCGCCTTCCTGCTTCCGACCTGCTCTTGATGGTCTGCCGCCACAGCCGAAGCCAGGTCGTAAAGCACGCAGCGCACTTTCACTTCGCCCTCTAATTGATAAAGCGGAATCTCTCCCTCCGTGCAGCGCGGCATGCGATGCGAGCAGCGCGGCGCGAAGTGGCAGCCCGCAGGCAGCGCGGTCGGACTCGGCACGATGCCCTCTATCGTCTCCAACCTCTGGACCTTCTTAACGTGCTCCGCCGTCAACTTCGGCACGGAACGCAGCAGCCCTTCCGTGTATGGCATCTTCGGACGCGCGAACAACTCTTCCACCGGAGACTCTTCAACGATGCGCCCCGTGTACATCACCGCGACGCGATCCGCCGTCTCCGCCACCACGCCCAGGTCGTGCGTAATCAGCAACACGCCCAATTCCCTCGTCCGTCTCAACTCATTCAACAACTCAAGTATCTGCGCCTGAATCGTCACGTCGAGCGCGGTCGTCGGCTCATCCGCAATCAAGAGCTTCGGGTCGCACGCCAGCGCCATCGCTATCATCACGCGCTGCCGCATTCCGCCCGACAACTGGTGCGGGTAATCCTTTGCGCGCCGCGCGGGGTCCGGTATCGCCACCTCCCGCATCGCTTCAATCGCCGTCTCACGCGCCGCCTGGCGCGACAACTTTCGATGCAGCCTGAGCGCCTCCGCTATCTGCTCGCCCACAGTATAGACAGGATTGAGCGAAGTCATGGGGTCTTGAAAAATCATGGCGATGTCATCGCCCCTAATCTCCCGCATCCTCTCTTCCGAAGCCGCCAGCAAATTCTCCCCGTCGAACACAATCTCCCCGCCCACAATCCGCCCCGGCGGCGCGATAAGCCTCATCAAAGACAACGCCGTGATTGATTTCCCACAACCCGACTCACCAACAAGCCCCAACAACTCGCCTTTATCAACATAAAAACTCACACCATCCACAGCCCGCACTAACCCTGCCCGCGTCGGAAATTGCGTCTGCAAATTTTTGACTTCCAGCAAGTGCGCCATGATTTGATTGTATTACACCGTGACGGCTTCGCGGTACTCGCCCCAGACGCGGCGAAGGCGGTGGCTGATTTCGCCGACGGTGACGAGCGCTTCAACGCAAGCGAGGATGCGCGGGAGGATGTTTTCAGTGCCGCGCGCGGCCTCTTCTAGTTTGACGAGGGAGGTCTCTGCGGCCTCATTGTCGCGTCGTGCGCGGAGGGAGCGGAGGCGTTCGACCTGGGCCAACTCGATGGCCGGGTCAACGCGAAGCGTGGGCACGCTGCCCTCTTCTTCGACTTGAAAACGATTGACGCCGACCACGACCTGATCGCCTGTCTCGATGGCGCGCTGGTAGTCGTAAGCCGCATCCTGTATCTCTCGCTGCACGTAGCCCGTCTCAATCGCGCGCAGCATGCCGCCCATCGCGTCTATCTTTTCTATATAGTCTGCGGCGCGACGTTCGAGTTCGTCCGTCAGATGTTCTATCGCGTATGAGCCCGCGAGCGGGTCCACTATGTCGGCGACGCCGGATTCGTGCGCGATGGTTTGCTGCGTGCGCAGGGCTATGCGCGCGGCCTGTTCGGTGGGCAAGGCGAGGGCTTCATCCATCGCGTTGGTGTGAAGACTCTGCGTGCCGCCGAGGACCGCCGCGAGTGCTTGAATCGTCGTGCGCACGATGTTCACTTCCGGTTGCTGGGCCTGTAAAGAAGAGCCTGCGGTCTGCGTGTGAAAGCGCAGCATGAGAGAGCGCGGGTCGCGCGCGTTGAAGCGTTCGCGCATCGTGCGCGCCCAGAGACGACGTGCGGCGCGAAACTTGGCTATCTCTTCCAAGAGGTTGTTGTGCGAGTTGAAGAAGAAGGAGAGACGCGGCGCGAACTCGTCCGTCTTGAGTCCGGCGGCGAGCGCGGCTTCGACGTAGGCGATGGCATCAGCGATGGTGAAGGCTATCTCCTGCGCGGCGGTCGAACCCGCCTCGCGTATGTGATAGCCGCTGATGGAGATGGTATTCCAGTTGGGCACTTCGCGTGCGCAGAAGGCGAAGGTGTCCGTCACCAGACGCAGCGAAGGCGCGGGCGGATAGATGTAAGTGCCGCGCGCGATGTACTCCTTGAGGATGTCGTTCTGAATCGTGCCGCTCACTTTATCGAAAGAGACGTTCTGCCGCTTCGCCACAGAGAGATAAAGGCAGAGCAGCGTCGAGGCCGTCGCGTTGATGGTCATAGAGGTCGAGACCGTATCGAGCGGGATGCCGTCAAAGAGGCGTTGCATGTCTTCGAGCGAATCAATCGCTACGCCGACCTTGCCGACTTCGCCAGCCGCGAGCGCGTCGTCCGAATCAAGTCCGATCTGCGTCGGCAAGTCGAAGGCCACGGAGAGACCCGTCGTTCCCTGGGCCAATAAATATTTGTAACGCGCGTTGGACTCTTCCGCGCTCGCGTAGCCCGCGTACTGTCGCATGGTCCAGAAACGACCGCGATACATGTTCGGGCGAATGCCGCGCGTGTAGGGGTATTCGCCCGGCGCGCCGAGGTCGCGTTCGTAGTCGGGCGCGTCCGTGTTCGAGGGGTTGAAATCGTTGGGCAGTTCGATGCCGGATGGCGTCTCAAAGCTCGCGCGCCTTTCGGCGCTCGTTTTCGTTGTCATAACGGGTTATTCCTGGTCCAGTGGGAAAATCAAGCGTCGCAAGTTATTTACGGGGCATTGTGCGCAAAGCCTAACACAAGCGAGAGCAAGTATGAAGTCGGAAGGATGAAAGATGAAAGATAAGCTATTCATCTTCAAGAGTATTTCTTTCATCCTTTATCCAGACGACTTCATACTTGCCTTTCACCTGCGCGTCGCTTAGCATTTGGTGAGTATTTTCCAGTCAAAAAAATTGAAGCAGGCGCGGGGTGCGTTTTGGATATTAACGACGAAGCCAAAGAGATCGTGCAGGAGATAGGGTCGGCCATCAACGCGGCGGTCGAACGCTCGCCGGAGGTCGCCGAAGCCATAGAGAGACTGCGCGAGGCGGGCTATGAGATGGAACTGACGCTGCGCCTC
>JAXDFO010000364.1:0-37410 GCA_034665545.1 Blastocatellia bacterium
GCAGTGAGTTCTTTCAATCATGGGCGAAGGGCCTGCAAGAGCGCGGCAAGAGCCAGATGAGTGTCATCTGTGCGGTGATGCGGAAGTTGATTCATCTGGCTTATGGAGTGTTGAAGTCGGGCCAGCCCTTCGATCCTGAGTGGGCGAAAAGAGCTTGACTCTCAACACAGTATCTAACCCGCCGCGCGCGAACAGCACACACTTTGCAATCTACCGCGCGACGATGAAAGGCATGCTATCGGGCGGGCGGGTTGAATGAGTTGTTAGATGCGTCTTTGAGTAGCATTCAAATAGACTGTCAAATTAAAAGTACACATGGTAATCGGAAAATCAATCGGCTACCAGTTCGATTAAATCGTCTTTTTTCAATAAACCTTCGACCAAAACCGCACAATAAACTCCGGCAAAATTACCGTGTGCCTGGACGACTTTCCGTAAAATTTCCGGGTTGTGCTCACCCGTATCCGGGTCGAGCGAAATCATCTTACAGCGCGGGTCACGCTCAAGAACCATAATTGTTGCATTGGAACCGATACGCAAACGGCAACCGACAAAATTATCTTCAGCAAATCCGCCGCCGTCTGAAGAGAAATTTAAATAGATATTTGCTCGAAAGCGCCGTTTATCAATCGGCATTCCCGATTCCGATTCAACCTGTCGAACGGTTGACAGGCTGATTAACGAAACCGGGCGACAATCGGTTAAAGCGCGGTCTGACCGCACGAGTCGCAGTTGGTTCTTTTCGCTGATTCCTGCTCCAAGTAGTTTTATAAGCGCCGGATCATCAACGGAAACCATTTCGCCTGATGGAGTAATAATGTCTAATGCCATATCTTCGGCATCCCCGTTTGCAGGTGTAACACCGGGTGCGATGCTCATTGCTTCGGTCAAGTTCGGTGGTTTTGAGGCGCGTTCCGGGTAACGGAATTGCGGACGATAAGCGAGCATTTGTTGCTGCACATTTGCGTTCAAATAAGGGAAGCCTTTGCGGGCGGCGGAATTTTTGAAGGCGTAGCAACGGTCGCCATAGATGCCCGAAAATCCCATAAAAACTTCGGGCACTTCCTCGCCGCGCATACTTTTAACCGGATAACGCCATAAACTTTCGACAGTTCCGATAGTTGTCATATCAAAATCTCATTGTCAGCTTTACAGCATTTTCCACAAGCATCTAACCCGCGAATTGACGCGGCGGCAAGCCTCTACGGGACGGCCAAGTTGTTGATTAAATCCAAGCTAAATCCGCTCGCGTCGCATGAGTTGTTGCGCGGCGGCATCATCTTTTGACGTAAACTAACGCAAATACATTACGTGGCATACTGCTCGGCCCCCAAGAAGTGCAATGAAATATAAGGTTCGTCTCCTATCACCCAACTATCATGAGCAATAGGTGGCACATAGAAAAGGCTGCCAGCAGTTAATTCAACTTCTGTCCCATCATTCATCGCTGCCATCGCACGCCCCGATAAAACCATTCCCACATGTTCTACTTCACAAAGCGGAGCGCTGGCAATTGGACTTACATGTTCAGACCATCTCCAGCCAGGTTCATAACTCGCCCTGCCGAGCACCATTCCGCCAATTCGCACAATTTCTAATCTGCCCTTTTCAAAGACACGAGTTTCATCAGGGGTATCGAAACTCTTCAGAATCACCTCTAGCATTCTTCAACTCCTTCGGTAAATTCCTAACTTAAGGAAACAGAAAGACGCCCGATGCCGGGCTCCTACGTCGCTTGACCACCGCCACGACCTGCCGCGATCATGGGTGGCATGAAGACATCCATGAAGATATCGCTGATCATCATCGCGCTGGCGTTGCTCGCCTTCCTCGTCGTGCTCAGATGGCGACCGGACGAGCCGGTTGGGGCGAGCGTCTCGAACACGTCCGGAGGCCCGTCGTTCGCGGTGCGTGTCGTCATGCCTCGCTCCGCCCTGCCCCTCTTCGGGCTCCTCCCGGAACGGCTCGCGGCCCATCTCGACGGCACTCCCCGCGAGTCGGGGTTCGACCACGCGAGCCGTGGCGCCAAGATCGGAAGCGTCGGACCCGACCGCCTAGAGCTCAGTGCCGACGGCTGGGCTCTCTCCATCGAGACCGGCGGCGAAGGGCGCATCACTACAGGAACGCGCCTCGTGTTCCCGCTGGCCCTCGGGGGCAGGCAGGTGAAACTGCGCTGCCGACCCGCAGATCGTGCCACCGGCTATCTCCGCACCACTACGCGGGCAGGCTCCGACGAGCTAGACGGTCGCTTCCTCGTCGAGCTCGCCACCTGCGAAAATGCCGAGACGGGGAAGGCCATCGAATGGCCACCGGCGCCGCTCACCGTCCGAGGGAGCTTCGTGGGCCTGCCACACGGCGTTCGCTAGAGCCCAAGGGAGACGAGAGCCGCATTATTTCCGCTCGGGTTGAATGAGTGGTTAGGCTTGCCATCCACTATTCATCCAAGGTGGATGGCAAGCAACAACTCTTTTATAGATCGGACAACTCTCCTCGTGCGCTCCCGGCAGATACCCTGTGCTCATCAACAACTCATTGACTATCTCCCTGCCCGTAAATAAGAATCTTTCCTTGAATAGTCTTACCCACTCTTCCTGAGATCGTGGATGATGATAATTCAACCAGCCTGCGAATGAACCACACTCCTCTCGTATCTTCAATAAGCGACGGGCATTCTCAATCGCGGCGTTGACCTTCAGCCGATGGCGTACGATGCCCGCATCACTGAGAAGTCTGTGCTTCTGCACTTCGTCATAAGCAGCGACTATATCAATGTCGAATTCTCCATAAGCTTGGCGAAAGGCCGGACGCTTCTTCAGAATGGTTGCCCAAGAGAGACCGGCTTGGTTGATTTCAAGTACAAATCTCTCGAACAAAGCGGAATCATCACTCAGAGGGAAACCGTATTCGAGATCATGGTACGGTTTATGCAAAGGGTCAGTGCTAGCCAATTGACAGTAAGAACTCATAGCGCGAACAGTTTAATCCAGCCCAGTATCGGAAGCCTAACGCCCGCATTAACCCGCGCCGAGCATCAAGCATCCAAACGTGAAGATACCACGCGACGATGAAAGGGATGCTATCGAGGCAGACGCGGTTCGTTCTCCTTTGCTCTGGACAGGGAGCGGGGTTCACTCTTTGCTCTTAAGCTCGATGACCTTTATATCGGGCGACTTTGCGTTGCACTCGCCGGAGACGGTGTTGCTGCAATTGTTGAGTAAGACGGTCAACGGGCCTGTGACGTTGGTGGGCACGGTTCCAGAAGCATAGTAATAGAAGAAGGCGCCGCCGCTGTCAATCTGGCTGCCCGCCGGGATAGCCTGCGGGAAGAAGGTATTGTCAGCCGTCTGGCCCAGCGTGCAGGCGGTCCCCTGGTCGGAGAGCGTGCCGCTAGCGTCAACAGACAACTGGTAGGCCATGCTCGGCTGGAAGATGTTGCACTTGAACTTGACCCCCTTCGCGCCCGTGCCGTTGAGGCCCAATGCGCGGATGCCCCCGTAGAGGTTCTTGAGCGTGTTGCCTTTCACGAGGTTGCCAGCAGAGGGTCCGCAGTTGTCAATAATCACGCCGTAGTTGTTCTGGTAGGCCGCGCTGGCCCCGGTCAAAGTATTGCTGTTGACCGAGAGGTTCGAGGCGTTGACCATTCTCACGCCCCAGGTCGCGTCGTGGAAGGTTGTCGCCAGTGAGTTGGGCAGCGCGTTGAAGCTGTTGGAAATGACGGATGACCCCGTTGACCTGAAGACTTGCACGCCGCGCTGCACGTTGTTGAAATCGCTGTTCGCAATCGTGACTTTCTTTTGAGACGCGGCTGGAAAGTCTGCGCGCACCCCGTAGGTCAGCCCGTTGAAGACGCTCGGCGCGGTCACGACGGCAGGATAGATGATAGGATTGAACATATCGTTCACTTCGTACTGCGCGTTGTTGCTGACTACTCCATTGCCTCTATCGTTGACGCCGAAGACGGCGGTCGAAGTCGTGTTGTTGAACTTGCAGCCGGAGATGTAAAGGTTGTGAACATCCTCAAGCGAGACGTGAACATAAGGCATGACGGTCGCATCATTCAGGAGGCGATTGGTCTCGAACGTGCAGTTCTTCAAGTAGCTCTGGTTGTTCATCTCGAACGTGCCGTTCATCCAGTGATAGGACAAGAAGGCGACCGAGCGGCGATTGTTGAAGAAGGAGGAGTTGGTGGCCTGCACGATGCCGCCCGTGTAGTTCGGGTCGAGCGAGTTGTTGACGGTCCTGCCGGTAGTGATGGCCTCCAACGCGTTCTCGATTTTCGCAGCGTTCTGCATTATCACTTTGCCCTGCGCGCCAGCCAGGTTCTGCGCCGCAGCTTTGGTTCCCCAGACCTCTATGCCGTGCCACATCTCTCCGCAGGCGTTGGTGATAACGCCGCCGTTGAGGTTGAGCGTCGCGCCGCGCTGCACGCTGATGACAGTGTCCTTGCTCATGTAGAGCGTGCCTGTGATGTTGAGCGTGGCTCCGGGGGCTATCGTCAGGTTGTTCGAGAGATAACGCACGCCGGACCATGTGACGGACGTGTTGACCACTTCGCTCGGCAGTGCGGCCAGGTCCGATTGATAGATGCCGCGCCCCCATGTGGAAGCGATGAGCTTGTTCTGGCAATAGTTGAAACGCAGGCGCGTCACCGGAACAACCGGCAGCAGATTGTTGAAGCATTCCCATGAGTGCAAAGATTTATTGTAACGGAAGACGCCGACATCCGTGCCAGCATATAGCTCATCATCCGAGCCGCGACGGTAGACGATGGTGGCGACCGGAAAGGCCAGCAGGTTGTAGGTGAAGTCGGTCCAACTGTTGCCGCCGTCGCCCGAATAATAGACGCGGGCGACGCCGCCAATCGAAGTGCTGGACGTGGGCCAGTAGCCGTTGAAGCAGACCCACAGGCGGTTCGCGTCGTCCGGGTCAACGGCGATGTCTGAAACAGTGAGCCATGCCAGGACGGGGAGGTTGACGCCGATGTCCGTCCAGGTGTTGCCACCGTTGCTCGACCTGAACAGGCGTTTGGAGAGGTCGTTCGCGTTCCAGGTCGGAACCCCGCGCGAGACGTAGATTCTGTTCGAGTCGGACGGGGCCACATGTATCGCGCGAATGCCAGTAGTCCCCGGCGGCGATGACGTGTTCCAACTGCCGCCGAAGTTGGTTGACTTATAAAAATATGCGTCGCCGCCATAGATGACCGACGGATTGTTCGGGTCGGAGACGACCGGACCAAGCCCTAGAGCGGGCCCGAAGCCAAGAGAGTTGAACGTGCCCGCCGTGCCCGTCATGCCTTTGATTGAACCGACATTGGTCATGCCGTAGTATTCGCCCGTGGCCTGGTTGATAGTGCCCTTCCAGCCGTCGCCATTGTGCCTCTGCCGCCAGTTGCCGTTATCAGCCTCGAACATGCCGTTATCCACCGTGCCGCCGACCCACATGTTGGGGTCGGACTCTATCCCGTTCACATCGAAAAACTCGTTGAGGGCGAGGCCCGCGCCGGTCATGTCGTGCCAGTTGGCGGTCGCGTACGTCTGGGGGGTCGAAGGGTCTAGCGTGGCTTTGCTGGGGCCGCCGTCAGTGCCAATCAACACTATGTCGTTCGGACCACTCTTGCTGACGGTCATGGCGCGTATGTCTGCATGCGTCTTTGAATAGGGCTGGCAGGTGTTGGGATCGGTGGCGTAGTACTCGGAAATCTGCGCATAACTGAATCCGCCCGCGAGGCTCATGCGGTAAAGGGTCGTGCCCGCGACGTAGAGCGTGTTGGAGTTGAGCTTGGAAAATTCCATCTCTACATTCCAGTAGCCCGCGCCCAAACCGAAGGTGCCGTTGCCGGTCACAGTGCCCGCAAGGGAAACACCGTTGTTGACCGTATTATATTTCTTGATGATGAAGTCGCCTGTGTCCGGGCCTGGAATCATGCTTTCATAGCCGATGAAGAACTGCGTGCTGTTGCCGGGTTGGACGGTCACGGCGATACGGTTCGTGTAATCGCTGCCAACCAGCGCGGCGGTGATTTCGTTGAACGAACTGTTCGCGCCATTCATCGCGCCGCCTGTGGTTGAAAGGAAAGCCCGCGCCGTGCCGCAGGGCGAATTGGCCACGCCCATCCAGGCGGTGCGTATCGTTGAGACCATGATTTTGGAATCGGCCACGCCGGACGCGCCGTTGATGATGTCCATGTCAACCAGCATGTAGCCGCAGCCGTCAGGGTTGTAACTGGGCGTCACGATTTCCATCACCTTCTGCCAGGTGGCCCCGGCATCGGTCGAGCGAAATACGAAATGTGACGCCAGCGCGTAGACGGTGTTGGGGTCTTGCGGATGCAGCATGACCTTCGTGACAAACGCGCCCTGACCGATGTGGTAGTTCGTCTGGTTGTTGTAATTCGCCAGCGCGAAGACCTCGTTCCAGGTCACGCCGCCGTTCGTTGACTTGAGGATGCCGAAACCGTAGGAGCCGCCCACGCCGTTGCTGTTGCCCGGTCCACCGTTTTTGGTCCCGATGTAAATCGTGGCGGGGCTGGTGTTGGGCTGCACGGCGATGCTCGTGATGCCGAGAGACGGATAGTGTAGGTAGTCTGTTAAATTGGTCCAGGAAGCCCCGTTGTTGACGGTCTTGAAGAGCCCGCCTTCGTCGGAGCCAGCGTAAGCAATGTCAGGGTTGGACGGGTCAACGTAAACGCTCGTCACCCTTCCCATGATGGGAGCCGCGTAGGTGCTCGGCCCCATAGAGGTCCAATTACCGAGGCCCGTCGAAGGGCACACAAGCGGGGAGGTTTGCACAGCGACCGCGCCCTTCAGCACGCCCTCGACCGTGCTCCTGCGCGTGCGTTGCGCCGCCATGAAATATTGACGCAGGGGAAGCGACATGTCCGCCATCGTTCCCGGCTCGGAATTGGGAAGGAGGTGGTCGCGCCAGTATAGATTCCAGCGCATGAACTCCATCTCGAACTGGTCTTCGGCGGCCACTTTCTCGCGGCGCGGCTCGCGCTCGCGTCTCTTTTCCGCCGCCTCATATTTCTCCAGGAGGTCGTAATAATTATTGGCCCTGGTCTCGCGCTCAGGTCTTCCAGAAGACCGTTGCGCTTGAAAGGACGGGCCGCTACAGAGAATGCAGAGGCCCAGGCAGAGCATCAGAATATATTTTGAGTGCATGATATTTCCTCTCCGTCTCATGACAGGGAGATAGGCGAAACGGTGGGGCGCAAACCTTGCGCGGAAATAGGAATCCGCGCCGTGCGCTTAGAGACCTGTTGGAGTCGCTGACTAGCGCGTTTGTAGCCAGCAAGTATTATGCCAACAAGTTGTTGGGCCAACTTTCGTGGATTTACCGGAAGGAGTGAATATCAGAGTTGCATATGGAAGACAGGTCGTCTTCCATATGTGTACTTTTAGAGACAGTCTTTGCTTTTATGCTCCGGCCATGTCGGCCTCGTCAATGTCGAAGTTGGCGGAGACTTTCTGCACGTCGTCGTGGTCTTCCAGGGCTTCCATCAGCTTGAGCATTTGCCGCGCTTCGTTGCCCGCGAGTTTGACGTAGTTCTGTGGGACCATCTCGACTTCCGCGAGGTGCGGCTCTACGCCCGCGCCCTTGACGGCGTTGAGGACGGCGTCGAAATTTTCGGGTGAGGTGATAATCTCGAAGTTGTCTTCGTCGTCTCGCAAATCCTCCGCGCCCGCGTCCGTCACTATCTCGAAGAGTTCATCCTCGGACTTCACACTCTTATCAACGACGATGTAGCCCTTCTTATCGAAAAGATAACTGACCGAGCCGGACGCGCCCATGTTGCCGCCGTTCTTCCCGAAGATATGTCGAATCTCTGCGACCGTGCGATTGCGGTTGTCCGTCATCGCGTCAATCATGACGGCGACGCCGCTTGGGCCATAACCCTCGTAAGTAATCTCTTCGTAGCTGACGCCTTCCAATTCGCCCGTGCCGCGTTTGATGGCGCGCGTGATAGTGTCGTTGGGCATGTTGGCGGCCTTCGCGTCCGAGACGGCTTTGCGCAGGCGCGCGTTCGCGCCCTCGTCGCCGCCGCCCGAGCGGGCCGCGACCGTAATCTCTTTAATCAGCTTGGTAAAAACCTTGCCGCGCTTGGCATCGAGCGCGCCTTTTTTGTGTTTGATAGTATGCCACTTAGAGTGTCCAGACATTTCGATGATGTTCCTTGAATAAGAAATTTTCTAAAGTCTTCGGGCGGGCATGGAATATATCACGCGCATTTTACCGCCCGCAACCGCGCTTACTTCTTCGCTTCACTTCTCACTTCTCCGCGCAGAGCCTTTCAAGCTGTTCGACCGCCGCGCCTCTCACGCGCAACTGCTTGAGCTTTCATCCGTCGCCACACTTCTAACCGAAGTTCGCGGGCAAGTGAACCATCGTTCCCAGCACGGCCTCTTGCAGCAGTTGCAGCAGGAGCAGCACGACTACCGGCGAGATATCGAACATGCCGACCGTCGGAATGAGACGACGAAACGGGCCGAGCAACGGCTCCGTCACGCGAAACAGAAAACGCATGATGGAATTGTGATAGCTCGCGCCCCACGAAAAGATGATGCGCGCGATGATGAAGAGGCTCATCAGCGCGAGCGCGCCGAAGAGTATGCTTCCCATCAATGCGACGATGTTGCCGGACATGATGCTCATGACAATCAACGCAATCGTCCCCAGCACGTTGCTGACCAACTTCAACGTCAGCCAGCCGACCACCACCGCTATCAGAATCGTGATGAGCGGCGCGAATTTCGGGTCGAAGCCGAGGCCCAGCAGTTTGCTGCGCACGGGCATGACCAGGGGGTCGCTCCACTTGCGCACGGACAACGCGAGCCAGCTAAACGGATTGAGGTCCGCGTAAATGACTATCAGGCGCAGTATCATCAACGCGATGACAGCCGTGATAATCGTCACCACCGCGTAACGAAAAAAGATGGCGAGTTGTGCGATGATTTCCATAAAGTTCTTCAGTCAATCATTTAGTCTGAGCGGGCCGCGCGCCGAAGATGGCCGTCCCGACCCGCACCATCGTCGCGCCCTCTTCAATCGCCACTTCAAAGTCGTGGCTCATCCCCATCGAAAGCTCGCCGCGTCCCGGTCCAAAATTCCCCCCGGACGCGAGCGCGTCTCGCAATTCTCGCAGGCGACGAAAGTAAGGCCGCGCCAGTTCCGCGTCCTCGAAAAACGGCGGGAGCGTCATCAATCCCAGGAGGCGCAAACTCTGGCACGCCGCCACGGCCTCGACCACTCGCGGCAACTCATCTTCATCAACGCCCGACTTGGTCTCTTCCCCTGCCAAATCCACTTGAATCAGGACCGGCAATTCTTCGCGCGCAGACTCCGCGCATAAATGGTCCAGCCTGCGCGCGAGCGACGCGGAATCCAGCGAGTGTATGACATCGAAGAGGGCCACCGCGCGCCGCGCCTTGTTCGCCTGAAGATGGCCTATGAGATGCCAGCGAGCGCGCGTGCGGCCCAACTCCGTAATCTTCGCGTCGGCCTCCTGAACGCGATTCTCTCCTAGGTCGCGCACCCCGGCTTCGATGGCGCGCAGTAAAGTTTCCGGCGGATGCGTCTTGCTGACGGCGATGAGCGTCACCTCTTCCGGCGCACGCGCTACGCGCTGCGCGCTCGTCTCTATACGCCGCCGCACCAACGCCAGCCGCTCCGCCAATTCTTCCGGGCCACTCTCTGTTTGAGCCATCATTTGACGCGACTAAAAGTTAAGAGAGAACTATAACAACGACCCGCGCCAGCCCGCAACCACGTCAGAGTCCGCCCCTCTTAAATAGCTCGCAAAAGCATCCAACGCGTCATGCGAGAGCATTCGGAAGCGTGCCTGAAGGCTTGCTTGACAGGAGTTCCGCCGCGCCCGTATATTCGAGAGCGGACGGGCTGCATGCGGATGTGGCGGAACTGGCAGACGCGCAGGTCTCAGAAGCCTGTGATGGTGACATCGTGGAGGTTCGATCCCTCTCATCCGCATTCTCGAAAACAGCAGAAGGGCGAGCCACATTAAAGGCTCGCCCTTCTCTCATCTAGCCTCTTATTTCTAAGAGACAAACTATTATTTCCTGGCCTTCTCTGACGAAGTTGAGTTTAAGAGGTCAGCTATTTTTTTGAGTTCATCCTGGTTCTTCTTCGCCGCGCCGTAGTCGTAATTCGCGTAGTTGTTTTTCAGTTCGAGCATGAGATAGCTGCGATGCTCCGCCGCGCGGCTGATGGTGTCGGAATCGCTCGCGTGCTTGCTTGCGATGAGTGCCCAGGCGCGCAGGGCTTCGCGCGGGTCATAGCCAGCCGCCGTCATGTACTGTAGTCCGAGCCTGTCGGCCTGTCTCTCGTTAAGATGCGAGTATGAGCCCGTCCTGCCAAAGACCATTGACATGCGTTTCTGCTTGCTCTCTGTGAATTGCCAGTACTGATGTTTCTGGACCACATGCGCGACCTCTTTGCTTATCAGGGAGGCGAGTTGCGCTTCGTTCTCAAGCAGGTTCAGCATGGCGGTCGTGACCGCAACTTCGCCGTGGCTCAATCCCAGGACGATAGGCTCTTTGAATTCGATGATGAAGAACTTGAAAGGAACTTTGGTGGGGTCAGAGTCCGGCAGCGCGCGTTGTGAAGCAGGAATCAAGCTCTGGCCCAGTTTGTTGATGTAATCCTGCGCCAACTGGCTCGGCACAATCTTGAAGTCCACGGGCAGGACGCCCAACTGCATCGTGAGCTTTCCCGCCTTGCCCTTGTCATATTCCGGCAACTTCGCGTGCGCCCTGAAGATGTCGCGCACGGCGTCTTCGTCCTTCTCAAAGCCGTTGCGCATGAACTCCGCGCTCGCAGCCGTCACGCTCCCGTCCGGCGCGACGATTCCCTCGTAAGTCATGAGCACGCCCGGGCCAACTTCATCCAGCGAACTCAGCGCGTGAAAAGAGCCCGGCGGCTTGTCCGCTCCCTTCTGCCTGGCCTCGCGCTCAAGATATTCCTTCTCCATGCGTGAGAGCGCGAAGGTCACTTGCGTCAACGGCTCTATGCGAATCCTGCGCCCGTCCGCGAGCATGAGCGCGCGCCAGTTCTGGCCCACTCGTTCGATTGTTTCAGGTTTCCGGTCAAGGATGACTCGCTGCTTCTGCTTGCGAAATTGGTCCAGGTCAATCTTGACTTTGCGCGCCTTCAACTCGTTCGTCGCGCTGTGATAGTCGCCCGTCACTTCGACTTCCGTGCCAACGCGAAAGTCCTCCGGGAGAAACTGCACGTCCGGCCCCTGGTCCACTAATTCGAGCGCGGTCGTATCATCGCGCGAGATTTTATATTCCGCTATCTCGAAAGATTTCGGCGAGGAGAGGGAGGTGATGTAACCGCGAATCTTGAATTCCCTGGCTTGCGCGAGCAGGCAGGGCGGAATTGCCATCAACAATAATGAGAGACATGCTAAAGCGGCGTTGATGCGTTTGAGGTTGTTCATAAAAGCTTATGAGTTATGACTCGCGGCGTCTTTCAAAGAGTCAGGCGCGCGAACGGCATCAATTAATGGAATCCGAAAAGTGCTCCGTGTGTTGCGCCGCCTGGGCGGTCGAGACGAGCAAGGGTTGCTCTTCGTAGAGCGTGGAATCAACCAGCGTCTGGACCCAGTATTCTCCGGGCGCGTCGAAGGTCACGTTGACGAAAAAGCTGATGTTATCGGCGAAGCCGCCCGACGCTATCTCGAAGCGCGTCGGCTGCGAGACGATGACCGGCGCTCGCCTGTCCGGCGTCAGGATACGCACTTCCGAAAGATGCGCGCCCTCGCCGCGCCAGTGATGAACGACGGCGAACTTAATCATCGTGACGGGCAGATGCTGGACCATTATCATGTTGGGAATCACTCCCATGAGAGACAATCTATTGCCCGCCTCCAATCGCACGTCGTCGCAAAAGATCGTGTAGACCAGTTCCAGATTCTCCAACTGTTTTGTCGCTTCCATTTCTACCCCCTCAAGGAAGTCATGACTGATGACTTATTCCTGGACCAATTTTAAGAGCGCGGCTTCGTCAATCACTGTCAGGCCGAGCGCGTTCGCCTTGTCGAGTTTGGACCCCGCCTCTTCGCCCGCGACGACATAGTCCGTCTTCTTGCTGACGGTGGACGTGACGCGGCCGCCGCGCGCTTCTATGAGGGCGCGGGCCTCGTCGCGCGTGAGGCCCGATAGCTTGCCCGTCAAGACGAACTGCTTGCCCGCGAAGGCCGCGTCGTTGAGATCGCCTGCGGACGCGCTGCGCTCAAGCTGCGTGCTGACGCCAGCCGCGCGCAGGCGTTCGCAGAGCGCGAGGTTGCCCGCGTCGTCGAACCAATCGCGGACGCTCTCTGCGACCGTCAGACCTATCTCGTGAATGGCGTCCAATTCCTCCACGCTCGCCTCCGCCAATCGCTCAAGCGAGCCTGCGTAGCGCGCTAGAATCGCCGCCGTCCTCTCGCCGACATGACGTATGCCGAGGCCGTAAATGAGTTGAGGAAGGTCGCGCGACTTGCTCGCTTCAATCTGGGCCAATAAATTGGCGGCGGACTTCTCTGCCATGCGTTCGAGCGCGGCCATGTCTTCCAGTTGCAGCTTGTAAAGGTCTCCGACATCGCGGACCATCTGTTTCTGGACCAATTGCTCGACCAACGCTTCGCCCAAGCCTTCGATGCGCAGGGCGCGGCGCGACGCGAAATGGAGGATGCGGGCCTTGAGTTGGGCGGGGCAATCAGCCGCGACGCAGCGCGAGACGGCCTCGCCCTCCGGCCTCGAAATGAGGCCGCCGCAGACGGGGCACTTCTTCGGCATCCTGAAGGGCTTCTCATCGCCCGTGCGTCTTGACTCAACGACCTTGAGAACTTTCGGGATAACCTCGCCGCTCTTTTCAATCATGACCCAATCGCCGATGCGCACGCCCAGACGTTTAATCTCGTCTTCGTTGTGAAGCGTCGCGCGTGCGACGGTCGTGCCCGCGAGCAGGACCGGCTCCAGGTTAGCGACGGGAGTGAGCGCGCCCGTGCGCCCGACCTGGACGACGATTGACTGGACCTGCGTGGTCGCCTGGCGCGCGGGATACTTATAGGCGATGGCCCAACGCGGAGCTTTCGTCGTCGCGCCAAACTCGTCCTGCAACGCCGTCGAGTTGACCTTCACCACCACGCCGTCAATCTCATAACCCAACTCGTCGCGCTTCATCTCCATCTGGTTGCAATACTCTATGACCTCTTCGATGCTCTTGCAGAGGGCGCGGTTAGGGTTGACGCGAAAGCCCGCGCGCGCTAGCCAGTCGAGCGCGTCCCAGTGGCTCGCAAAGGGTTTGCGTTCGCCCGTGATGACATCATAAGCGAACATGTCGAGGCGGCGCGCGGCGACTATCTTCGGGTCAAGCTGGCGAATGGTCCCGGCGGCGGCGTTGCGCGGGTTGGCGAAGCGGGCCGCGCCCTCCTCTTCGCGCTCGGCGTTAATCTTCTCGAAGATGCTGCGCGCGAGATACGCCTCGCCGCGCACCTCTACTTCTTTGCTCAAACCTGCGCCCGCCGCGTCGTTCATCTTGAGAGGCACGCTGCGAATCGTGCGCGCGTTCTGCGTGACATCCTCGCCGCGCCGCCCGTCGCCGCGCGTCACTCCGCGCACGAGCAGGCCGTCATCGTAATGAAGCGAGATTGAGAGGCCGTCTATCTTCAGTTCCGCGACGTATTCAAGAGCTCGACCGTCGGCCAGTTTGCGGCATCGCTCATCGAAGGCGCGCAGGTCTTCTATGTTGTAACTATTTTCGAGCGAGAGCATCGGGCGGCGATGCACATACTCCGCGAAGCCTTCTGCGGGGCGACCTCCGACGCGCTGCGTGGGGCTGTCGGGCGTCACGAGTTCCGGTTGCGCCGCTTCGAGTTGGCCCAGGCGCGCCATCAACTCGTCATACTCTTTGTCGGAGATTTCGGGACTGTCATGGACGTAGTAAAGCTCTTCGTGACGACGAATCTCCTGGCGCAGGCTCAAGATTTCCCGTTCGATTGTTTGACGTGCTGTCGGCACTTCCCCTATCCTCGCTGCAACAAATTCGGATGAACGTTCATTCTCATCATAACCGAACGGGCAAAGATGGCAAACCAGCAGGAAATAGCCACCGGGACACGGAGGCACAGAGATTTAATCCACAACGCGCTCACGGATGAGTCTCTGTCGCGCGGCCTGCGCTTTTTGTCCGAACGCGACGAAGACCTCGCGCGCATCCTGAGAGACCTGGGGCCGCCGCCGATGTGGCCTCGTGAGCCTGGATTCCCCGCGCTCATTCATACCATCCTCGAACAGAAAATCTCGCTCGCGTCGGCGGGCGCGGTCTTTCAAAGATTGCTCGCCATCGCAACGCCTTTGACTCCGCATAAATTTCTCTCGCTCGAAGAGGACGCGCTCAGGGCGATTGGTTTTAGCGGGCGGAAGATTATCTACGGACGCCACCTCTCGGCAGCCATCGTTGAAGGTCGGCTGGACCTGGAATCTCTGAACACGCTGGATGATGAGGGAGTGAGAGCGGAGCTATTGAAGATTAAGGGTATAGGTCTCTGGACGGCGGACATCTACTTGTTGAGGTCGCTGCGAAGACAGGACATCTGGCCCGTCGGAGACCTGGCCCTCGCCGTCGCCGTTCAACGCGTCAAGCGACTGCCCTCGCGCCCGTCACCGAATGAACTTGAACAGATGAGCGCGCCCTGGCGTCCGTGGCGAGCCATCGCTGCGAGAATACTGTGGAGCTACTATTTGAGTGGTCCAAAAAAGCTCGCCTGAGTTTTCCTCTCATCAATCTCACACGCTGGTCTGAGACGGCGAGCTATGGCTGCTGCCCTTGTGTTTGCCCTGCCCGCCGAGATGGTATATCACGCGCCCGAAGAACTTGATGCTCTGAATAAAATCGTCCAGGCGAATATGTTCGTCCGGGCCGTGAGGGTTGGAGCCTTCGTAGCTCGTGCCGAAGGAGACGACCGGGGTGGACGGTGCGGACGCGCCGCAGACCGCGCCGACGGGGCCGCTCGAAGGGTCCATCGGATAGACGACGGGCGGCGCGCCGTAGACTTCCGGCGCGGACTCTATCGCCGCGCGCGCAACCGATGATTGCGTGGATGATTTAGCGAGCGGCGCGCTGCCCAGTTCCATAATCTCCACGTCGTTGAAGCCGCGCGCGTCCAGGTGTTCACGAAGAAGTCTTGCGACGAGTTGCGGCGTGAGGTCAGGCACGAGTCGAAAGTCCAGACGCGCCATCGCCATGCTCGGAAGCACTGTCTTCGCACCGGCCTCCGTATGGCCCGTCTGGATGCCGCAGATGGTACAGGTCGGGCCGAAGATGTGCTCTTTCAGAAGCGAGCGGCCCTTCATGCCGCGCACCCATGCCGGGATGCGAAACTCTTGCTTGAGTCCGGCCTCGTCAAACTCAACCGATTCGAGGGCCTCCAAATCCTCCTTCGAGATAGGAGCGAGATGCGAAGAGAATGAGTCAATCGTGATGACGCCCTTCGGTGAAACAATCGTCGCCAATGCCTGGACCAGCCGCCACGCGGGGTTGGGCACAATCGCGCCCCACTTGGAATGAAGGTCCGTGCGCGGCCCGTGCGCGCGCAGTTCTATAAAAGTGATGCCCTTGAAACCGAGGCTGATGACGAGACGCTCGTTAGAATCCTTGTAGCCTTCATCCCAGATGCATCCGTCCGCTTGAAGCAGGTCTGCGTGTTCGTCCGTGAAGCGATAGAGGCTCGGACTCGCCAGGCCGTCTTCACCTTCCACCAGAAAGCGCAGGCAGACGGGCAGTTTGCCGTAACTCTTCTGGTAAGCTTCGACCGCCGCGAGGCGCGCGACCAGATCTCCCTTGCTGTTCGATGCGCCGCGCGCGTAGAGTTTGCCGTCAACGATGGGAGCGGCGAAAGGCCCCGCGCTCCAGTTGGTCAACTGCCCGACGGGCTGCACGTCATAGTGGCCGTAGACGATGAAGCATTTTGTGCCAGCCCCGCATTCTCCGAAAACAATCGGATAGCCGTTGCCCATCTTGAAGACGCGCGTGCCCGCGCCCGAACGCTTCATCAACTGCTCGACCGCCTCCGACATCGCGCGCATCCCCGTCCCGCGCGCCGCCACCGAAGGCATCCGGCACAGAGCCTGCAAGCGTTCCGTAAAGACGCGCGCCTGCCGGTCAACGTAACGATCAAAGCGAGTCAAAGCCATAGCAAGCAAGTCGGAAGTCAGAAGAGATGAAGGATGAAGGATGAAAGAATAGCTATTCTCTCATCATCATTCATCGCTCATCGGTTTCGTATAGTAGATAGCGCGGGCGTGCCTCGTCGCGTGCGAAGGCGGCGCAGACGAGTCCCGCAGCGAAGGCTTGTTCAAATTCGGAGCGAACGCGCATTTGTTCTTGCCGCGCCGCGCTCGCGTCCGTGTGCATCAGCGTGGACCAGTCTGTGGGAATCTCGATAGTGGCGGCGGGCGTGCCTCTCTGTAGAGGCTCTCTTCCTGCGGCGAGCACGCGGACGCGCGTATCATCCAGATGCCACTCAGCGAAGAGGCGGTCGCTGTCTATGCCTGGGGCTTCGGCGTGGGGGCGGCCCGCCTGCGGGGTCGTGTTGTAATCCGTGCCGTAGAAGTTGGCGACATACGCGCGCACGATGACGCCTAGACGGTTGAGATTGAAATGCGCGTTGCGCGATTGCAGAGGGTTCCAGGTCCAATTAATAAGCTTGCGGCCTTCACGCACGGCGCGCTCTCGTTGGGCCCACTTGAGACGCGCGCCGACGCCCCTGTTCTGGTACGCGAGCGCGACCGCCATCATGTGCGAATAACCCGCAATCTCATCTCCTTCGAGCACCGCCGCGAGGTGATGCACGAACCCGACCAGCCTTTCTTCATGGAATGCGCCGAGCGTCCATCCTCCAGCCTTGCGCGAAACGATGAGATGACGACGCGGCGTAAGCTCCAAATCGGGCAGGCCGAAAGCCTCTCGCTGCAAAACTATGCACGCATCGAACTCTTCAATCGTTCGACACTCACGAACCTCAATCTCTGCATGCTCTCGGCTCATAGAACTCTAAACTCGAAATCATAAAGCTCCGCCCTGCCAATAATACATAAGAGCGAGTCGGAAGGCGTTCTGGATGAAGGATGAGAGAAATACTATTCAACTTTGAATAGCCACACTCTCATCATTCACCCCAACGCTTTTATCTTTGCCTTTCGCGGCGTCCACCTGCCAGGAGACTTTCTTGCGGAGCAGGGCTTCTGCGGCCTCTCCGTCAATGGGCCTGGAGAAGAGATAGCCCTGCGCGTATCCGCATTTGAGCATGCGCAGGTGGGCCAACTGCGATTCAGTCTCGACGCCCTCCGCGACCACTTCCATTCTCAAGTTGGAGGCGAGCATGATAATCGTCTGTGCTATCTCGTCGTTCTCGCTGACCAGTCCGAGCCTGCTGATGAAGGAGCGGTCTATCTTCAGAGTGTTGACGGGGAAGCGGTGCAGGTAACTCAAACTCGAATAGCCCGTCCCGAAGTCATCTATCAGGATATGAACGCCGAGCGTCTTCAGTTGCGCGAGCATCGTGGTCGTCGCTTCCGCGTTCTCCATCGCCACGCTCTCTGTAATTTCCAGTTGCAAGCGATGCGGGTCAAAGCCCGTCTCACGCAGGGTCTGCTTAATCTGTTCGACGAGGTCTTGTTGCGTAAACTGCTTGCTCGAAAGATTGACGCTGAGGTTGAGCGGGCCGTCAGAGAACAGGCCGCGCGCTTTCCATTCCTGCATCTGCCGACAGCTTTCGCGCAGCACCCATTGGCCCAACGAGATAATCATGCCCGTCTCTTCGGCGACGGGGATAAACTCCGCCGGGAGCAGCAGTCCGCGCGTTTCATGCTGCCAGCGCACGAGAGCTTCAAAGCCTGAGATGCGTCCGGTTCGCAGAGAAACGACCGGCTGGTAGTGGACTCTGAGTTCGTCGCGCTCGACGGCGCGGCGCATGTCAGTTTCGAGTTGAAGACGCTTGACGATGTTGGCGCGCATCGTCTTGTCAAAGATTTCGTGATGCGATATGCCGCGCGCTTTGGCCCTGTACATGGCCGTTTCCGCGTCGCGCAGGAGGTCTGCTGGCTGTTCGTAGCCGGTCTTGGAGAGGGCGATGCCAGTGCTCGTGGTGACGAAGACTTCCTGGCCTGAGAGGATGAAGTGTTGGGCCATATCTCTCTTGATGCGCTCGACGACCTGCATGATGTCCGAGACATCTTCGACCCCGTCGAGCAGGATGGCGAACTCGTCTCCGCCGAGACGCGCCACAGTGTCCGCCCGCCGCAGGCAGCCCTGCAACCTCTGGCCGAAAGCGTTCAAGAGCGCGTCTCCTATCTTTCGTCCGAGGCTGTTGTTGATGTTCTTAAAATGGTCCAGGTCCAGGAATAGGACCGCGAACTGGTAATCATCGCGGAGCCGTGCCTGCTTATCCGCTCCCTCAAGTTTTTCTATAAAGAGATTCCAGTCATGCAGCGCGCGTTCATCGGCGCGGCTGGCTGGACGTTCGTTTGACGCGAAGAGAGCGGCGTCGTTATCGCGCATAGAGAAGAGCGTCGCGGCCTGCCGCGCCAGAACCTTGAGAGCCTGTTCCTGCTCGCCCGTCAACTCTCTGGGCACACAATCTATGACGCAGAGCGTCCCGGTTGAATCCCCTGCGGCGTTGGTCAGGGATTGGCCCGCGTAGAAGCGTATGCTGGCGTCGGAAGCGACCAGAGGATTCATCGCAAAACGCTCGTCCTTGAGCGTGTCCGGGATGACCAGCGAGTCAGTGGGCGTGCCAATCTGAGCGCAGAAGGCTACCTCACGAGATGTCTCCTCGCTGGTCCAGCCGACTTTAGATTTGAACCAGCGTTTCTCCGCGCCCGCCAGGTTGATGAGCGCGATGGGAGCAGCGCAGATTTGCGCGGCCAGGGCGGTGATGTCCTCGCAGGCTTGCGGGAAAAGGTCTGCGTCCGTTTGTGAGTTGGTCGAAGAAGCTTTGCGCGGGTCCGTTTCGAGAGAGGCGCGCGGGGGCTCCACATTAATTGGACCAGGCGGCGCGGGCGCGGGCGAGGGTTTCGACGAGTCGCCCTGTTCGCTGGACTTAATCTCCACGTTGGCGTTGGTGAAGGCGCGCGGCGAAGTTGTTAATGGTCCGCTCTCTGCTGGCACGTGGTTGGAGAGCAGCTTTTTGTGACGCTTGTTCCGGTACATGGCCTCGTCAGCCTGCGTCATCAACTCTTCAATCGTAAAGTTGCTGCTGGACGAGAAATGCGCGACGCCGATGCTGAGAGATATGCTATAGCAACGCCCGTCGCGCAGGTTCGCCTGGCGTATCTTCTCTTGCAGGCGCGCGCAGATATGCTCCGCGTCGTCGCCGGATGCGCCCGTCGCCAGGATGGTAAACTCGTCGCCGCCGATGCGCGCGATAACGTCGGAATCGCGGAAGGTCTCTCGCAAGATTCTGGCGGTGCGGACGAGCGCGGAGTCGCCCTCCTTGTGCCCGAAGTTGTCGTTAATCTGCTTCATGCCGTCGAGGTCCGCATAGAAGACCATGAGGCGTTTGTGAACTCGACGGGCCTGGTTGTAATGATGCTCCGCGAAAGCTAGAAAGCCGCGACGGTTGTAGAGTCCGGTCAACTCGTCAACGAGAGAGAGACTCTTGAGAGCTTCTTCGGCGCGCTTGCGTTCCGTGATGTCCTGAATCTGCGTGAGGAAGTGGAGCGGCTCGCCCAACGCATTGCGGACCAGCGACGCGCTCAAGAGCACCCAGACGACGTGGCCATTCCTGTGCAGGTATCGCTTCTCCATCTGGCAACTGAGAATTTGGCCCGCCAGCAGTTGTTCCACATAAGCGAAATTATGGTCCAGGTCATCCGGGTGCGTGATGTCCGGGAAACTCTTGGACAAAAGTTCCTGCTCGGGATAGCCGACCAGTTTGCAGAGAGAGTTGTTGACGCGCAGCCAGCGACCTTCCGTGGAGACGAGCGCCATCCCGACCGCCGCGTAATCGAACGAGCCGCGAAAGTGCGCTTCGCTCTCCTGCAAGGCGAGGCTGATGCGCTCCTGCTCGCGTATGTAGTGGTTGAGTTCTTCGACGTGCCGCTCGGCCTGCTCGGCCTGACGGATGGAACCCTCTATGCTCTTGAGATAGGTGCGATAGGTGAAGTAGACGATGGCGATAATCGGGACCGACGCGACGAAGGCGTAGAAGCCGAGCACGCCTATGAGCTTGGCGATGATGCCTGCGGCGGACGCGCCCGCGAAGTAGGTCAGCGAAGTCCAGAGAAAATTGGTCCTCCATGTGGACCAGATGGGCATGTTGTTCTTGAGCGCGAGCGCGGTGGCGATGAAGCCGGAATTTACGACGTACTGGACCAGCCCTATCACACACAGCGCGACGACGTAAAGCGAGGAATAGTTGACGCGCCAGGTGTCCAGATCGTTTCCGAAGCAGAAGCGCAAGGCCCAGACCGTGAGGAAGGTCGAGATAGCCATCACGCCCACGTTGAAGATGACCATCCGCAATCTTTGCCGAACGGGAATCTCCACGGACTTTGATTCAATCCAGACCGAAGAAAAGAGAGCTTCAGTGCCCGCCAGCAGAATCGCCGCCTCTCCCTGAAAAAGCAGAATCGCCAGAAAGATTAGCGTGTCAGATACGGAGATGTGTCCCTTGATGCGAGGTATCTGTATCGTCGTGCGCGAGCCGATGCCGACCGTGATGAAGACCAGCAGGGCGAAACGCAGGTCCAGCGAAGCGGGTTGCAGGCGAGAGGCAGAGAAGACGGAGACGGCGGTTCCGAGAGCGACGGTCAGCCACACATAAGGAATGAAAAATCTTTGTCTGCCGGTGAGAGCCATGTGCTATTGAGGGTCAGGAGCCGGACACGCGCACTCGGATGATTGCAGGTCCAAATATTGCTTGCTCCTCCAGCGCAGCCATGAGAGGCATGTTGCTGTTGCTCCTAAAGAGATCGGAATAGGTACTGCGTGAGAGGGGCTTTATTCTGACCAACCGACTACTAGCAGGGGCACTCTTGTTCTTCGCTTCATGCGAAAATGTTCGCCTACCATGTGGACGCATCAAGCATGGGTATCATGCAGATGGTCGCGTCTCCATTTGTTTGAATTGATTGGCTGGACATGCCCGCCAGCGTGCTATCCGAGAGAACCACTCCGTTACTGACCACGACGCCGTCCGAGAGAACGACGCCATCCGCCAGGTTCGTGCCGGGCACTATAGAGACGCCGTTATCCAGCACGACGCCGTCCGAGAGGACCACACCGTTGGAGAGCATAATCCCGTTGGAGAGCATAGTCCCGTTCGAGACCATGATGCCGTTCGAGACCACCACGCCGTCCGTCAGGAGCGCGCCCGCATTAATTGTTGGACCATAAATGCCCTGGTAAGAATTAATGAGGGCCGTGCCGTAAACGAAGTTCCAGTTCTGCACGATGCCGCCGCTCCAGTTAAAGCTTTCGTTAGCGACGTTCGTGGTCTGCTTCGGCAGCGGGCCTGTCAGAAGCGGCGTGCCCACCGGCGGCCTGTTGAGTTTCTGGGAGATTAATCCGGCAAGTCGCACCGCGCCTTCGACGTTCAACTCGCCGGTTCCCTGGTCCAGATTGTTAAAGCCGTTGAGCGGGTCCGAGGTGTATTCCAGAATCATCTTGACGAGGTTGGGCGTGAGCGATGGATTTCTCTGTAAGACGAGGGCCGCCGCGCCCGCGACGGCGGGCGTCGCCATAGAAGTCCCGCTCATCGTCATCACTTTATGCGATGAGAGCGGGCTGGTCGTGGCGTCAAGCGAAGGGTTGCTCTTGACCAGGTAGTTGTTCGGAGATTCAGCCGCGATAATCTTGTTGCCGGGCGCGACTAGGTCCGGCTTGATGAGATTGTCGTAATGCTTCACTCCGGCGGGGTCCACTGAATAACTTCTGGTCGGCCCGCGCGAGCTATAGGTGGCGATTGAATCGTCCGAATGATTATCGGTGCCGAGGGTGTTGACCGCGCCGACCGTAATCGCGGAAGGCTCTATGCCGGGCGAATGGACGCCGCCGTAGACGGGCTGGTAAACAGGCTTGCCGCTCGCGTCGTAACCCGTGATGACATCGTTATGGCCCGCGTTCCCTGCGGCGACGCAGACCACCAGCCCGCTATCAACCGCGCGTCGCACGGCCTGGCAGAGCAAATCGTTCCTGTAAGAATCAACCGCCGTCCCGCCGAAACTGAGGTTGAGCACCTTGATGTTGTACGTGGCCTTATTAGTGATGCACCAGTCAATCCCGGCGATGGCGGCGGAGGTCGTGCCCTGTCCTTTGGAGTCCAGCACGCGGACGTTAATAATATTGGACCTGGGAGCGATGCCCGTGTACGCGCCGGAAGAGATGTGAGAGTTACCGGCGGCGATGGACGCGACGTGCGTGCCGTGGCCGTAGGGGTCGCCCGTGATGGGCTGGCCCAGTGAATTTTTCTCGCCGGTAAAATCAACGTTGGCGACGATTCTCGACTGCGTGCTCGAAGATGAAGAGGAGACCAGGAAAGAGTGGTTGTTAGGGTCAACGCCGGAATCGAGGATGGCGATCCCGACCGGCGTGCCCTTGCCCGCGCCGTCAATCGAGCCAGTAGCGGCGGTCCCGTTGTTTCTGGCCTGGTCCGCGCCCGTCGTGGCTTCAAGATGGCCTGAGACGTTGAGCATCCTGTCGAGCGCGATGTAGGCGACATCGGAGCGGGCCGCGAAACTGGCGATGACATTCGCGGGAAGATTGACCGACATGCCGTTGACGTTCTTGAAAACTTTCTTGAGCGCGCCGCGCAACCTGGGCAGGTCTGTGAGCAGTGCGGCGTTAGACTCTCCCTGCGTCGTGAAGATAACGGGAATCAGATTGTTACCTTCGCCGTTGATTTTCTCTTCCAGGTCCGGCGAGATTTTTGAATGGCCCGCCGCCTGAGCGCGCGTGCCCATTCGTTGCGGCAGCAGATTGAATCCCCCCAGGATCATCAACAACAGGCATGACGTGAGCAGCAGGCCCATCAAGAGCCTTCGCTTCATCATCCTGTTTTTCTGCTTCGTGTCTCTCAACTGATTCTTCCTCGCATGTCTCTTAAAACTGGTCCAGCGTCAACCGCGCACACTTCGCGCGCATGCGCCTTTATGCGAAACGCATGCCAGCCGCTCGCGCACGAAAATTTGAAGAAATCGTTAGGAAAATGAAGATGTAAGCGGTCATAGCTTATCCTTCATCATTCAAGATGAACGACTCGCTCCGGTCATTTTGATAAGCTTGAACGATTGATTGACCGAACTTGACAGAACACTGAAATTGGACCAGTCACATCTGACGGTGGTGCGCGCGGGCGATTGACGAGACGACGCGGGAGCGTAAAATAAGAGTCCGGGCAGCATAAATTCTGAGAGCAAAACTTTTCAAGGAGAGGAAGGTCATGAGCAAGGGTTTTTCAATCGCCCGCCAGTGGCGACAGGCTTCAACTATTCCGGGCCTGTTATTTTTCATGTTCGTCATCTTTTCATTAACGGGCTGCAAGGGCGGCCACACTTCCGCCGTCGCTTCGCCCGTCCCGTCGCCCGCCGTCTCAAACAACTCAGACACGGGAGCGGTGCGAAACTCTTATGCTGATGTGGTGAGCCGCGTCGTGCCCGCCGTCGTCACGATTCGCGCGGATCGTAGAGTGCGCGCCCCGCAGCAGTTTCCTTTCTCGGATGATCCCTTCTTCCGGGACTTCTTCGGAGACCGTTTGCCGCGTGGGCAACAGCCGCAACGTGAACTCCAACGCGCCCTCGGTTCCGGCGTCATCGTCAGCGCGGACGGTTATATTCTGACGAACCATCACGTCGTTGACGGGGCCGAAGACATCAAGGTTGATTTGAACGACAACCGCACCCTCGAAGCGAAGGTCGTCGGCTCTGACCAGCCGAGCGACCTCGCCGTGTTGAAGGTCAACGCGAGCAGCCTGCCCGTCTTGCAGCCTGGAGATTCTGACGGCGTGCGCGTCGGTGATGTCGTGCTGGCTATCGGCAATCCGCTCGGCGTCGGCCAGACCGTGACGATGGGCATCATCAGCGCGAAGGGTCGTTCCACTGGTCCAGGAAACGGCAGCTTTGAAGATTTTCTACAGACGGACGCGCCCATCAATCAAGGCAACTCCGGCGGCGCGCTCGTCAACACCAACGGCGAACTCATCGGCATCAACTCGCAGATTCTGTCAGGCTCCGGCGGCAACATAGGCATAGGCTTCGCCATCCCTTCCAACATGGCGCGCAGCGTCATGGACCAATTAATCAAGGGCGGCAAGGTCCGGCGAGGCCAACTCGGCATCGTCGTGCAGAAGGTGACATCCGACATCGCCAGCAACCTGGGAATACAGGAGACGCGCGGCGTGATAGTCAGTTCCGTCAAAGCAGACAGCGCGGCTGAGAAGGCTGGCATCAAGCGCGGCGATGTGATTACGGCCATCAACGGCGTGGCCGTCAACGACCCGAACAGCTTCCGCAACAAAGTGGCGAGCGCGCAGCCCGGCACTGAAGTGACGTTGACCATCCTGCGCGATAATAAGGAGCAGGAGTTGCGCGCGACCCTCGGCGAATTTACAGCCGAAGGAGCGAGGGCCGATGAAGGCGACGGCGGCGAAGGTGGCGGCGATAGCGAGACTGGCAAACTCGGCATCGGCGTGCAGCCTTTGACGCCGGACCTCGCTTCGCAGTTGAATTTGCGCGCGGGCACGCAAGGGCTCGTCGTAATGCAGGTGGACCCGAGCGGTCCGGCTGCCGAAGCGGGCGTCCAGCGCGGCGACGTGATAGAAGAGATTAATCGCCAGCCCGTTCGTTCCGTGGCCGACTTGAAGAACGCGCTCCAACGCGCGGGCGAACGCCCCTCGCTCATGCTCATCAACCGTCGCGGCGATGAGGTTTATCTGACGGTGCGACCGGGCCAGTAAAGTTTGCCGAAGCGATAATGATGGACCAGCGAAGGAGGACCAGTAATACGATGGCTGCAACGGAAGAGAGGCCCGCCGTCTACTGCGAGAAATGCGGCAGGGAGAGCGCGCACATCATCAAGCAGACAGAGCCGGATGGCACGACGCACGATGTCTGCTGGAAATGCGTCTCGCGCACGGAGAAACGCTTCAACCTCAAAGAGACCTGGAAGCGCGGCGGGCGTGCCCGTTAGCAGTTTCAAACTATAAGCAAGGGAAGTTGAAGTCTAACTGTGAGCGTAAAGAATGGTCTCTGGACCATTAATGAAATTATTCGGGGACGTTCTGCCGTTTGAGCAGGCCGCGCAATTTCATTCTGGCCTTGTGCAGTTGCGACTTGCTCGTGCCGACCGAACATCCGAGAATGCGCGCGACCTCTTCGTGCTCGTGACCTTCAACGTCGTGCAGCAGAAAGACGGACTTGTAACCCGGCGGCAGTTGCGCGATGGCCCTGTCGAGGGCGATGCGGTCTATCACGGGCATGCGGTTCTGGTCCTCAGTCCCTACCACTACCTGCTCTGGGATGTCTCCCTCTTCCGTGGTCTTTTCATCACGCACGCTGCGTTTGCGAAAGTGCATCAAGACCTGGTTGACGGTCAGACGATGGAGCCAGGTGGTAAAAGCCGAGTCGCCGCGAAAGCTTCCGATCTTGCGAAAGAGTTGGATGAAGACTTCCTGCGCCAGGTCTTCGGCCTCCGAGACGTTGGCCGTCATGCGCAAACATAGGCTATAGACTCTGCGATTATGACGACGATAAAGCTCCTCAAAGGCTCTCATGTCGCCCTCGGCAGAGCGTTGCGCGAGCGCGAAATCGGTCGCCGGTAAAGCCTCCTTCTCAGGTTCGCTTTCCGCCGTTTGCCAGATTGGGTAGGGTGCAGCGTCTGTCATCATGCCTGATAACAGAGCAAAATCAGTGCCACCCGAAAGGCTCTTTGGAAGGGCGATAAATGGTCCTAAAATGCTGGTAAAACGCCCTTTCGTCCGGGCTCGATTCAATCGTGTACCCATATCGGGCGCACCGGCACGAAAGCGTGTAGACCCGCCGCGCGCTGCCTCTTTCGCATCTCTCAATAACATTCTTTTCCATACGTTCAATTTGAAAGCAAGCCGTGCGCACGCTTGCATCCTCTGCCGCTTGGCCCGACAATATTCTTCAAAGAGTCAAACAAGAAAAGATGTTCGGGGATAAAATGAGATGGCAATAGCAACGACTAATCCTGCGACGGGCGAGACGCTCAAATCTTTCGAGCCGCTTCGGGAGAGCCAGCTTGAAGAAAAACTTCTGCGCGCCGCCGGGACGTTTCGCGCGTATCGCCGCACCTCCTTCACAGAGCGCGCGCGCTGGATGACGAGCGCGGCGACGATTATCGAAACGGAGAAACAACGCTTCGGCCAATTGATGACGACCGAGATGGGCAAGCCCTTCAAGGCCGCCATTCAGGAGGCGGAAAAGTGCGCGCGCGTCTGTCGCTACTACGCCGAGCAGGCCGAGCGATTTCTCTCGGATGAATTAATCGAGACCGATGCCACGCGAAGTTATATTCGCTATCAACCGATTGGACCAGTGCTCGCCGTGATGCCCTGGAATTTTCCTTTCTGGCAGGTCTTTCGTTTCGCCGCCCCGGCCCTCATGGCTGGCAACACTGGCCTGCTCAAGCACGCCTCCAACGTCCCGCAATGCGCGCTTGCCATCGAAGAGATTTTCCTGCGCGCGGGCTTTCCCGAAGGCGCGTTTCAAACCCTGCTCATAGGCTCCGACATGGTCTCTCGCGTGCTCGAAGACGAGCGCGTCGCGGCGGCCACATTGACGGGCAGCGAGGCTGCGGGCAGCCAGGTGGCGAGCACTGCGGGCAAGCAGATTAAGAAGACTGTCCTCGAACTAGGCGGCAGCGACCCCTTTATCGTCATGCCAAGCGCGGACCTCGAAGAGGCCGTCAAGACCGGCGTCAAGGCCCGCACCATCAACAACGGTCAATCCTGCATCGCCGCCAAACGCTTCATCATCGCCGCGCCAATTTACGAAGAGTACGAACGACGCTTCGTTGAAGAGATGAAGTCGCTCCGCATCGGCGACCCCATGGACGAAGCGACCGACATAGGACCATTAGCCACCCCGCAGATTGTCAAAGACTTAGATGAGCAGGTCCAGAAATCTGTTGCGAAGGGCGCGCGCCTCCTGCTCGGAGGCAAGCCGCTTGAGCGTCCCGGCAGCTACTACGCCCCGACCGTGCTCGCGGATATTCCGATTGATGCGCCCGCTTACAGAGAGGAATTATTTGGACCAGTCGCGCTGCTTTTCCGCGCCCCTGATATTGATGAAGCGATACGCCTGGCTAACGATTCGACCTTCGGTTTAGGCTCAAGCGCGTGGACCAATAATGAAGAGGAGCGCGCGCGCTTGATTGATGAACTTGAAGCCGGTTCGGTGTTCATCAACGGCATGGTCGCCTCGGACCCGCGCCTGCCCTTCGGCGGCGTCAAGCGTTCCGGCTACGGGCGCGAACTGAGCGCGTACGGCATACGCGAGTTCGTCAATATCAAAACGGTCTGGATTAAAGACGAGGCGGGCGGCAATCGAAGCGAGACGGAGTAGGAAACGGGAACGGAGGCGCATGTGATGGAATTGGACCAGGATAAGTCTTTACGTGAACACTTGCTCTACGTGCTGCAAGGGGGCGGCGCGCATCTCGACTTCGAGAGCGTCATCAAGGATTTCCCCGTCGAGGCAATCAACCGCCCCGTAGCACATCTCCCATACACCGCATGGCAACTGCTTGAGCACATGCGCATCGCGCAAGCGGACATCCTGGAGTTCACCCGCAACGCGTCGCACGTCTCGCCCGCATGGCCCGAAGGCTACTGGCCCGATAAATCGCGCGCCGCGAATGAGTCCGACTGGAACGACAGCATAGAGGCTTTCCGCAAAGACCTCGCGGCGATGGAAGCTTTAGTGACTGACATGTCCAACAATCTCTTCGCGCCTCTCGCGCACGGCGAGGGACAGACGATTTTGCGCGAAGCCCTGCTCATCGCTGACCATAACGCATATCATCTGGGCGCGCTCGTCAACATCAAGCGGATGCTCATGGCGACGGATGAAGCATCATAAGAGGTCTGCTATTCGAGACCCGGACCCCGCGTGGACCGAAGCAAGCGTTGACTTGAAGAGGAACCGCACATGTCACAAGAGCAGAGCATTCTTTTGTACGGCGCGAACGGTTACACGGGCAATCTCATAGCGCACCTGGCCCAGGAACGCGGCTTGAAATTCATACTGGCCGGACGCGACCGTGCGAAGATAGAAACGCTCGCCACCGAGTTGAAATTGCCGCACCTGGCTTTCTCGCTCGATAACACAAACGCGCTCGATGATGCCTTGAAAACGGTCGTCGCCGTGCTTCACTGCGCTGGTCCATTTTCCCATACTTCAAAACCTGTGGCGGATGCCTGCCTGCGAAAAGGGGTTCATTACCTGGACATCACTGGCGAGATTACCGTCTTCGAGTCTCTGGCCGCGCGCGATGCTAAGGCGAAGTCTGCGGGCGTTATGCTTCTGCCGGGCACAGGCTTTGATGTCGTGCCTTCGGACTGTCTCGCCGCGCATCTCAAAAGACGTTTGCCATCCGCGACGCATCTCAGGCTCGGCATTCAAGGGTTGGGGCGTATCTCGCACGGCACTGCGACGACGATGGTGGAGAATATCAACCGTGGCGGATTAGTCCGGCGCGGCGGGCGATTGACGCCCGTGCCCGCCGCCTGGAAAACGCGCCTCATAGATTTCGGGCGTGGGCCTGTTCCGTCCACGACGATTCCGTGGGGCGATGTCTCGACGGCTTATCACAGCACGGGCATTCCTAACATAGAAGTGTATGCGGCGATGCGCGCAGGAATGCGGCGGATGATGAAGGCGAGTCGCCCGTTCGGGCGTTTGCTCAAGACACAGGCGGCGCAGAATTTTTTGAAGCGTCGTATCAAAGCTCAACCGGCTGGTCCAAATGATGAGGAGCGCGCGAAGGGCAAGAGTTTTGTGTGGGGAGAAGTGTGGGATGCATCTGGGCAGCGTAGGGCGTCGCGCTTGAGCGGGCCGGATGGCTACACGTTGACCGCGCTGACCGCGCTCGCAATCGCCGGGCGCGTGCTCGCCGGAGATGCGCCCGCAGGATTCCAGACTCCATCGAGAGCCTACGGCGCGGATTTCATACTTGAAATCGAAGGCGTTAAGAGAGAAGACCTCGCAGATGACTCAGCCTGATATGTCAACAATTTCGGCGGAGGAATTCGAGAGACTGTGCCTGGACATCTACGCTGACCGCGAGCAGATATACCCTTTCAATCCGAACGCGAGTCGCAGGGAAGCCCTCTTGTGGATGCTGCTCGGCTGCCTTGTCAGTCTCCTGAGCGTGCCTATTCTGGACCAGCCGAGCGTCTATGGCGGCTCAAGCCCGGACCCTTACGCAGACGCTATCTGCGAACTCTTACAGCCTCGCATGAACCCCGCCTTCGACCCGCGCATCTACCTGGACCAATTAACCGAAAAGCTGAAAGCTGAAGGATGAAATAGCGAGCTTTTCAACGTCGTTTCTTTGTTGAAGGTGATCTCTTTTTCGTTGCTGGCTGCTGGATGATAGTCCTGATTTCTCTCGCCTTGTGGAGCGGTTGAAAGTCTTCCGGGTGGAGGGCCGTGTAAACTTCTTTCGTCGTCTTTGCCCCGCGCCGTTGCGGTCCATCTTTCTCTTTGTGCAAGATGAAAATTCCTTCCTGGCCCGGCTCGAACTTGGGTGAGTTGGCCCACGCGATGTCGCGGCTGCTCGGAAACCTGACGATGAGTTGTTGATGTGTGTGCTCGCCCTTCTGCACGTCTTCGACTTCAACGAGGGCTTCGCGCCACTGCGCGTTGTGTTCGCTGATCGGCCCCGTGGCGGCGGTTGACATCCGGCCTTTTCGTCTCGCAGGCTCGCCGGGCACGCGGACGCTGGCGACTCTCCCTTTCAAGACTACGTCCGCCTCCGCCACATGCTGCGAGAGTTTCTGGTCCAATGCGGGTTGGACCAATGCAGGCGCGCGGGCCGGAGAGCGTGGCGTGGCCTTGTCTTCGACCTTCGTATGACCGATGGACTGGACGGCCACGCTCTCTCCGAAGAGCCAGCCGTTGGTATAAAAGACGGCCTGCTCTCCCTTTTTGAGTTTCCCGCCTTCGCTCAATTGAACGGTGATTTCCTGGTCCAGATAAGCGGCGAGCATCTTCGGTCCCTGAATTACCTGGTCCACTCTCACGACCAGCGTTTGGTCCGTGACCTCAACGCTCCGCATGGTGGCCGCCTTGACCTTCCGCACCATGCCTTTGAATATAAAAGCGGCCTGCGCGGCCCACGCTTTCTCGCTCGCCCTGGTTGTCATTTCACATCTTGACCTTAAAGAAGAACGGGTCAATCGAGACGTGAACGGGCGTCACGTTGTCAACATCGAGCAGCGTGCGCGTGTTGAAGTTGGCGTTGCGCTGGTAGACGATGCCCTGCGGAAAGTTGGTCTTGTCCGGCTTATTGCTCGCGGAAAAGATGCCGTAAAAATCTTTCCCCACGGCCATCAAGTGGTCGTAGTCGCCCAGATACGGATCGAAGATTTTGGGCGGGTCGTTGGCTGGCGTCTGCGCGAGCGTGATGGCGTTCCATGACGCGCCGTCCTGTGAGAGTTCCAACTTCGTGACCCATTTCTGCGCCGCGCCCGTGCCCGTCAATTGCTGGTAGAGAAAGCCTACCGTCCCTTGACTGTTAATCGCCAGCGCGCCGTTCAGGGCGTTCGAGATATTACGCAACTGCCCTGACCAGGTCTGCCCGCGATCCGTCGAGCGCAATACATGCAAGGCGTAGATAGGCCCCTGGTCGTCGTTATAAGCGATGTAGACGATGCTGCTGTTGTTCGGGTCAACTGCAATCGAGACATCGCCGCCCGTGCGTTGCTTGCCTAGAAAGCCGTTGAAGTTAAACTGCGTGCCCTGCGCGACGCGCACTCCGGCCTTACCGTCGCCCGCATCAATCAGGCTTGCGAAAGGAACAGTGCTCGTCCCGCCTTTGTCATCACGCACGACGACGATGTCCGCCGTGCCCTTTCCCGTCTGGTTATTGAAGGTCCGCCACGAATGAAATATCGCATAGACGGTTCCGTCCTTATGCAGCGCGGGACGAATTGTTGGACCATCCTGGCCTGAGGTCTTGCGCGATTCGATTCTCACGCTCTTGAACGTGGGAGATGACGCGCCCGCGTTGAGCGATTGGTCAATCGTCGCGGTCTTGCCCGAAGGCGCGCTGAAATCGTTGTCTCCGACATAGAGACGGTCCTTGCCCTTGTCCGGCCCGTCCGCCATGGTCGCGGCCTGCACGTATGGCTGGTCCACTCCCGCGCCCGTGCGGTCAACCAGCACGTCCATCGCCGTCGCGCTCTGAAAATTTTTGGTCCGCAGAATGTTCAAGCGAGTTCTGTCATCTGGGAAGGGCAAGCGTATGATGCCCGCGTAGAGGATATTGCTGGACGTGCCGAAGGCGACCGTGATGTCGGCCGTGATGGAGCCGTCCTGCACGCTGCTGGGCACTATCGCGTTGAGCGTCCAGGTCTGGCCGCCGTCGCTCGACATGTAAATCGGAGCGCGCGGTCCACCGCCCGGGTCCGGCGTGAAGGCGGAACCGGCTATCTGTTGGGGGTTGGCGGGATTGACGGCAAGCGTCGGCTCGCTGTCCTGATTCTCCTCGCCGCTCAGAGACTTGGGAATCATATTAACGACGAGCACGCTCTGCGCTACGGCTGCGCCCGTCTGTTTTTTCTTTGAAGACTTTTTACCGCCCGCGACTGGTCCAGCGACGGATTTACTGGATGAGGATTTTTTCGTTGCGGACTTGTTCCCGCGCTTCGTTGATGTCGCGGCCCGCTTCGTACCCTTGCGACTCTTGGTGGCTGCCATCTTCTTTTCTCCTTTGTATGAGGACGAAGAGCTAGCTATTCTTTCATTAACTTCAACTCACAGTGCGCTCATCCTGAGAGCTTTGCTATTCATTCTCAGGCGGATTGATTTGGATAAATCGTTTGACGCCTTCCGGTTCGTGATAGGGCTGGAAGTCCACCGGATGAAGTGCCGTGTAAGCTTCGGTCGTCTCTCTCTCAGGAGTCTCGCCGGTGATTCCGCGTGTGCCTTTACGCGCGGACGGCTTCTCCTCAACCTGTGTCTTGCGCAGCATGAAGAATCCTTGCTGGCCCGGCTCGAACTTCGGCGCTTTGTACCATCTGACATCCGTGCTGGCGGGAAAGTTGATGACGATATTCTTACGGTCGTGACTGCCCTTGTGTACATCGTGGACCTCTATCACGGCCTCGCGCCAGTGAGCGTTATGTTCGCTGGCGGGCGCGGCGGGCGCAGTTGGCTCCGCTTCGACCATGCCTCGCTTCGCGCGCCTCTTATTCGTGGCATCTTCGGCCCCCGGCAGCCTGACGGCGGCGACCTGACCTGAGATGACCACGTCCGCATCCGCGAAACGGTCTTCGACTTCGCGCTGCTTCTTCTCTTCGACGGGGTCCGCGATGCTACCCATCATCGCCATGTGCCCTGGCTTGAGCGGTTCCTGGCTGATGCACTGGACCGAAATGCTGTCGCCGAAAATCAACCCGATGGTGTGAAAAATCATCTCCTGCCCCGCGCTGACTTTCTGGCGGCCAGCGAGCAGGACTGTAATCTCCTGGCCGCCACTGTGCGCCAACAGCTTCGGCGATTCGAGCACCTGGTCCACTCTCACGACGCATGTGCGCTCGTCCGGGACCACCATGCTCATCGTCGAACCCTTGACCCTCTTAATCGTGCCCTTGAAAACAAACGTCGGTTTTTCTGACGGCTCTCTCTTCTTCGTCGGCATATGCTTCTCCTTCGGGTGTGCTCTTTATCGAACGGACCTGCGCGCCAGCGTTGCGGTCTCTGAGATGTCAGGCGGAGCGCATCAACGCAATCTGGTAGTAGTTGATGATAAGTGCCGGACCACCTGTGAAGTCTTCCTGATTCCCCCGGTCCTTGAGGAGCGCGAATGTGATGGGCGTCAATATAGCATAAATCCGACATCGCAAGAGATAAATTTACTGGTCCAGAATAAGGAAAGGCGGAGGGGGAAAGTTTCGCCTTTAGCTCATCTTCGGGTGTCGTTGATGCCAGCCGGTGGCTTGCTGGTATTGTTCGGCGATTGAGAGCAGTAGAGCTTCGCTGCGCGTTGGTCCAATAAACTGGATGCCGGTCGGGAGATTATTCTGGCCGAAACCGTTGGGGATGGAGATGGCGGGCACGCCGACCAGATTGCTCGCGCCGATGGGCGAAGATGCGCCGATGTCCGGATAGGCTTTGTCGAAAGTTTTGTCCACGGGATAGGAGACGGTGGCGCGCGAGGGCGCGACGAGCAAATTGTGCTTGGAGAACATCCCGGCCCAAGCCCTTCGCATGGGCGCGCGCAGGCGCATCGCGTGCAGGTAATCCACAGCCGTCACGAGCGAGGCCGAATAACCGCCGATGCGACCGGACGGAGAGGCGAGTTCCTGCACGCGACCGGATTCTATGAGGTCTCGAAACGCGCTCGCGCCCTCTGCGTCAACGATTGTCCCGACCGCCGGGCCGTAAGGAAAGTCCGGCAGCTTGACGTTCATCTCGACGGTCGCAAATCTCTTCAACACTTCCAGCGAGCGCATGAAATTCTCGCGCACTTCAGGTTGCGCCTTCTCGTACGAATCCTTCATCACCGCGATGCGGAGTTTGCCTTGCGTGGTGCGCGCGCCCGGCGACGGGTAGCGGAAGTTGAAATCGCGCGCGGTCGGGTCGAGCGGGTCCGGCCCCGCGATGGCGTTCAGCACCAGCCCGCAATCGCGCGCCGTGCGACACATGGGCCCAAGCTTATCTAAGGTCCAGGAAAGAGCCATCGCGCCGTGACGCGAGACCATTCCATAAGTCGGGCGCAAGCCAGCGATGCCGCAGAACGCGGAAGGCGTGATAATAGAGCCGGATGTTTCGGAGCCGATGCTGAAGGCAACGAGGCCCGCGCCCGTGGCCGCGCCCGGACCGGAAGACGAACCGCCGCTCCAGAAATCCGTGTTCCAGGGCGTGCGGCAAGGACCGGTCCAGGCCGCACTCGCCTCGTTGTAGCCCATGCCGCCCGCGAGTTCTATCATCGCCAACTTGGCGACGAGAATCGCGCCCGCTTCGCGCAGGCGTTGGACCACGGTTGCGTCCTTCTCGAATTGCTGGTCCTTATATGGAGTTGCGCCCCAGGTCGTCTTCGCCTCGCGCGTGGCGAGCAAATCTTTCGCGCCGTAAGGAATGCCATGCAGTGGGCCACGATAGCGGCCCTTCATCATCTCGCGCTCGGCCTCGCGCGCTTCCCTGAGCGCGCTGTCACGCATCAAAGAGGCCAACGCGCCGAGCCTTGGGCCATACTTTTCGAGACGCTCAAGATAGCCCTTCGTCAACTCGACGGGCGAGAGACGACGCGCGCGCAACTGCGCGCCGAGTTCGCTCACGGGAGCAAAGAAAATATCATCATCCATCATGTTTTGAGTTAAGCGATAAAGATGAAATCCGGTTCGTCTTCGTTCTTGAGTTTGACGGCGCGCAGGCGTTCGGCGGTGCGCAGGTTGCCTTCCATGTCTTTGCCGAGTTGCTCCATCTGTTCGGGCGTCACCTTGTCTCCGAAACGCGCGCGCGCAACTTCCGCGTAGGCTTCCGCCGTGGGCGAAGGCTTCGGCGGCGGCGTTGGGCCCGGTTGCGGATTGGGAGGCGCGACCGCTTCCTTCGGTTTGGCCGGAGCGGGCGTTTGCGCCTGGACCAGAGTGGTTGCGAGCGGCGCGGTCAGAATCGCCACGCTGACGTTTTTCGCAAACTGCCGCCTGGATGTTTTGCCGGAAGCGTCCGCCTGTTTTCTAGCTCTCATGATTCTTTATTTTCCCTGTAGAGGATGTAACACGAAGACATCCGAGAATCCAAGCAACGGCTGCATCTTTTTGATAGTGTCGTCCGTCAACGCGACCACAATCGAAGTGTTCTCTCCCTGCTTCTCTATCGCCAGCAGAATCACATCATCAAAGATGGATTGGTCCAACGGCTTGTCCAAGGGAGCGCGCGGCGAGAGGAGCAGCCGCACGGGCGTCACCGGACCCAGCGCGGTTGAGAAGGCGTTCGCCTTGACGGGCACGGAGAGGAGTTGCCGGTCCTGTAATTGTCGAGCTATCTCTGGCGGGACGAGTTGACCCGCGTGCAGGGTTTCCCCAGGCCCGACCGCGACGAGAGAATAGCGATCCGAAAGTTTCTCCGGATTCGTGAAGGCGTCCTCTTTCGTCGAGCCGCTGACCAACTCAAGGTCGTCTTTGTTGATGAGGCGAAAGGCTTTCAAGTTCGCTTCCTGCTTGACCGCCACCTGCTGCGCCTGCGCGCGCAACACGGAACGCGCTTGCAAGCCGAGCGCGATGAGAGCGAGGGGCAGGATGATGAGCAGCAGGTCGGGCCAGTAACTCAGACGCTCATGCCAGAGCCAGTTCAAGTGCAGCCAGAAACGTTTCGGGAAGAGCCAGATGAGTTTCAGTCCGAACCAGAGCCGCCTTATCTCGGACCAGAAATAACTGCCGCGTTGCTGGCAGAAGATTTTAAAGTTGGTCCAGTGCTGGTGACTGTTGAGGCGCACGCCGTTGAGCCATCGCCAGAAGCGGAAGGGCTGCGGCTCGCCGCTCGGCCTCGCGCCTCCGAGTATCTCTACCAGCAGAAGCGTGATGAGAAAGTCCTGGCCCACGCCCGTCTCTTGCGAGACCTGAGCGACGCCTTTGGCCGTGTCTTTACCGACGCACGCGAGAAGGTCTTCTATGGTCTCGATGCCTTTCTCACACAAAGCACGGTCCACTGCGACCTGACCCGGCGCAGCGGGAGGGATACCATCGAGTCTGGCGATTCTGGTCATAAGCTCTATCAGGTTTTGAATAGGTCCGAAGCCAGAGTTGGCCCAACATGCTATTCGGAAAGTTATCTGCCCGGACCTTTTTTGTCAGGCGCGGATTCATAATCGGGAGGCGTGGGCCTGTCCCCGCCGAGAGCGCGCGTGCTCATGCCCCCGCCCATGTCATCCGAAGCAGTGGCCCTGTCTCCAGGGAGGCCGAGTGCCACCGACTTCATATCTTTGCCGAGGCGAAACTTGAGAGCGGTGCGCGCCGGAATCTCTATCGTTTCGCCCGTGGCCGGATTGCGTCCCTGTCGCGCCTTGCGCTCGGAGAGGACCAGTTTGCCGAAACCGGGCAGTTGAAATTCACCGCTCTCTTTAACTTCCGTGCTCGCTATGTCCGCCAGGTGGTCGAACAACTCTTTCGTCTGAGCACGTTTGAAGTTGAACTTTTCCGACATGTGCGCGATGACCTGCGCCTGAGTCATACGGCTCTTGCTGGATTTCATGTGTCCCTCCTCAAGTTGATTGAACCCCGCGAGGCAGACGGCGATGAAAGGGAGCCTCTCCTGGCATGCGGAAGGCTCCACCGCGCCGTGTGAATTAATAATCGGATGGTGTCGGACGGTCGCCGCCCATCCCTCCAGAGTCTCTGTCGCTACGGTCATCTGAGGGCACTGGCTCTCCATCACCAGGGCCAACCGGGCCGCCCCCATATCCCGTCACCAAATCATCATCCACCTGCGACTGCTGGTCAGGCGGATCACCTTTCAACCTGTCATCTCTCATGTTTTCCATCGCTGAACTCCTTTCAAGTAAACGCTCTCTCGCGTGCCTTATGGAACGACGGGCGCGCCGTTGTTTTCCATCTCATCGAAGTGAAAGTCAACACTGTGCCTGCGGCTGGATGCGCGCCGCAGGGCGTGATAATAAAGGACCACTTTTTCGTTGGCCGGAATATTGCCGATAGCGAACTGGTAGGGATTGGCTCCCGCGACAGCGATTGAAACGTTCGGCTGACCTTCGATGCGCGCGGTGTCCCACTCATAGTCGAATTCATCCGATAGCTTGTCCGTCAATAACACCTCTTCGGCGAGCTTAGTCGCATCCGTGTTCTTCACGCTCAGGAATATCTTGACGCCGTCGCCCGTCTCCAAAGGCTTGATGCCGCGCGCGACCTCAAAGGTCATCTGCGGCGTTTTGGCGACGGCGAAGGGCGCGGTCGGCGCGGGCTTATCTTCGTAATCCAACATCTTGCCGCTATAAGCGTCGCCGTAAATCATCTGGCGCGAGACCTCGGCCCAGGCTGTGCGCTCCGCCTCTCTAGTCTTCACTTCCTGTTTGAAGCCAAGCTGCTTGAGCAAGTCCCAGCGATAGAGATCGAACGCGCCCCTCACCATGTCGCCCCAGGCCAGAGCCCTCTCGATGGACAACTCGTAGAAGACGTAAGCGAGAAAGGCGAAGATGAGAATCTTGCCAACC
>JAXDFO010000365.1:0-4723 GCA_034665545.1 Blastocatellia bacterium
GCCTGCGTCCGCTCGAACTCGGCCCGTGGGATTTCACGCGCCCCGCCAACACGCGCGGCCTCTGGATAGCCGAAGGCATCACCAATTATTACGGCCATCTCATGCAGCGTCGGGCTGGCATCTGGAACGATGAAGAGTTCCTGCGCGCGTTGGCCCAGAATATCTCAAACGTGGAGAACTCGCCCGGCAGTCGCCACATGAGCGCGGAGGATTCATCCCTCTCCGCGCCGTTTCAGGACAACGCTGTTCACGCGCAAAAAATCAATCTCAACAACACCTCGGTCAGCTACTATCCGAAGGGCGAAGTCGTGGGGCTGGTCCTGGACCTTTTAATTCGCGGCAAGACGAATGGGCGCGCGAGCCTGGACGAAGTCATGCGGCGGATGTACAGAGAGTTCTATCTCAACAGCCCTAACGCTTCATACTACCTGCGCGGGCGTGGCTATGAGACGAAGGATTTCGAGCGCGTGGCATCGCAGGTCGCGGGCACGGACATGAGCGATTTTTTCCTGCGCTATTCGCACGGCGTCGAACCGCCGCCCTACGAGCAGGCGTTCGCGCAGGTCGGATTGCGACTCGTGCGAGAGCCTGCGCGCGAAGGTCACACGGCGGGCATCACCATGGATTTCGCGGACGCCGAGAGCACCAGACTCATCAACGTGCGCAACGGCTCGCCCGCAGAGAACGCAGGGCTGAAACAGGACGATGTCCTGCTCAAGATAGGCAACGCGAGCGTCAAGCGCGAGACGTGGCTCCCTATACTTAATCGCTACAAGGAGAACGACCGCGTCCCCGTCACCGTCAAGCGCGACCGCCGCACCATCAACGCCACCCTCACCCTCGGCCCACCCGAACGCTACGACTATCGCATAGAAGAACTCAAGGACGCCTCGCCCGAAGCCAGAGCCTTGCGCACCAAATGGCTCGAAAGATAAAGCAGGAGCCAGGAGCCAGAAGAAAGGCGAGAGCATGCTATATGAAGAGCATGCTCTGCTCTTCATTCTGGCTCCTGGCTCCTGGCTCCTGACTCCTGCTCTTCGTGATGATTTCAATCGAGTGCGGGGCTATCTCGAATGAGATGGGTAGGTCGCCGAGGAGTTCGCCGTCTACCTGTACGGAGGTTGGGCCAACGGCCCGTGCGCTGGTCGCGCGGATGAATCGCGCGCCGTTGCGGCTCTCCTTGATACCGCCGCGCATCGCGTGCGAGAGCAGGTGCAGATAGCGCAGCCTGCTCTGAGAGTTGATGATACAGATTTCAAACTCCGGTCGGTCAAGACGCGCGTGAGGTGTGATGGAGAGGTCGCCGCCGTAATGCGCGGCCTTGCCAATCGCGGCGAAGGTGGCAGGGAAACTTTGTCCCTCAACTTCGACCGTGAACGGGCGCGGCTGCCAGTGGGCCAGGTGTCCGAGGCCCGAATACCAGAACGCGCCCTTGCCTATGCGCCGCTTCATGCCAGCGCGCACGCCGCGCACGATTGACGCGTCCAACCCGATTCCGGCCATCAAGCAGAAGTAGCGTCGCTCGCCCGTCAACTCCTTCAACGCGCAGCCCAGGAAGATGCGTTGCGAAGATGCGCGCGCGATAATCTCCGCCAACTGTTCAAGATTGAAAGGCAGGCCCAACTCGCGCGCCAGCACGTTGGCCGTCCCGCTCGGCCAGATACCCAACCGCGCCTCCGTCCCTATGAGACCTTGCAACGCCTCGTTGATGGTCCCGTCGCCGCCGGAGACGATAACTTCGCGCGCTCCTTGCTGGACCACTTTGCGCGCTAAGTGTTCAGCATCGCCCGGCCCGCGTGTGTCCAAGACCTCCAACATGACATCGTGCCTCTTCAACAACTCGCGGAACCTCTCAACCTCTTGCACACGACCCGCCCCGCCGCGACCCGCCTGAGGGTTGGAAATCAAGACTGCATGGCGACGATTGCTCATAGATTCAACCGCGCTGCGTTGGCAAACCGGATGCCATCCTGAAGCGCAAAGGTTATTTAAGCTCAGGCCGGATTATTTACTTTATAATGATGATAGAGGGCCAGGGGGCGACGAGGGTTCGACCAAATCTTTACCGGACAGATGTCGGATAATTATTTCAAGGGCGGAACATGACGCTGATGACTTCTCAATCTAACATTCCATCAAAGCGCGAATTACTGGTCCTGCTCGCGCTCTACCTCGCGGGCTTCATCCTCTTAGCCATTCGTCCGCATGACCGCGCCGATTGGGCGATGGAAAATTTCTTTCCCGTCTCGATGCTGCTGGTCCTCATAGCCACCTCTCCCTATTTCAAATTCACGCGCCTCTCATACTACATGTTCTTCTTCTATCTCTTCGTGCAATCTTACGGCGCGCACTTCACCTACGCGGAGGCCGCGCCCTTCAACTGGCTGCGCGATAACTATCACCTCAAGCGCAACGACTACGACCGCGTCGCTCACTTCATGCTCGGATTTTTGATGGCGATTCCGATCCGGGAAATTCTCTTGCGCTATGTCAGGACTTCGCGTCGCTGGATGGCCTTCATCACGGCGGCAATCGTGCTCGCCATCGGCGCGTTCTACGAGTTTATAGAATGGTGGGTCTCCGTCCTGGTGACGCCCGCGCTCGGCGACAAATTCCTGGGCACACAGGGCGACATCTGGGACACCCAATGGGACATGTTCCTGGCCCTTGTCGGAGCTATCATCACCCTCGCCATCTTCATGAGACTACACGACCGCCAACTCGGCACGTATGCGCGGTCCAACAAACAGCCGTAGTGATTATCGCCGCTCCGAAATTATTCCAGACGATAGTTCGGCGCTTCCTTCGTGATGATGACATCGTGGACGTGCGATTCGCGGAGGCCCGCGCTGGTGATACGGATGAAGCGTGTCTGGTCCTGGAATTCGCGTATGTTGCGGCAGCCGGTGTAGCCCATGCCGGAGCGCAGTCCGCCGACCAGTTGCGTGACCATGTCCGCGAGCGTTCCCTTGTAGGGCACGCGGCCCTCTATGCCTTCGGGGACGAGTTTGGATTCGCTCAAGGTCTCTTCCTGGCTGTAGCGGTCGCGCGAGCCTTCGCGCATCGCGCCGATTGACCCCATGCCGCGATAGGTCTTGAACGAGCGTCCTTGAAAGAGAATCACTTCGCCGGGAGCTTCCTCCGTGCCCGCGAAGAGCGAGCCGATCATGACCACGTCCGCGCCCGTCGCAATCGCCTTCGCCACGTCGCCGGAAAACTTCACGCCGCCGTCCGCGATGATCGGCACGCCATGTTCCCGCGCGGCCTGCACGCAGTTGTTAATCGCCGTAATCTGCGGGACTCCAGAGCCGGTTACGACGCGCGTCGTGCAGATAGAGCCTGGTCCAATTCCGACTTTGACGGCGTCAACTCCGGCGTCTATCAATTCGCGCGTGCCCTCTGTCGTCGCCACATTTCCGGCTATCAACTGTGTGTCGGAGTGGCGACGCTTAATCTCGCGCACGGCCTCTATAACGCGCGAAGAGTGGCCGTGGGCCGTGTCTACGACGAGGCAATCAACACGGGCCTTGACCAGTTCATCCGCGCGCTCGCGGAAATCTCCGGTCGCGCCGATGGCGGCGGCGACGCGCAGGCGGCCCAGATTATCCTTCGCGGCTGACGGATACTTGATGGCCTTCTGTATGTCCTTGACGGTGATGAGTCCCTTGAGGTGCTTGTCGTTGTCAATGACGAGCAGCTTTTCTATGCGATGCCTCTGTAAGGTGGCCTTAGCCTGTTCGAGCGTCGTGCCGACGGGGACCGTGACGAGCGGTTGCGGCGTCATCACTTCGGAAACGGGAATGTCGAAACGCGTCTCGAAACGCAGGTCTCGGTTGGTAATGATGCCGACGAGATGGCCCTCTTCGTCAACGACCGGAACGCCGCTAATCTTGTATCGCTCCATCACGTTCAAGGCTTCGGAGACGGGCCTGTCCGGTCGTATCGTGACCGGGTCCACAATCATGCCGGATTCCGAACGCTTGACCTTGTCCACCTCTTCGGCCTGCCGTTCGACGGGCAGATTTTTATGTATCACGCCGATGCCGCCCTGTTGGGCCAACGCGATGGCGAGGGCCGCTTCCGTGACCGTGTCCATCGCGGAAGAGCAGAGCGGAATCTGCAAACGTATGCCGCGCGTGAACTGAGTGGAAACGTCAGTCTCGTTGGGCAACACGTCCGAGCGCGCCGGAACTAATAGAACATCGTCGAAGGTCAAACCCTCCACCAGATTCGCTTGTATCATGATGCACCTCAACTAGAGGAGTCAGGAGCCAGGAGCCAGGAGCCAGAATAAGAAGGTTTGAATGCCTTCCTTCCGGCTCCTGGCTCTCGACTTCTGACTTCCTTCGCTTTCATCGTTTCCAGTAAGTATAAAATGGAAATGCTCGCGGCATAAAGCGTGCGAGCATCGTTCGCGTTTGAGTAGGTCAAGGGCTTTCACGTGGCCGGACCTTTCTGGCGCGCGCCTGCGTAGCGCGCGGAAGGCGCATCGCTTTTGATTGGTCCAATTTTATTGCAGCAGTTGTGCGTAATCGTCTTTCGTGATGAGCATCTCGGCGACGCTGTTTTTGGCATCGGCGGGCACGCGCGCCGGTTTGCCGTTGATAGTGATTTCGAGTTGCCTGGCTTTAATCTTCGCGTACTGAATCTTGAGGCTCTGTTCCGGCTTAAACTCTCTTGTCTCATCCGGCTCAAGGATGGCCTCCGAAGACTTGCCGCTATC
>JAXDFO010000366.1:0-13892 GCA_034665545.1 Blastocatellia bacterium
CACACACAAGAACAAGTAAAACTCAACAGGACCAAAAATCAACGCAGAGGCCAAGAGAAGAACGCAGAGGAATTGACAATGATTGTTTTCCTCTGCGTTCCTCTCTTGGCCTCTGCGTTGCTAACCTCTTCTCGTTGCTTATCGAGAATTGAGTTTAGCTTTGCGCTTTCTGTCTCTGGCGGCGACGGCGATAGTAGAGGCTGGCGAGGCCGGTTCCGAGCAGCGTCATCGTGGTCGGCTCAGGCACGGAAGCGGGCGGATTGTTCGTCGTCGTCAGTTTGAAGACGATGCCGTCGTTGAAGAAGTGGCAGTCAGGGTCAAAGCCGAAGGCGAAGTTGTTGCCGTTGGCGATGTAGGCGGCCAGAATATTCAACATGTTGACGTGATTCGGTCCCACGTCAGCCAGGTTAATGACCCAGTCGGAGCCGGTCGTGGGAAACGAATGCTGGGCCAGGAATGTGTCCGCCGTGCCGTTGGCGACCAGCCAGCCGCTCTGGTTGTGATAACGCGCGTTGGCGAAATCATCTGTTATGTCAGTGACGGGCGTGCTATTGGTCGGGTCGTCAATGAAGGATGCGACGCCTGCATTCTTGGCCGTGTCCAGGAGGTGAACGAACAGCATGTTGGTATTGCTATCCCAGTTGCGTATGTTCTTAAAAGTGAGCGTCGCGCCTGTGATAGTCTTGCCTGTCAGATTGATATTATCCATTCGCCAGGTGTATGCGCTGTGATGGTCCAGGTCGTTAAGGTTGGCCGGTGTCGGCGATAACGTAATGGTATCAGCCAGCGCGAGGCTTGGCAGGCCCAGGACAACGAGTGCGGCTAGAGACAGAAATAACCCTTTCACGGTCGAATCCTCCGTTCAATTCTTCATCTTTGTTACTCCCTTATGAAAGTGTGAATCGGAGAGTATTACCAAAAAAAAGTTGCAACTCACGCGCCCGACTTCAACTGCTTGCGGTCAATCTTGCCACGGTCGTTTTTGGGAAGTGAGGCGACGAATTCAATCCAGCGCGGGTATTTGTAGAGGGCGATTTTTGACTTGACGAAATCCTTGATGGCCTGGGCCAATTCGTCCGAGGCCAGCGCGCCGGGGCGTGGGACGATGAAGGCTTTGGGCTTGACCAGCCCGTCGCCCGCGTCGTGTCCGACGACGGCGCATTCGAGCACGGCTTCGTGTTGGAGCAGGCAGTTTTCAATTTCGCCTGGCGCGACGTAGACGCCGGAGACCTTGAGCATGTCGTCCGTGCGACCGTGATACCAGTAATAGCCATCTTCGTCCACATGAAACTGGTCGCCCGTCGTGCACCAATCGCCAGCGAAAGTCTCTTTGGATTTTTCGTGCGCGTGCCAGTAACAGAGCGCGGCTGAGTCGCCCTTGACGCGGAGCGTGCCCATCTCGCCCATAGCGACTTCGCGTCCCTCACCGTCAACGATGCGCGCCTCGTAGCCCTCCACGATGCGGCCCAGACTCCCCAACTTCACATCGCCCGGACGATTCGTGATGTAGATGTGGAACATCTCTGCGGAGCCGATGCCGTCCAGAATCTCCACGTTGAATGTTTTGGTCCAACGCTCGTAGAGTTCGGGCGGCAAGGCTTCGCCCGCCGAGAGGCACATGCGCAGCGAAGACATATCCCGGCGGTCGGCTTCCTCCAAGTTGAGCATGGAGTTAATCATCGTCGGCACGCTCGTGAGGATGGTCGGGCGATAGCGTTCGATGACCTCGAACATCTTTTGCGGCGTCGAGCGTTCAGAGAAGAGCGCGGTTGCGCCGCCCACCGCGAAGGGGAAGAGCAGGTTGGTCCCCGTCGCGTAGCCGAAGAAGAGCTTGGGCACGGCCACCGTGATGTCTGTTTCGCGTATGCCGAGCACGCGCTTGGCGTAAGCCTCCGTGTTGTAGGGCAGGTCGTGTTGCAGGTGGACTGCGCCCTTGGGATGGCCCGTCGAGCCGGAGGTGAAGAGCCAGATGGCTATGTCGTCGCGGCTTGTGTCGGCGGGCGTTAATTGGTCCGGCATCGCGCCCACGGTCTGCGCGAAGGAGAGAAAGTCTCCGCGCTCTTCTCCGACCACGAGCACATGACGCAGGTGCTGCGCGCCTTGCGCCGCCTGCGCGAACGTCTGGACCAGCGATTCATGTATGACGGCGACGCGCGCGCGCGTGTACGACAAGTAATACTGGTAATCTTCCGTCGGCAGCAGGGGATTGACCATCGTGACGATGGCCCCGATGCGGCTCGTGCCGAACCAGGTCCAGACGAACTCAGGGCAATCGGGCAAGGCTATCAACACGCGCTCTTCCATCAAGACGCCAAGCTCTGAGAGCGCGCGGCCCACTTTATTGGACCAGCGCGCCGCCGCGCCGTAGGTGTATGTTTCGTCTTTGAAATAGAGACAGACCTTGTGCTCGCGCCCCTCCTCCAGATTGTGATAGAGGAAGTAGCCAGCCATGTTGAAGCGTTCGGGAAATTCTATCTTCATCTTCATGAGACCAGCAGGATGATGAGAGGCATGCTAACTACCCTTCTCATGACTTTGACTTTGTTGAGCGAGCGAGCGCGCCGCGCTTCTCTCGCTCAGATGATTTAGCAAGCGGGAGAGCATGGCTTGTTCGTGCGCGCCCAATTCATTAAAGCGAATGGCGAAGCCGACCGGCTCTGAAATGTAGATGACGATGCCCCACAACTGCATGCGAAGCAGAGAGGGAACATCCATCTCCATGCTCACCAACTCGTCCGGCCTGACCGAGCCGCCGGTCAGGATAAAGCAACCGTTCACGCTGATGTCGCTGATGGTCCCCCGGCTCTTCTCCAAAAAGCCCTCCCAGCGCACGGGCAAATCCGCGCGCACGCGTTCGGCTCTCCTGCGTTCGGGCTGCATACGATTATTGTCAACCTCCATCAAGAGCGTTCGCGTTGTGCCCGGTGAAGGGGCAGCCTGACGCGCCGTGCTTCGTGTCCAGATAGGTACGCGCTTCCCAGAGTTCGGGGAAGAATTTTTGGTCCAGAGTGGTGCGCAGATAGCCGATGCCTTCGGAGCCGCCCGTGCCGCGTTTGGCTCCGACCATGCGCTCGACCATCTTGACGTGATGGAAACGCCAGAGGCTGAAATATTCGTCGTGCTCTATGAGGCTCTCGGCCAGTTGAAACTCTTCGTAACGCTCCTCGAAGTGAGTCAGGACTTCGAGGACGGCGCGCGTGCGCTGGCCGTAAAGCTGGCGACGTTCACGCTCCGCGAGCGCGGGATTATCCGCCGGAGCGTCGAGGCCGCGACGCCGCAGCAGAGAGTAGAAAGCCTCTCCGAGCGTTGGACCATGAAAGCGAGCCGAGAGACGTTCGTTGGCAAACTCGTCCTCACGAAAACTATCCATCATCTCCTGCGTTCTCAAGCCGGATGAGAATTCGATTTCACGAAATTGCATGGATTGAAAGCCGCTCGCGGGATTGAGTTGGTCACGAAAGCCGAGGAAGTTGATGGGAGTCATCGTCTCCAGAATGTGAATCTGGTTGACCAGAATTTTTTCAATCTCCGTGACGCGATGCAGCGAACGCGCGGCTGCCGGGGCGCGGTCTTCATTCATCTGCGCGATGGCCGCGTCAATCTCATGAAGAATCTGCTTGAACCACAGTTCGTATGTCTGGTGAATCGTGATGAATAAAAGCTCATCATGATGGACCGGCTCGGAGAGACAGTCTTGCAGCGCGATCAAATCACGAACGCGCAAGTATTTGTTATAAGAGATCGGCGCGCCGCGCCCGTAATCGTCAGTCATAGTGAATAACAGCAGGAGCCAGGAGCCAGAAGCCAGAAGCCAGAATAAAAGCACGCACGCGCCACCTTATACTAACGACGTTCGCACACATGGAAACTTAATACCTACCTGACAACTCAACCCCTTCTGGCTCCTGGCTCCTGACTTCTGGCTCCTGTTTTTAAAATGCCGCTCCCGCCGTTTCGCCTGCGGCGTAGGCTTTGGATTCAAGGATGGCGCGTATCTCGCTGATGACGAGTTCGAGTTCTTCATCCTTCGTGTAGAAGTGCGGGGAGATGCGTATGCCCGCGCCGGGGCGATAGTCAACGATGAACTCGCGGCGAATCAGTTCTCTGGTAATGGCCGCCGCGTGTTCGACCGCGATGGTAATCGTGCCGCCGCGCCGCTCTGCATCATGCGGGCTGGTCACGCGCAGTCCGGCTTCCTGGGCCAACTCTATAAGGCGCGTCGTCTGTCGCACGCTCTTGGCGCGTATGCTGGCGACGCCGATCTCGTTGATGATGCGATAGCCGCTCTGTGCAGCGTAGAGCGCGGGGATAGCGGGCGAGCCGTGCAGAAAGCGAGTGATGTCGGGCGCGTAACGAATCGCGCCGCTCTCGAAAGCGAAGGGCGATTCGTGGGCCATCCAGCCGGTCGTCTTCGGCTCTAAATTCTGTTGCAGGTCCGCTCTGACGTACAGATAGCCCGCGCCCGGCCCGCCGCATAACCACTTGACCGAACCGCCCGTCGCAAAATCCACGTTCAATTCCTTCACGCTCAAGGGAAGCGTGCCCGCCGATTGATAAGTATCAAGCACGACCATCGCGCCGACTTCATGCGCGCGCTCGGTTATCGCGCGCGCGTCCTGCACAAACGCGCTCTTGAAAAGCACGTGCGACATTGGCACGAGCAGCGTCTCTTCATCTATCGCCGCGAGCATGCGTTCGAGAGGCACTGTGATGCCGTCGTCGGACTTGACCGTTTCGATACGCAATCGCCCGTCGCGCGCGTGCGCCTCGTAGACGTACATGACGGAAGGGAAGTTCAATTCCGAATAGACTATCTTGTTCCGCTTCGGTTGAGGCTCGAAGCAGGAGAGGATGAGCGACTGGCAGATGGAGACGTTCTGGTGCATGGCGACCGTGCCCGGTGGCGCGCCGATGATGCGCCCCACTTCGTCGCCCACCGTGACCGGCATCTCCCACCACCCTTCGGCCCAGGCACGCACGCCGCGCGTGGCCCACGCTTCCGCGTAATCGTGCAGACGGTCGAAGGTCGCACGCGGCATCGCGCCGAGGCTATGCGAGATTAAGTAAACGGACTTTTCCAGAATCGGAAATTCCCCGCGCCACTTTAAAAGCTCATCCGTCAAAAAGCTGTTCCTCCAAAGATACTTTGATTATTGAACCGGGAATTTTTCTCTCTCTGGCTTCAGTATATTCGCACCCGCCCGGAACGTCACGCGGAAAAGCAAGTCGGAAGGATGAGAGACAAGCTATTCATCTTGAATAGTATTTCTCTCATCCTTGCGGCTTCCTACTTCCGCCTTCGTACTTCATAATTGCTTTTCTATGACCTGGCATCCCGCACATCCGATTCGCCACCAGATTCCTGAAACGCGCTGGCCCGGTGCAGAAGAGGCCGCGCGCGCGCTACTTTTTCAGCCGCTCAAAGTTGGTCCATTAATGCTTGAGGGCCGGACGTGGGTTCCGGCGATGGTCCCTTGGCGGGCGACGCCGGATGGCTTTGTGACGAAGGCCAATCTTGATTGGTATAGAAGATTCGCTGAGGGGGAGCCGGGCGCGCTCGTCGTGGAAGCGACGGGCGTCAGAGACATTCCGAGCGGGCCTTTGCTGCGCATAGGGCACGACCGGTTTATCCCCGGCTTGAGAGAACTGGTTGAAACAGTCCGCGAAGCGAGCGGCGGTCGCACCCGGCTCTTCATACAGATAATAGACTTTCTCTCCGTCAAGCGTCGTCCCGAAAGAGAGAGGTACTTTGAGAGATTCTTGAAGGTCGCGGAGCGTCATCGCCGTGCGCTCGCCGAGGTGACGGGCGAGGACGAGTGGATGTTGAAAAGCGAAGCGGAGGTGCGCGCCTTTCTCAAACTCGCGCCGGGTGAATTGGTCCAGCGAGTGCTTGACGAGCGCGAGCTTGAGTCGCTTGAGTTCGGCTATCGTGAGCGCGTCACGGATATGCATCTCGCGCACATACGCGAACTGCCCTTTGTGCTTCCTGATATTTTCGCGGCGGCGGCGGTGCGCGCGCGCGAGGCTGGCTTTGATGGAGTCGAACTGCATTACGCGCACGCCTACACGATGGCTTCGTTTCTGAGCGCGCGCAATAATCGCCAGGATGGCTATGGTGGTCCAACGGAGAATCGCGTGCGCCTCCCGCTTGAAGTCTACGGGCGCGTGCGCGAACGCGTCGGGCATGATTACACGGTCGGCCTGCGTTTCCTCAGCGACGAAGTGATAGAGGCGGGCAGCCGTATAGAAGATGCCATGTACTTCGGCGTAGAGTTTGCGCGCGCCGGTTTCGATTATCTCTCCATCTCTAAGGGCGGAAAGTTTGAAGACGCGAAGCAGCCGAAGGTGGGCCAGGCCGTCTATCCATACACGGGGCAGAGCGGCTATGAATGCATGCCGACCGTCATCTCTGACGAGCGCGGGCCGTTCGGTCGCGGCGTCCCTCTCGCCGCGGTGATTAAACGGGCCGTTGGCGCGGCTGGCTTCAAGACGCCGCTCGTCGCTTCGGGCGGCATCGCTACCTTCGAGCAGGCCGAAGCGATTTTGCAACGCGGCGAGGCCGACATCATAGGCGCGGCGCGGGCCACGCTGGCGGACCCGGACCTGTTCTTGAAAATGAAGCTCGGACGAGGGAGCGAGATACGTCGTTGCACTTATACGAACTACTGCGAGGGATTGGACCAGTCGCACAAGCAAGTGACCTGCAAGCTCTGGGACCGCACCCAATTGGACCAGCCCGGCATCCCCCTCTCCGAAGATGGCCGCCGCCGCTTGCTCTCGCCGGAGTGGGAAAACGAAACGCGAGGATAGCTCCTGAAGGCTTGTCACATACAAGCCTTCAGGAGCTATCCTCGCTCTTTTGCCGCTTCATATTCCGCGATGAATTGCGGGTCTCTTCGCTTCAAGTTCTCATAATCAATTCGCTTGCTGCGCGTCATGAGGTTGAAGGCGAAGGGCAGTGGGTCCAGATGAATATAATCCTTCGCGTTCTCAAACCAGACGAGGCTTTCATAAGCCGCCTCCTGGTACTCTTCTATAATCGGCCTTCTCTTTTTTTCAAAGTCACGCAAGGCTGACGCGACATCCGTCTTTCCTTCAAAGCTCTGAGCTAAGGCGATGGCGTCTTCGAGCGCGAGCTTGGTCCCGGAGCCGATGGAGAAGTGCGCCGTGTGCAACGCATCGCCGAGCAGGACGATGTTGCGATGGCTCCAATGACGGTTCCTGACGTTGACGAAGTTAATCCATTTGGAATTGTTAGACATCAACGCATGACCCTCCAAATCACCCGCGAAAACTTGGCCCAAATATTCGCGCGTCTCCTGGTCCGTCATCCGCTCAAACCCTGCGTTGGCCCACGTCTGCTCGTCACACTCAACGATGAAGGTGCTGGTGGTCCTGTTAAATTTATAAGAGTGCGCGGCGAAGACTCCTGCCTTAGAGGTGCGAAAGGTGAGCGTCAGGCCGTGAAATAATCTGTGCGTTCCGTACCAGATATACTTGTTGCGGCGCACGCTCAAGTCCGGTTGAAAAAACTTCTCGTGCCTTTGCCGCACGGCGGAGTTGATGCCGTCCGCGCCCACGACCAAGTCCTCTCCCGCATCAGCCTCTACCTCGCCCACCTCCGTGCGAAAACACAAGTTGACGCCGAGCGCGCGACATCGTTCCTGTAAAATATTAAGCAACTCGATGCGCGCAATGCCGGAAAACTTGTTGCCGCGAATCGTCACCTTCCGGTCCCTGTGGACCACGTCCACGTTGTCCCACGTCTCGAACCTCTCCGTAATCGCCGCGTAAGACGGCTCATCATTCTCTTTCAAATAAGAGAGCGTCTTATCCGAAAAGACCACGCCCCAGCCGAACGTGTCATTCGGCCCATTCCGCTCGAAGACGGTGACATCGTGCGCCGCGTTCTGTTTCTTCATCAGCAGCGCGAAATACAATCCGGCTGGCCCACCGCCGACGACACTGATTTTCATCGCATCATTCATCACAATCTTTGTGAAGCATTCCAGTTACTACAATCTTCCGCATCTCGACGCGTGGCTGCCCGGATGTGCGGCGAGTCAAGACGGCAACGCTTCGTCCAAAACCATCTCCAACAAGTCGCTGATGCTTAGTTTAGCGGCCCACTCCCGCAGGTAATCAACATCCAGGCCACGGCCCTGTGTTCCTATAATTCCCAACACGTCAGTCCATTGCGTGTTCGAGGTTTCGCCGCCCGCGCGATACCACTTCAGTTTAGCCAGGATTGTGTCTTCCGCCGTGGCGACATAGATAGCCTGCTCTACCTCAGGGGCAAGGTTTTCTAACTGCCGCCGTCTCAATTGTTGCTGGCTAAAATCATCAGTCGGCGGCACGAAAACATCAACCTTGAAAACGGAATCGAAATGAATAGCGTTGAAAGAACGACGGTCTCTGACAGCATGACGCACTGCCTGGTCGTCAATATAAAATTGGTCCTGTAATGCTGCGATGAGCGCGCTGACCTGCTCAAGCTTAATGCCGGCTACGATATCCACATCGCCCGTGGTGCGATAGAGGCCGCGCAAGGAACTGGCGAAAGAGCCGACGACGACATAGGCGATGCCTTGATTCTCAAGCACACGGGTGATTTGCAACAGGACTGCGAATGGGCTTTCCATCAAGCTCGCTCAGTAAGCCTCTTCTTCAGGGTCGAAACCGTAAGCGCGAATCACTTCGTCGCGGGTCAGCAGGCGGGCAATCAGCCTGCGGCGCAACTCTTCCTCGGTCGCTCTCGGAAAACGGCGACGCAGGTCTGCGAGCATTAGCTTGCGTGATGCTTGTATGAGTTCGCATGTCAGCGCGAGACGTTTCCAGACGGGCAGGCGACGCAGCAGTTCAAACTGCTTCTGTTGAGCTTCGGGCGTCGTGTCAGGCGAAAGCGGCTGCATTATTCCTGCTCCCCGGTTTATTCCTTCAGAAGCTGTCCGGCGATGATGAGTTTCTGAATCTCGGACGTGCCTTCGTAGATGCGCAGGGCGCGGACATCCCTGTAGAGACGTTCGACGGGGTGGCCGTGGACGAGGCCGTTGCCGCCGTGTATCTGGACCGCTTCGTCTATGATGCGCCAAGCGGCTTCGGTGGCGTAGAGTTTGGCCTGGCTCGCCTCGCGCGTGACCTGTTCGACGCCAGCATCCTTGAGATACGCGGCGCGGTAGACGAGGAGGCGCGCGGCGTCCAACTCCGTCGCCATCAAGGCGAGCTTCTCCTGAATCAACTGTTGCTGCGCGAGCGGGCGTCCGAACTGTTTCCGCCTCTTCGCATACTGAAGCGACTCGTTGAGCGCGCGCCGCGCCATCCCGCAGGCAGCCGCACCCACGCTCGCCCTGAACGTGTCTAGCGTCTTCATCGCAAGTCGAAAACCGTCGCCCTCGTTTCCGAGCATGTCTTCGGCGGGCACGCGACAATCGTTGAACTCGATTTCGCCAATCGGATGCGGCGCGATGAGGCGCGTTCGCTCGCGCACATGAAAGCCCTGCATGCGCGCCCCGACGATGAAGGCGGAAATCTCCGCGCGTCCATCCGCGCGCGTGCCCGTCCTGGCGAAGACCGTGTAGAAATCCGCGAGGCCCGCGTTGGAGATGAAACGCTTGCGACCGTTAATAAGGTAAGCCTCGCCGTCGCGTCGCGCGGTCGTCTTGATGGAGGCGACATCCGAGCCAGCATCCGGCTCTGTCAGGGCGAAGGCGGCGATGGCTTTCCCGCTCGCCGCGCGCGTGAGCCAGAATTCGCGGACGTGTTCGGGCGCGGCGAGGCTCATCGCAAATGTGCCCAAGCCCTGCATCACGAAGGCCAGGTCCGCGAGCGATGAAGAGTAGGCAAGCGCGTCTCTTATCAAGCACACCGAGCGCAAGTCTAAAGCCTCGCCCGGCGTGCCCGCCACCGCATAGGGCAGGACGCCCGCCTCCGCTAAGAGCGTGAGCAGAGCGCGAAAGTGCGCGTCCTCGTCCGCTTCCTCTGCGGCCCTGGGCTCAATCTCGCGCCGCACGAAGTCTGCCATCAGCCCCGCCAGTTCGCGCTGCCCCGCGTTAAAAAACGGCGTCTCTTCGATAAATTGGTCGGACATACTTTAAGATTTTAGAGCTTGAATTTGGGCTCGCGTTTTTCCACGAAGGCTTCGTAGGCTTCGCGGTAATCAGGATGTTGCATGCAGATGGCCTGGGCCTGCGCCTCCCATTCGAGCGCGGCGCTGAGGCCCACTTCCATCTCGCGGTTGAGCATCTCTTTCGTCATCGCCAGGGCGAAGGATGGACCAGCCGCGAGTCTTTGGGCCAACGTTCCGGTCTCCGCCGCGAGTTCGCTAAGGGGCACGACGCGATTGTAGAGACCTATCTTCAATGCTTCCTCTGCGGAAATAAAATCGCCCGTGTAGAGCAGTTCGGTCGCCTTTGCGAGACCGACGAGACGCGGCAACAGGAAGGCCGCGCCCATGTCCGCGCCCGACAGGCCGACGCGCACGAAGAGGAAAGCTATCCTGGCTGCGTCGCTGGCGATGCGCAGGTCAGAGGCGAGAGCGATGCACGCGCCCGCTCCGGCAGTCGTGCCGTTTAAACTGGCGATGACGGGCTTGGGCAGCGTGCGTATATTATGGACCAGTTCGCAGGTCATGCGCGTGAACTCAAGCAAGCCCTGCATGTCGCGCGCGAAGAGTTCTCCGATGATGTCCCGCACGTCGCCGCCGGAACAGAACGCGCGCCCCGCGCCCGTCATCACGACGACGCGCACGGACTCTTCCGCGCGCAGGGCCGCGAAGGTGTCCGTCAACTCGCGGTAGACTTCAAACGTCAGCGCGTTGAGACGCTCCGGGCGATTGAGCGTGATGGTCGCCACGCCGTCTCGCGCCTCGTATAAAAAGCTCTTGGGTTCAATCATAGGTCCGAAGAATTACTGGCCCACAAATTCAAGCGGCATCGGGAAAGCTCAAGGCTTATAGGTTCCCTCTTCCACCAGTTCAACGGAAGCGGGCAGGTTGCCGCTCTTGAGCACCAGGGCCACGTCCTCCGCCTGCTCTTTGGTATAGCTACCCGAAATCTCGCCGCTATCTGTAATTTGACTTTTAATGAAGGCGATGGAACGGACCTCTTTGTTCCAGACGATGGCGATGTAGTTGTTGATATTCGCGCCGGTCCAACTCCCGAACCGCTCCGCGCCTTCCGGCTTGACCCTGAAGGTAATCTGATACTCTTCATCCTTGATATCACGAAACCGTGCGACGGCTGCTGCCTGGCTGATATCTTCGCCCGTGATAATCGGAGCGCGTTTCAGGATGACAAAGCGGCTGTCGTTGAGGGAGCCTGCCTTCCCCTCCCTTTCAACGTATGGCAGTGTCTCTTCATCTTTGCCTGCGGCGGCGGCGGCCTCCGCCTGCGTAGCGTAAAGCTGCACGGGAGTGGGCGAAGGCGGCGAGACGACGGCGCGTAACTCCAAGCCTTGCGAGAGCAGAACGGTCTTGACGCGCGCCTGGTCCAGAGAGCTTGAAACGCGCAGCATGATGCGGTTGGACTTGTCGCCGCTTTGCCGTTGCGGCTTACAGTAGATGGCTAGAGAGTCGCAACGCTTCTGTATGACGGCCATCGTGCGTTCGATGCTCTGGTCCAATTGCGCCCCGTCGGCCTTGACCGCGAGAACCAGATAGAAGCCACCCTTGTCTCGCGGCCCGGAGAGCGTCGTGCAGGACAAAGCGGTGCAGAGCAGTAATAACAGGGCCAGCAATTGCGACGACGCCTCTTGTAGTATCTTCATGATAGACCTCTCTCGGATTAACAAAGAAGCAAAGCCAGCCCGCGCCAGCCACAGCAACATCAGCGTCCGGCCTTGACCGCTCAAGGCGCGATGACGGCGATGCCTTCTATCTCGACCTTCGCAGAGTCTTCAAGCAGGCTCTTGACTTCCACCAGGACCATCGCCGGAAAGTGTTGGCCCATGCGTGCGCGATAACGCGCCCCGACTTCAGGCGTGCGCGAGAGATATTCGCTTTTATCCGTGACGTAGATGACGAGACGCGCGACCTGCTCAGGCGTGCCGCCCGCTTCGCTTACTACGGTCAGCAGGTTGGCGAGCGCGCGGTCAAACTGTTCGACGAAATCCGTGCTGACGATATGCTGCCGCTCGTCCCACGCAATCTGCCCCGCGATGAAAAGCAGAGAGCCGCCCCCCGCCGCCAGCACTCCATTTGAATAGCCGCGCGGCGCGCCCAATGATTCAGGATTGATGAAACGAAAAGACATTAATCAGAAGAGCACACTACCGCCGTCAACATTGATGGCCTGACCGTTGATGCCGCGCCCCTCTTCCATCGCCAGGAGCAGCGCGAGCGATGCGACCTCTTCGGGCGTGATGAGACGGTTCTGCGGGCTCATGCGTTTGAGCACGTCCGTCGCTTCGTCTGCGGATTTATTGGTCCTGGCGGTGATGGTTCGGACGGCGCGCGCAGTCATCTCAGTGTCAACATAACCGGGGCAGATGGCGTTGACGGTGATGCCGCGCGTCGCCACTTCGAGCGCGGCAGAGCGCGTCAGCCCCAGCACGCCATGCTTCGATGCCGAATAGGCCGCGATGTAGGGCGCGCCCGTTTTCCCCGCGATGGAGGCGATGTTGATGACGCGTCCCCAGCCGCGTTCAAGCATGGCGGGCAGTGCGGCGCGCGTGCAATAGAACGTGCCCGTCAGGTTAATCGCCAGGTGACGATGCCACAAGTCATCGTCCGTTTTGACTAGCGGCGCGCTCTCGGCAATGCCCGCGTTGTTGACGAGGATGTCTGCCCCGCGACCGAAAGTTTCATGCACTGCGGCGAACATGCGATTGATGCTCAAAAGGTCTGACACGTCGCAAGCGACCGTCAAGGCTTCAAGCCCGCCCGCTTCCTTAATCTCTTCCGCGACAGAGGAGAGTTGCTCGCTTGTCCGCGAGGCGATGGCGACCCGCGCGCCCTCACGCGCGAAAGCGAAGGCGATGGCCCGACCGATGCCGCGCCCGCCGCCGGTGATGAGTGCGATTCTGTCTTTGAGCAGCATAAGAGATTCAAGGTCCAGTAATTTTAAGTCGCGCGCGCGACCTCGCGTCTCTCTAAGAAGGCACGGACGCGCTTGCGCGCTTCCTCAGATTGAAAGCATTGAAGCTGGGCCTCCGTCTCATATTGCAGCATGCGTTCGAGGTCCGCGCCGTCGCTCATGTAGACGGCGTGCTTGGCCGCCGCGATGGCCCTGTAAGGCGCATCGCGCAAACGCTCCGCGAGCTTGCGCGTTTCGCCTCCCAACTCCGCATCCGGCAAGACATGATTGACGAGGCCCAGTTGCAGAGCGCGCTCCGCGTTAATCGCATCGCCCAGGAAAAACATCTCGCAGGCGAGATTGCTGGAGACCATGCGCGGCAGAAAGTATGTGCCGCCCCAGTCCGGGTGCAGTCCGACCTTGACGAAGGATTGGCTGAACGAAGCGGACTCCGCCGCGAGACGTAAATCGCAGGCCAGCGCGAGATTGAAGCCCGCGCCGTATGCTGGACCATTAACGGCGGCGATGACGGGCTTCGTCATCTGCCTGATGGTCGTCAGCACGCGACGGCCCGCGCCGAGCAGCCGCGCGAATTCGTCAACGTCCTGCCGCTCCATCAACTCGGACATGTAGGCCACGTCCGCGCCCGCGCAGAAGCCGCGCCCCGCCCCCGTGATAATCACGACGCGCACGCCCTGATCGCTCGCCGCATGTTCCAGGGCCACGGCCAGGTCGCGCCGCATGTGCCCGGCGAAAGCGTTCAACTTGTCGGGACGGTTCAACGTGATAGTCTCGATGCAGGCTTCACGAGTGACCTTGATGTTTTCGTATGACATGAGTTTTTAGTTTGCAGCTTTGAGTTTGCATCAAGGACAGGCCGCC
>JAXDFO010000367.1:0-3703 GCA_034665545.1 Blastocatellia bacterium
GGGACACGAGCGAGCCTGGCGTTCATCGAACACTGCAACGAATGATAAGGCACTAATGTTTAAGGAGTAGGTCACATGAGCTTGCGTCACTCTCCGCTAATGTATGTCTTCTACGAGATGAGGCAGCTTGATGCATCTCGCTTGTTGTACGAGTCTCTCATCGGTCTGCCCGTCATCGAGATCGAGCCTCATCTTCCACACCATCATCACGGCGTTATCAAGTATGATGCCGGTGATATTATTCTCTCGTTCAACCTCTCCGGGCCGAGTAGGTTTCCTGCCGCGAGCTCCGATGGACTCGTCACGGTATTTAACGTTGACCCCTTATGGCCCACGGAACGACTGTGCGACGCCAACACCACCCTGACCACGCAGGATGAAGAGCTTTATACGGACCCGCAGGGCCATCATTACGTCTTCAGGAAACTTGCGGCAGAGAGCGCAGGAGCGGCAACAGCAGCGGCCCGCCCGCGAAGGCCGACGGTTGAAGAGTTGCGGCTGACCGTTCAAGACCTGGACGCCTCCATCGCTTACTACCGCGACATTCTCGGACTGGACCTTTTAAGCCAAACGGAGAAGATGGCCCGCTTTGCGACCGGCACGGTCAAGCTCGCGCTCGAACAGGGAGAGCTTGCGCCGGACGGCAGGGTTCTGGCCTACAACACATACCTGATCGTCTTCTATTGTCGAGATATTGAACAGATGTATTCCATCATGCTCAAACGTGGGCTTGAGTTTAAGAGCAACCGCGTTGACTACAATGAGGTCGGAGGGACTGTGCGCTTTGATGATCCGTCAGGACACCGCTTCTGCCTCTACGTGCCTTCGGAAGTGAGCCTGAAGTGGGAGAGCGGTTCGAAAGTGACGGAGATTGCCGCAGCCTACGCTCTGGCCTCATAAATAAAAGGTCTCAGGAAGGGAGGAACAAGATGCTAGCGGATTCCAGGGTAATTTACCTTTTCGTCTACGTCAGTGACTTGCTAGTATCCACAACGTTCTCTCAGGAGAAGCTCGGCCTGCGTGTGATAGAGGAAGACCAGGGCTGTGTCAAATTCGATTGCGGCCACGTAATCTTAGCGCTCAACCGGGCGGCTGATTTCAACATTCCACTGCCGAAGACTAAGGACACCACGACCGAAGTTGTCTTCATGGTCGAGAGTATGGCGGAGACGCGCGCGGCCCTGGAGAGTCGCGGCGTCGAGTTGCTTCCCACCAGCGACGACGAGCCGGGCAAGATAGCGAATTTCTACGACCCGGACGGCCACTGGTTCGCACTCTACGAGCCTTCGGAGGAGGCGTTGACGTGGCCGACGGGCCCACGCCTGCGAGCCTTGATGAGCGCGCGTCAAAGCGGGAACGGCGCGGGCGCGTCGCGCGTCTCGCCCGAGTCGTCCGCCAAATCTGTCAACGGACTCAAGGGACTCGATGGCAGCGAACTGCTCTACACGTTCCTCTTCGTGCGGGACATTGCAGCCACACAGACCTTCTATCACGACGACCTCGGACTGCGAGACATAGAAGGCGGGCCGTGCAGCCAATCGTCGGAACACAGCGATCAAGAGGGAGTCGTCAAATATGATGCGGGTCTTCTTCTCAGCACGCACCTCTCGCCACGCGTGCTCACGGAAGGATACTTAAAGAGTGTTGCGCCCGTCTTCTATGTGAAGAATGTCGAGCACGCTGTCAAGGCGCTCTCAAGAAGGCGCGCGGGCTTGACCCCTCAGGTCATGCGCTCCGGTATCGGGGTAGTCGCGTCACTCGAAGACCCGACCGGCCATCAACTCTATCTCTACGAGCCTTCGGAAGAGGCCATGCGCACACCGAGCGGGCGGAAGATTCAAGAGATACTAGCCACGCAGTTCTGAACGCAGGTCATTCAACCAATGACTATAACAGGCGAAGACACGGAAGAACGCGCGGACCTTGAGGTCTCCTATCTACTGCGGATTCTTGAGACACACGCGCCGGGCCGCCGCATCCTAGATGTGAGTTGCGGGATGGGCCGCCGCGCCGTCCGTTTGGCGAGAGCCGGTTTCGAGGTGACGGGTTTGGATGTATCCGAACCGCTCGAAGAAGCGCGGCGATACGGCGAACGGTCGGGCGTGGATGTGCGTTGGGAAGTAATAGACCCGCTCGCTATTGTTGATTTGCCTCTCGCCACAGTGGACGCGGCCATCTACATACCGGGGTTGGATTCTCAAGCAAACGTCAATCAACGAAGACTCCTGCGCCGGATTCGATACCATCTGGCTGATAATGGTCTTCTTGTTGTCGTGCATTCGCCGGTGCTTCACATCGCCCCTCTCGCTTCGCTAGTGAAGAAGGCCGGATTCGCCATTGAGCGCGTTGATGCAGATTTCACCCCTGGCCTTCCCGTCACGTCACAGTCCGAGACCATGCAGATTATCGCAAGGCCGCTCTCTGTCCCTCCAGATTCGCTTGCCGTCAGATCATGGCGCAACCCCTCTGGAGTTCGGCTAGACATGCGCTATGCACCAGATGAAGACCAGTTGCTTGACCCTTCACCGAGGCGTGTCTGGGAAGACCTCATTCGCGCTGCCAGTCGCAACGGGGCGGACATAGTTAATAACTACCCTGTGGATGACCCTTACGGTTGTGAGCGCGGGGTCGAGGCGGTCTCGCGTTTTTTCAACTGCGAGATTGAACCACGGCAGTTGACCTTCGCGCCAGGCGTGACTTCTCTGCTCCATGATCTATGCGGTCTGGCAGACGGCGGGCTCATCTCCGCACCGGTGTTGGTGCATGGAGATTTGGAGGCGTGGAGCCTGGCTCGCGGAACTGAGGTCAGGCTCTTTCCTGAACCCGCGACCGCCGTTCAATTGATGACGGAACTCGATGCCATTCGTCCGGCTTTGCTTCATCTTGATCGGCCCAACTTTCTGGGCCAGGTTCTCTCGCTCGATGAGATGGAAGAAGTCATCAAGGCAGCCGCGCGCGTCGGCGCGTTAGTGTTGATTGACGAGAGCGCCGCGCCCTATCTCGGTCCTGCCGGAAGCGCGGCCCGTTTGGTGAGCCGCGTTGATAATCTGATTGTGCTGCGTGGATACACGAAGGCTTACTCATGGGGAGGTCTGCGCGCCGGGTTTGCCCTGGCGTCCGGCGGCGTGGCCCGGCACGTGCGCGAGCTTATCTCGCCGCTACAGGTATCGGAGTTGGCCCTTCATGCTGCGCTGAAACTGCTGGCCGCAGGAGACATCTTTGAACGCTTGCGCCAGCGCATTCGCCTCATGAAGCCGCAGAGCATTGAGATGCTCGCGGCACTGGGGCTTGAAGTGATAAAGGGCCACGAAGACCTGCCCTGGGTGGCTTTCTCTGATGCTGGCGGCGAAGCGACACGGATGCTGGAGCACTGCGGAATCTGCGCCTTGCATCCGGCGACGGCTCCGGTCTTCCCCAAGCCGCCAGGCGCATTCGCGCGCATCACAATCCCGCTCTCCGTGGAAAGGATGGAACTGTTCAGAGAACTCTTGAGCGATGCCTATGCCGGTCGCGTGCTTTAGGCGGGGCAACAGCAATTAGCAGGTGCGCGTTTGAACGGAAGGGGAACGAAGATGGGCGATAAGAGAGACACGGCAAAGGATGTGAAGCAAGCGGAGACCGAGCGCGTCTACAAGCGCGTCATGATTGTCACGGCCCACCCGGACGATCCGGAGTTCATCTTCGGGGCAACGGTGGCAAAACT
>JAXDFO010000368.1:0-10108 GCA_034665545.1 Blastocatellia bacterium
GACTTCACGCTCGTTCGCATCGCCCTGGGCCTTCTAAGGGAGCAGGCCAGCGACGATATGATAACGGCCCTGGCGACGCTGGACGAAAGATACGTGGAGAGGATTGTCAGGTCCGCCGTCGCCAGCGCGCAACGCGCGGACGATTATTCAAACATCGAATGCCTGACGCCCGCGATGAGCGGTTGGCTGCTCCGACGCCTGCGCCGTCTCAAGACGGACGCGCCGCGATGGATTGACCATCTGAGAGTGATGCAACGATGCGCCTCGGCGCGCGTGGACCTCGGGGCCAGGCTCGATTTGATAAGACTGGCCCTGGGCGCGTTTGAAAGCGATGAACTACTGCTCGGAGGTTTCCTGCAAGAGAGTTCGTCGTCGTCGGCCCAGGCATACGGCGATGAGTTCCTGCGCAGTCTTGCTCTCGGCGGCGTTGATTCGCAGGAGATGATTCAGAGGTTGATTCAATACCTGGACAGCAAAGGGTGCGAGTCTCGTGAAGCGGTTGATAATGAGATGCGCTTGATAGGGAAGATAATCCCTAAAGTGAACGCCAATCACCTCAAGAACCTGCTCATCACGCACCTCAAAAGCAGCCTCGGGCGTTACCCCTCGCTGGCTGCGCACGAAACTTTTGCGCAGGAGATAAAGGAGCACCTGTTCAAGTGGGACAAGGACCGGCAACTGCTGGAAATTCTTCACACCGCTTTCGACGCGGCGGTCCTCGCCAACGCTCCCGTGGAAGAGGTGGCCGCGCTTTACCTACAGATGTGGGATCTTGAATCTTCACCCTCGCTTGAAGAGCGCGCGAAGACTGCCTTCTCCGAAGCGGGCTATCTAGACGACCCGGACAAGATAGAGCGTTTTCTGGAAGCCTTGAGCAAGGCCCTGGAAGCAAGGACGACATCGGCGGATGATGCCTGGAAACAGACCAGAGCGTTGGAGCGTCATCTGCTGCGTATAAATTCCGAAGCCATGCGCCAGCACCGGGACAGGTACGCGGACGAACTTATCCCCGTACTCGAAGAGGCGAGCGAAACCCTGACCTTAATCGGCGAAGGCTTGAACGGGGAGCATCTACAAATTATCAGGCGTCTGCTCGAAGAGATGCGCGAGAGCATTCCGGGCCAGCGTTTTCTCAACCGGATTCGGCGTAAGTAACAGGAGCACCATTTCGCTCTCCGGCGCGCGCCCGGATTTTTCTAGATCAAGACAATTCGATTGATTGCTTTAAACGGAGAGTATGCGACTTAATCTCGAAGGGCTGGAAATAGATGAGTATCGAATCGTCAGTCACCTGACCGACGGCTCTTTCACGGAGGTCTACCTGGCCTCCGCGCCGTTTGGTGAAGAGGTGGTCGTCAAAGCTCTCAATCCAAGTCTGAAGAAGGACAACAGCATCTCTGACGAGCAGGTGCTCTGGCATTTCGAGAATGAAATCAACGTCATGAGCAGGGTCAGGCATGAGAATGTCGTCAGGCTCTTGAAATCCGGCGCGAGCAGAAATTACGAAGGGCGCGAGTTCAAATATCTGGCGGTCGAGTACATGCGCGGCGGAACCTTGAGGGACTATTGCCGTCACGCCAGCCTCACACTGCAACAGGTTATTCAACTGTTCGACCCGGTTTGCCAGGCCCTGGGCCAACTTCACCGCCAAGCCTTTATTCATTGCGATATCAAGCCCTCGAATCTGCTCCTGGATGACACGACGCATCCCACACTGATTAAGCTGGCGGATTTCAGCGTCTCCAAAAGCATGGCGGACGGAAAGGCCAGGGACGGCGTGCTCGTCGGAACCAGCCCGTATGCTGCGCCCGAACATCACCCGAATGCGAGCGAAGAGGAACAGCGACAGCCGCTGGACGCGCGCGCAGATGTCTACGCGCTGGCGATGACTATCCTGCATGTGTTGACGGGCAGAAGACCCGATTACGATAGAAGGCAGATTAAGAACCTGCCCACGCATCCGGCCTACGAGGGATTCACGCGCGAGATGGAAAGAGTCCTGGGCCGTGCGACGGCCCTCAAAGTCGAAGGGCGTTACGCGAGCATCGCCGCTTTCTGGCAGGAGTTCAAAGCCGTGGGCACTCAGGCAGCAGAGCAGGACGAGACAATCACACATGTGAAAAGCCGCGTGGTCGTTAACCTTGAAGCTACGGGCCGCGCGACAGAGCGCCCGGCAGGAAGCATTGAACTGCTCGAAGGCGTGGCGATTGAGATGGTCAAAGTGCCCGCAGGCGATTTTGAGATGGGGACCAGGGAGGACGATATCAAGTGGCTCGTCTCTCTCTTTCCGGTTTATCTACAGGCGCAGGCGACCGTGTGGTTCAGTTGGGAATGGCCCATCCACAGGGTGCGGGTCAACTCTTTCTGGATGGGGAAGTATCCCGTGACGCAGAAGCAATGGCGAATCGTGGCGACGCACCTGCCGACGAAATTTCTTACCCTGCCCGCTGAGCCCGCGCGCCGTCCGGGCCTCAAGACCAACAGGGACGAAGAACATCCCGTGACCAACATCTCATGGCTCGAAGCCTGCGAATTTTGCGCTCGTCTTTCGAGCGCGCAGGCCGTGCGTTTGCCGACCGAGGCCGAATGGGAATGGGCCTGTCGCGGAGAGACTGCGACGCTCTTTAACTTCATGGACCGTGGCTCTGCCAATACTCAGATAATCAATTATAACGGGGTCAACCCCGAACCCCCGCCGCTTAATCACTGGCGTTCGGACAAGGGCGCGAGCGCGGTCGGGCAGGTCGGCATTCCGAACCGATTCGACCTCTACGACATGCACGGTAATGTCTGGGAGTGGTGCGCCGATACCTGGCATGACAATTACAGGGGCGCGCCCGCCGACGGCTCAGCCTGGGAAAGCCCAAGCGACCCCTTGCGCGTCGCGCGCGGCGGCTCGTGGGCAGTTTTCTCAAGCCTCTGTCGCTCGGCCAGCCGCGCGCGATTTCTCTCTCAAGAGTATTTCGACGATGTGGGCTTTCGCATCGTCATTTGAGGCTCCTTCGCTTGGGCCATCGCCGTGGACCAGCCGGACACGGAAAAGACTTGACACAATGAATGCTTGGCCTTACAGTTCTCCGCGCTGTTCTCACATGAACTGCTCCGGAGGACCAGAGGTAGGTCGCTGTGCTGCACCTCATTGGCTTTGTTGAGACGATTATTCCACTGGACTTTTCTTTCTTGGATTCCACGCGACCTGGCTGCTGTTACCCTCCGCCAAGAGATGTTGATTCGGATAAGCTGGGTTTATCCCGAATGACACCCTCCGTATCGGTGAGACTTAGTTATTAATACTTCGTCTGCGAAATAGTCCCGATACCATTTCCGATGGTATCCATACTTGGTTCTGTTTTCGAGTCAACCGATTCTTATGGCGGCAATCGTTACACAGAGATTCTTCACAACTATAAAAGGGAAGCAGCCCCGGCGGCGGGCGCGCTCGACCGCGCTCTGCGTTCTCCTCGCCCTGCTGGCCGTCATCGCCAGCGGCTGCTCCAACAACGCCGCGCGCGGGTCCAGAGACTTGGCTGCCAGAATCACGCGCGATTCATCCGCGCAGAAGGGCAGCAGTCCCGCTCCGCCCCCGGCGAGCGAAGAGAGGCGCGTCTATCTGGACGCCTCGCTCTCTATGAAAGGGTTTGTCAACTCCGCGCAGCACACGCAGTTCGACAAGTTCGTGGAGGCCATAGGCGATGCGCTGCCCGGATGCCAACTCTATAAATACGGGCAGAAGAAGGGCGAGACGAACCCTAACAATCCAAGCCTGACCGAGAGAAGCAGGTTCGGACGTGAACTGCATGCTCAGGACTTTTATGACCGCTTGTACAATCCCGACGATAAGTTAATAGGCCAACTGGCGGACGAGGAGCATCCGGCCCTCTCCGTCTTAATCACAGACGGGGTCTACTCAGAGCCGCAGGGGGCCACCTCGCCGCCCGTCGTGCAGGCCATTCAAAGATGGATGGACCGTGGCAACACTTTCGGCATCTTCATTCTCAAAAGCAAGTTCGACGGTCCATTCTACTCGGAGACTAATCGCCGGATGATGAACGGCTTTCCGCCCATCAACGAGCGCCCCTTCTATGCTTTTGTCTTCAGCCCGACGGCCAAAGAGTTTAAAGAGTTGCGCGACGGGTTGAGCCACGCATTTTCGCAGGCAGAGATGACGACGCTGCTCTTCGCGGACGACGCCGTGACCTGCACGCCGAAATTGGACCAGCACTTGAAAGGACTCTACTCCTTCTCGTCGCCGCCGCAGGCTCCGTACTACTGGCAGATGTTCGATGAAAAGCTGTTCGCGCAACAGAATCCGGCCCAGGTCCAGTATAGCGTCAACTGCACCATCGCTCCTGAGTATCCCGTCTCGGAACTGAATTTCGAGGCGTCGTCCGAATACTATCGTTGGGATAAAGGGCAATTCAAAAAAGCCGAGAAGGCTCCGGCGGGCTTTGATGCCGTCCCCGCCTCAGCCTCATCTTCATCCACCCTCGCCGTCAAATTCCCGAAGGACACGGGCAGCGACTACGGCTTCTATTATCTGCGGCTGATTCCTTCTGCGAAGAGTTTGCGCCAGGAGATTGAGGACGTTTCGACTCCGAGCGACCAGACTCCTTCTGAAGCCGACAGGACATTCCGCTTCAGGGAACTGATAAGACCTTTGGCTACTACTCACTTCAAGACGCATCTGGCCCCACAGGCTTCTCCTGCCATCTTTGTGACGGTTAAGAACCATTGAGGCGAGGCGCGAGGAGCGTTGAACGGACCACATCCGATGAGGGAGACGAAACTTATGCGAAGCCGAAAGCGACGGTCAATCCAACTCTTGATTTGGCCCCTCATGCTCTCTTTGCTGATTCCTGCGACGGCCCTCGCACAAGAGCCTGTCTCACAGGAAGTCCTTGACGAGTGGTTCTATTCGCGTCTGGTCTGGGCAGCCCTGGCCGGGGCCATTTTCGGGATTGTGGCTGGCCTCGCACATCTCTGCCGTCTGCAATTTCAACTCAACTCGCTGAACGTCAACGGGCAGGCCCGCAAAAAGTTCTGGGTCTGGTTCATCGTCATTGCCGTCCTGGGCGCGCTGGCACTCTTTCTGGATGCCTGGCTGGTCTATTCCTTCAGCGCGCTGAGCCTGGCCTTTGGCGAGGCACTGACGCAGGTCTGGCTCAACTACAGAACGCTGCTTATCCTGCTGACGCTGGTCGTCGCATTCGTCGTCACGGTGGCGATTTCGACCCGGCTCAAGTCCGACTGTCGCTGCCGCTATGCGTTTCTGCCAGGCCCCAGAAGCAAGTAGCCTTTGAGCGTAAGTACTTTCGCCGCCCCTCGTCGCGGCGCGCGGGCGGGCTCTTGCCGCCTGATGAGCAAAATGTCCGATGCTAATCTTCCGTTAACCTTACCTGACTTGTCCTGACTCGGAGGGAAAACAGTATGGCTGAAAATTACCTGATTGCGATTGGGGGGACCGGCTCTCGCTGCATGGAGTCCGTCATCTACCTGGCGGCGGCGGGTCTGTTCCAGATTCCGATGCGGATTCTCATCATAGACCCCGATCAGAATAATGGTAATAGCGTGAAGGCGCGGACGCTCGTGACGACCTATCATGCGCTGCACCTGGCGCGTCAACCGTCCCAGGCGGAGAAGAGAAACAAGTATTTCGGCTGGACCAGATTGCAGGAGCCGACCCTCTTTCAAGCCTCTCTCAACGTCAAGAGCGGCGACGCCAGCGCGCAACACTCCATCTTCTGGAATAATCCCAACTCCGCCTCTCGCCGCTTCGGCGAGATTATCCAGTACCAGACGCAGAAAGAGGAACTGAAGAATTTTCTGGATCTCTTTTATGAGTCGGCAGATTTGGAGATGGTCCTCGACGTTGGCTATAGAGGCCGCACCAACGTCGGCGCGGTCGCGCTCAAGCAGGATCTGGAAGGGACCGCCAATCTCCCGCAGGGCGGCCTGCGCGAATTTCTTGAGAGACTCAACATAGACCTTCAGACCAAAGAGGCGCGCGTCTTCGTGATGGGGTCCGTCTTCGGCGGGACGGGAGCCGCCGGGCTGCCCACCGTCCCGCAACTGATAGAAAACCTGCCCGCAGACGTGATGGCGACGGACAATCGCACGCGCATTCGTTACGGCTGCGCGATGATGACGCCCTACTTCTCTTTCCCGAAAAGCGGCAGCAGCGCGAGCGCGGCCGTCACCGGACCGGGCACAGACAGCGCGCGGCACGCCGTTGCGACGCAGGCCGCGCTCCTGCATTACGCGCATGTGCCGCCGGGCTACCAGCACATCTACTTCATCGGCGCGCCCGCCCGCCCGCAGACCAACAGCAACAATATTATGGGCGGCGAGAATCAGACCAACGACCCTCACTATGCGGAGTTGATTGCCGCGCTGGCCGCCTGGCAGTTCTTCGTCCTCCCGCAGATTCCGATTGGAGAGAAGCAGCTACACTTTGCAGATACCATGCAGGATAAGATTGATGTCGGTGTCAACTGGAAGACGCTGCCCGTCAATCCGAACAACATGGCGAGCCGCGACCAAATCAAGCGCGACCTCACCATCTTCACCACCCTCACATATTTCTACAAGAACTTTCTGTACAACCGTTTCATAAACGGCCAACTGTACCGGGATGCCAACTGGTACAAAGACAACTTCGGGCAGTTGAGCCTGGACGAAGAGATTCCGTCGCTACAGTATCTCTACGAGTTCTCGAAATCGTACCTGGCCTGGCTGGCGAAGATGGGTGAGACGGGCAAGAACGCTAACCTGCACCTCTTCCAGTGGATGGCCTTGACTGAATCGGACCCGGCCCTGGCGGACAGGTACGTGAGCAGCCTGCTGGATGACCCCGCGAGCAGTAGCGCGCATCGCGCGCAGGCAGGCTTTAACGACATCTACGCGCGCCTCGACAGGCTCAAACTCAGACAGCCCGGAACCAATTCCGCGACCGGGCTTTTCCTGTTAATGCTTCATCATGCCGTGTCTGAATTCTGTTATGAGAACTACGCCTGGGGATAACTCGAACGGGACGGGCCTTTAAGGCCGCCTGTTCGTCCCGAAGGTCGGGCAGGACCAAATTTTTTGTTAACCGTGTGAAGCCGTAGCGGGCAGCCTGAAACGCCGGAGGATTATTTATCATGTCTCAATTTGTCACCAAACTGCGCGAGAGTCAGAACGGACAGGGTGATTCGGGGAGAGATGGCATCGAGTGGCCGACCCCTGTCGGTACCTGGAAGCAGAGCGAGAGCGTCAACCGCCTGGAGACATTCGCCAACAACCTGGATGTCTCGCAGGCTCCGGGCGACACGGACCTTTTGAACAGCGTCCCGACGCCCTGGGCACGCCTGCTGCTCTTTGAAAGCGCGCTCTATAAAGACCAGCACCCGGCGCACAAGGACGTGGAGGACCAGTGGCGCGGACTGCTCGGCGTGATTGCGCTGGCCGGGCCGTTGCGGCTCGACCTGGAGGTCAAGTCCGTGACGTTGAGCCAGCAAGTCTCTCAGCACAACAGCCGCATCGCCAAGACGTTCGTTGACCTGCGCCCGCACAACAAGACGGAGAGCGGCGATGAGGAGAGCGACAAGTGGGACGACTTCCAGATGGTCCTGGTTGACAAGGTGGTGCTGGGCGCGACCTCTCCGCGCACGCTCGTCTTCACGGGCGTGGCGCACCAGTGCCCGACTTCGATTCCTTTCCGCTCGGCGCAGGGGCGTTTGAGCGACCCTGTCGCCTACTACAAGAAATTCAACGATGTCTTCTACCTGGGCCTCATGGCTCGCTGGATTGGCGGGCTCATCGCCGCGCTCGAACAGAGCCCGCAGATGAAAGAGTGGATGGGAACTCCGCCGACCGCGCCCGGAGCCTCGCAGAGAAATCGCATGGAGTCTTTGCTGGACCGCTTGCGGGCCTGGCAGGGAGAGTTGAACGGCGTGGCTCCGGCCAGCATCATGGGCAGCATGCCTTCGCGCTTCACGCTCGCTCCCTACACTTTGATAACGGGCCTGCCCCAAATCATGCAGGAGAGCAAGAGCGACCTCTTCGTGAGCGGGCACAAAGATACCATCGTCTGTTTCCGTCCGGAGAACAGTTCGCGCCTCCTCAGCGCGTTCGGTCAGGAACTGGTCAACGAACCCTTGCAGGTCTTCAACGGACGCTGGATACAGGCCAATCAATCGTTGCCGCTCCCGCTCACCTTCCTGCCCAACACGATTAAGAAGATAGAGGATCCAGCCGCGCTCTTTGAAGATATTCTGATACAGGTCGCGCTGCCGGATAACCCGGAAGCCGTCTACGACCTTTCCGTCGGCGATAAGAATATCTCACAGAAGAGATACCTTTATCCTTTCAAGGTCGAGATTCTGAAATACTTCTCTGCGGCGGAGATCGCACAGTACACGGAGATTGTCCCCAACCCGCAGGCCAACAGCCTGCGCGTCGAGTTGAAGATTCCGGTTGAAAACAAACGCTCCGTCAGGGTGACGCGCGAGTACCCGCTCGATACGGGGGTCATCGCAGATACGGAAACTGTGACGGCTGAACTGGCCGCCTGGCCCAACTTCACCTGCCCGACCTGGACGCGCTACTTCTATTTCAAGACGGTCGGGGCTGCGACAGCCGGACGCCGCCCCGTTGACTTTGAGCCGACCATCAGCAGCACGGCGCGCAGTTCCTCAAGCCATACATGGTACGCGACCAGAGAGCCAGTCAAAGCCTTCGTCGGCTCTGTTGACGGCAAGTCCGGCCTGCTCCTGCTGCGCGATAACGAAATCTCCCGCCCGTTGGGATACTGGAAGGTCGGCGTTGATTTCGGCAGCACGCATACGCGCGCCTTCTCGCTCAACGTCGAGCGGCAGGGCGACGACGAAAACGGCTACGAGTTTGTGACCAGCCAGGACGCGGACATCAAGCCCGTGCAGTTCTCGCCGCGCGCGCATCAACTGACCTACGGCGACCCGAAAGTGCTGCGCAACACGTACCTCGCGCTAATCGGCGCGCTCGACCCGCCGAGCATCGCTGAACTGAAGACGCTCATGATGATACCGGAGCCGAACAACGTCGCGCTCGATAGCTGGCTGCCGCGCGAGGGCTACGTTTACGCTCACTGGCTCTACGACGGTAACTACGACCCGAACCGTCTTCACTACAATCTCAAGTGGAACAGCCATAAGAACGACTACGACCTGCGCGCCTTCCTGCGCTGCCTGCTCCTGATGATTCAAGCCGAGGCGACCAGCGCGGGAGCACAGGTGGTCCTGGTCATGCACACCTATCCGTCCGTCTTCACGCCAGCCCTCGTCGCCAAGCATAACGGCGAATGGAGCGACCTGGAGAACTATCTCAACCTGGGCGTGCTAGACCCCACTTCGCGCGTCACGGTCCAACCCGCGACCATCACGGAAGCGGTGGCGGTCTGTCGTCATCTGGAAGCGGAGCAGGATGCCCCGCCTGTGAGCAACACAATCTCGCTCGATGTCGGCGGCAGCACCACGGATATGGCCGTCTGGGCGCAGCAGAAACTTGAGATACAGGAATCCGTCAAACTGGCGTCAGGCATCCTGGGGCGTTACCTGCAATCGCCGGACGCACAGGATTTCCTCAAGTGGGTTGAGACGGTGATGCAGACGGCCCCGCATAATCTGAAGGCATTTTCGGTTTCCAATTTCGCCTCCAAGCCTTCCGGCTATAGCCTGATGTTCACCAACCTGCTCAGCCTGACCGAATTGAGGGGAAGGCAGGCGGATTTAATCGCTAAGGTGAACGGCGCGCAGGAGGCTCGCCATTTCATGTCGCACATCATCTATGTCTTTAGCGGAGTGCTCTACTACGCGGGGCTGCTCGCGCGCAAAGCTGGCCTGCCGCAGCAGCATGATACTTACAATATCTATTTCTGCGGAAAGGGCGGGACATTGGTGAAATGGATAGAGGGCTATCAGGTGCTGGCGCAGGAGATGTTCGAGGCCGGTCTGCTCGGACCCGCAGAGCAGGGGGAGGCGAACTCTCCGACGGTTGAGGCCAGAATTTCGCGGCTGCCCAAACAGGAGGTCGGGCGCGGGCTGCTGGCCGAAAGTCATCTACAGGGCAAACAGAAGGGCAAGCGTCTGGGCCT
>JAXDFO010000369.1:0-15260 GCA_034665545.1 Blastocatellia bacterium
GCTCCTGGCTCCTGACTCATGGCTTCTGCTTTACAAAGGTACGCTGACCGACTTCATAATTTCTTTGAGGACGGCTTCGGCTTCTTCGCTGCGGCGCAGGGAGGAGGAGAAACGCGAACTGACGACGAGACGATGGGCGAAGACGGGTAGGACCAATCGCTTGATGTCGTCTGGGACGCAGTAGGAGCGGTCTTCCGTGAGGGCTAGAGCCTGTGCGGCGCGGAAGAGCGCGAGCGTGCCGCGCGGGCTGACGCCTAGGTCCAGCATCTCCGAATCGCGCGTCGCCGCGACGATGCGCATCAGATAGTCCACGAGCGCATCATCCACGGAAACTTCAGTGACGTTTCTTTGCAGGTCCAGAATATCCTCGCCGGACATGACGGCCCTTAACTGGTCCAGTGGTTCGGCGCGTTCACGGTCACGCAGGATTTGCTTCTCATCTTCGCTGCCCGGATAGCCTATCCGCAGCCTGAGCATGAAGCGGTCCATCTGCGATTCGGGCAACGGGTACGTGCCGTGATGTTCAATCGGGTTCTGCGTGGCGATGACGATGAAGGGGGCCGGAAGCGGGTGCGTCACGCCTTCGACCGTGATGTGACCTTCGGCCATCGCTTCGAGAAGGGCGGACTGCGTCTTCGGCGTCGTGCGATTAATCTCGTCGGCGAGGACGACGCTGGCGAATACTGGTCCAGGCTTCCACTCGAAGATGCCGGAGTGCTGGTTGTAAATCGAAAGACCTATGACATCCGAGGGCAAGAGGTCCGAGGTGAACTGTATGCGTTGAAAGGGACAGTCAATGGCGCGTGCGAGCGCGTGCGCGAGAGTCGTCTTGCCCACCCCCGGCACGTCCTCCACGAGCAGATGACCACCGGCGATGAGGGTCACGAGGGCCAGACGCACGGCTTCCGGCTTTCCCTTGATGACGCTCTCGATGGCCGCCTGTAACTTCTCGATTTTTTCCAGCGCCGCGCTCGCCTGGCTCACGGATTCCCTGTTGGCCGTTTGTAATCGTCTCATAATCGCTTCTTCGATGGCAGGCATGCTCCCTAAATTCATTCTACATGTTTGGGCTTGCCATCGCACGTTGAAAATTCGCGCCTCCACGCTCAAGTGACGAAGGAACATCGTTGTAGTAAAATTCAAACGCGCGGAAAGAGCGAGCGGAGCGACGCTGGCCGTCGTATTCGGAATTCGCGGAACCTAAAACGATTTCTGTCGTGTAAATCAATTTGGTAGGACGACTAATTTTTTGAGAGGACCATTTATGAAACAGACACGTAAACAGCAGGCCCATCAAAGAGGCTTTTCGCTCATCGAGTTGATGATCGTCATCGCGATCATCGGCATTCTCATAGGCGTCGGCGTCCCGGCCTGGAAAACAGTGGTCCGTAGAGGCAACGAGACCGCCGCCATTAAGACGCTTCAGACCATCCGCGACGCGCAGGCAGACTATTCACTGGGCCACAGGGGCGAGTACGGCAGCTTTGACCAACTGATTAAGGAAGGCTCGCTCGACGACCGCTTCGCGGGAGAGAAGCCTGTCATGAACGGCTACGTCTTCAGCATGAAGGTGACGCCCAAATCCACCGCCGCCCCCGCCGGATACTCCGTCAACGCGGACCCGCAAGTCTCCGATGGTGTCGTCGCCGCGACCGGCAAACGCCACTTTTTCATAGACCCCAGCGTCAGCACTCCGAGGGAAAACGCCGAACAGCCAGCGACAGCCACAGACCCCGCCATCACCGGCAGTTAAAGGCTCGCGCCCGGACGGAGTTTGACGAAGCGCCTGCTTGACGCTCAGCGAGTCGCTTTGTTAGCATCTCGTCTCTTCGCCGTTAAGTCGAAGGCCCGCTTGGCTCAGTGGTAGAGCACTCGCTTCACACGCGAGGGGTCAATGGTTCGAATCCATTAGCGGGCACCAAGATAATCAATAAGAAAAGGTTACTTGAAAGAGTAACCTTTTTTATTTCCCCTTTATGCTTTGCTTTTCATGTATGAGGTTGTCAGCAACTATTGAAGGATAGGATGGCCGCCGCCACGGCTGTGGTCCCTGGTTCGTTCGTAGAGCGGGCGGTCGTTGTAGTAGAGAACGAGGTGCTCGCCCTCGTAGCGGACGACGTTGGAGACGCGCCCGAAATCTCGTTCGTGTTCGGCGATGATAAAGGCGCAGGGGTTGTAGGCCATGACCATGCCCGCCGCGAAGACGTAGCCGCCCTGGTCGTAAACGCTCCCCGCATACTGCGCGGCCCCGACGGCGATGTCAGGCGAGTACGCGCCCGACGAATCTTTGGTCCTGTCGGGGCGCGCGATAAAGATCGTATAGTCCGCGTAGTTGAGCCGCGCGCGATAGCCGTGCCGACGAGAGATATTGAAGAGTTCTGTCAGGCCGCTATCAATCGCGCGCAGGACATCTTCACGCGGCCTCGACACGGCATAGACGTGCGCGCCGTTCGCCGTCTCGGTATAGACAGGAAAGCGGTCGCCGGTAATCTGCTCGGCGCGTGCGATGAGCCTGGGGTCTCGGTGCAAAGCTTGCGCGCTGGCGCGCTGGTTGAAGCCGCCGAAAAGGAAAAGCCCGCAGGCCGCGAAGGCCAGTAATAATTGGACCAAATATTTGTTGTCTGAACTCTTCATCATCTCCCCTCGGTTTGTGCTATGAGAAAAAACCCGCGCGGACCATCAGGGGGTTCGAGCGGGTTTTCATGTGAGCCTTTTAAGGCACAAGGTTGAAGCTGCTGAATAACTGGTCCAGCAGCCTTAAGGTTTTCCCCTCTTATCGTCACCGCCTTTTTTGCCACCATCGTTCTGCGGCGGTTTCTTGTCAGGCACGACGACCAACGGGGTCTCCTTTTTCGGCGGCGGCGGGGGCGGCTTCTGCCCGTTTCGCTGGTCCTGCGCGAACACACCGGCGGCAACGATGCAAGACATCGTCAAGGCCAAACATATTCGCTTTAACTTCTTCATGATTACCTTCATCCTCCTCATGTCGTTTTCACATGAGCGCGCATGGGAGGGAGAAGAGACGCGCCGTCTCTAGATAGAGCAAGATGGATGCCAGAAGTCGTTATTCAACCGCTGCTCCGCTTTTGTGCCCGATAACTTATCAACCATCAAATTAGCTCGCACGCTTTCGCAGGTGACGCGCACCGTATGGTGCAGGAGATGGCACAAAAAAGTGCGGAAAACTGTCACGCGCGTGCCATTCTTTGATGCTCACAAAGGGTTGCGGGCTGCCTTCAACGACGCACGGAAATCCTTGCCGTGCCTACATTTCCGTTCGTATCAAAAGCGCGTAGCGAGATGGTATGCTCGCCCGCGCCCGTCAGAGCGGCTTCGACAGTATAACGCTCGCGCGGGCTGTCCGCGATGCCGTCGTCAGGAAAAATCGCACGCCACTCTGCGCCGTCCACGCTCATGTCCGCGTGCTTAATCATGCCCGTCACATCCTGCGTCTCGAAGATGAGACGCACGCGCTCACCCGTGACCTGCGCTTCGCCTATGGCCTTCACGGCGGGCGGCGAATTGTCTATATCCAGAGGCTCGCTGATGCGCTCGCCCGTCAACGCATGTCCGGGCGGGTTCGCGGGCGCATCCGAAGCGATGACTTTAAAGACGTAGCGGCCATCGGCCAGCGTCGCTCCGTCAACTGTGAAATAATTTTCGCGCACATGATCTTTCAGTAAACGAAACGAAGTCTCGTTGAGCGCGCGATAGTAAATAGAATATTCGAGAGTGTCGCCGTTACGGTCTTCCGACTGCCACTGTAGAGAACGCGCGCCGCGCTGGTAAATACGACGCGGCGGCACTTGCGCGATGGCCCCGAAGAGCGACGGGTCCAGGCCCGATGATTCCACGTTCGGGTCCGTCTGGACCTGTACGACCTGTTGCAGGCCGACGCCCGTCGGGAGGCCCACGATGTTGAGTATCTCCGGCGCGACGTTGCGCGGCAAGTAAGCGAGGCTCACGTCCTCCATCTGCGCAGTGCTTGCTCCGGCGACGTTGCCGGACGGCGCGCGCAACGTCGCTCGCCACTGTATGAAGCGAGCGCGCGGGCTGCTAATCTGCGACCCTGCCGGGTCAACATACGGCGCGCTCCAATCGCTCCATGTAGCATCCGGTCGCTCGTTGTTGCCCGTGCGAGTTTGCAGTTCGACGGCCCCGCGACCGCGCCACCAGATACGCCCCCAGGACGCGATGAGTTTGGCATCACGGACGGGCGATTCATACGTGCCATCCACGACCGGTTCCGTGTTAAAGCGAAAAAGTTTTCCGCCGTTGCTCGAAGCGGCGAAGACATCGCGCCCGCGCGTCACGAATGAAGAGATTTGTCCTTCCGTTGATTGCAGCAGCAGCGTATCGCGCCCGTCGTCCGTCACGGAGTAAACGCGTCCCTTGTCCGCCGTGCCTATGAGGACGCTTCCGCCCTGCGGCGCGGGCGTCACGGCGAAGCCCGTCACGGTGGCCGAACTCCACAAGACATCCGTGCCTCCGTCCGGCAGGATGCGAAAGACTGCGCTGCGCGCGGTCGAGAGATCGTTGCGGCTGCGACCGGCTTGCGCCGACTGGCCGCCCGCGCCTCCATCTTCAATCGAAGTGATGGTAACGGTCGTCGTCCCGCCCGCGCCCGATTCCGTAGTAGTAGTTGAACCGCCTGAACTCGCCCCGGCGGCGGTGCGCGCGGAAGAGGCCGCTTCGCTCAAAGCCAGTGCATAGATGGAGCCGTCGGAAGCGGCGGCCAGCGAGTGTATCTCTCTGAGCGGAGCATCAAAGAGCGTGAACGCTTTGCCCTCGGGCGAGACGCGCAGGACCAGCCCGCCAGGGTCCGTGCCCGCTATCAAGTTCCCTTGCGCATCTGTCGCCAGAGAGATAACGTGCGTCTCGTTCGTATCAATCAGCAAAGATGATTCGGGCTTAGCTCCCGCCGCGCGCACGCGATAAAGTTTTCCGTTGTCGCCCGTCCCGACGGCCAACGCGCCGTCGCCCATCAACGCCAGCGACCAGATGTACTTGTCCGGCGGGTCGAAATAAACTTCCGCGCGACCGTCCGCGCCGATGCGATAGACCTTGCCATCCGGCGAAGTGCCCGCGTAGAGCACGCCATCACCACTGACGGCCAGCGCGGTGACATCCAACTCCGCCGCGTCGTAAAGCAGCGAGCCGCGACCGTCCGCGCCGACGCGATAGATGCGCCCGTCGTGTCCAGTGCCCAGGTAGACGTTACCCGCGCCGTCAGCCGCGCTGGACCAGATATAAGCCTGCTCGGTATTGAAAAGCTGCGAGAAGCGCGGCGCGAGCCTCAACACGCCCGTGTCCGTGATGGAGACGCCGCGCGCCTCGCCCTTCAAAAGCTCTGCGCGCGCGCCCGTCTCCCAGATGATGGGTTCGGCGGCGCGCACAGGAGCGACGAAACTGGAAAGTATGAGGAAGAGAAAAAGCGCACTCGTCATGCACAGGGAAATCGTTCTATTAATCATCAAATGAAATTCGCTGCTCTATCGTCAAAGTTTGCGAGGCTTGCATGATACATCCATCGCACACGCCGGAAAGACCCTTCAATCATAACCTGAAATAGCTGTGGCGTGAAACGTGAGACTTCTAAGAGCAAGTTGGAAGTAGGAAGGCGGAAGGATGAGAGAAATACTATTGAAGATGAATAGCTCGTCTCTCATCCTCCATCCCAACACACCTTCTACTCGCTCTCAGTTCCCGATGTACCTGGCGTACAGCGAGCGCGCGGTCGGGACATCGTCCGTGCCGCGTATGATGGAACGTGCGTCTTGAAAGACCGTCAACTCGTAATCACCCGCGCGAAAACGCAGTAGATGCTCATTGAATTTAACGTCACCCGCCGCGCCTAATCTGGCGGCGAGCGCGTGGAAATCAACGCGCGTTTTGTGCGGCGGAGAAATCTGCACGGCGTTTCTTCCGCAGAGGACGGCGGTGAATTCGCGCGCCTCCGCTTCGAGCGTGGAAAAGTTTCGCAGCGCACATGTAGGGCAGTCAGGCGACGGCAGCTTGAGCGCGATGCGCCTGTAGTCGTTGCGCCACACATCGAACTGCATCAACGCGTGATGCAAACTCTCGGTCTTCCCCGCCAGCAGTTTCAAGGCTTCGGAAACCTGCACGGCGGCGACCATGTTGATGATGGGCATGATGACGCCAGCCGTCTCGCAGGTCGGCGCGCTGGCCGCCGGTGGCGCTTCCTCAAAGACGCAGCGCAGGCATGGAGTAAGATTCGGACGAATCGTCATCGTCACTCCGTAAGAGCCGACCGCCGCGCCGTAAATCCAATCAACGTGGTGCTTGACGCATGCGTCATTGATGAGATAGCGCGTGGCAAAATTATCAGTCCCGTCAAGCGCCACGTCGCAACCTTCTATCAAGCTCTCGACGTTCGCGTGATTGACATCAGCGACGAAGTTTTCCGTCTTCACCTCCGAATTAATCAGAGAGAGATGATGCGCGCACGCGACAGCCTTCGGCGTACGCGCGCGCGCATCCTGCTCCGTGAACATCGTCTGCCTTTGCAGATTCGATTCCTCTACAAAATCTCTGTCAACGAGTCGTAAGCGACCAACGCCCGCGCGCGCCAGCGCCTCCGCCTGCGCCGTCCCCAATGCGCCGCAACCGATGATGCAAACGCGCGCCGCCATTATGCGCTGCTGTCCCGCTTCGCCTATCTCTTCAAAGAGAATCTGCCTGCTATAACGCTCAATCATAAAACGGTGGTTAGTGGTTAACAGTTAGATGCTTATTATTGACGGGCCTTTATTTTTCCAGCGCAACTCTAGCCGCCTGGAACATCAAGCCGGATGGGGCTTCATCACTGGTCCAGAGTTTGAACTGCGCGGCGGCCTGTGCGACGAGCATGGGCAGCCCGCCGAGGCTGGCGCAACCGGCCTCGCGCGCCTCTCTCATAAAACGCGTCTCAAGCGGATTGTACACAAGATCGTAGGCCAGCCGCGCGCCGCGAAGTTGAGCGGCGACGGCGGTCGTATCGCTTTCACTCGCGCCGTGCGTCCCAAGCGGCGTCGCGTTGATGACAACTTCAAAGCCTTCAAAGAATGCGCCTTCAAGCTTCTTGCAAGAAGAGCCTGTGAACTCCGCCGCGAGCGATTCGGCTCGCAATCTATTCCGCGCGAAGAGCGTAACCCGCGCCCCCGCGCGACGCAACGCCCAGAGCGCGCCGCGCGCCGCGCCGCCCGCTCCGATGACCGCCACGCGCGCGCCACGCATTGGCCCAAACTTTTCTTCCAACGGCGCGAGCAACGCGGCGGCGTCCGTATTAAACCCTCGAAGCAATCCATCTTCGACGACGATAGTATTGACCGCGCCTATCTCACGCGCCGTCTGGTCCACCCAATCCAGATGCTTCATCACTTCCAGCTTGTGCGGCGCGGTGACGCTCAGGCCGCGCACGTTCCACTCTATCTCGCGCGTGCGCGGGTGGACCATGCGCCGCAAAAATTCTCCTACGTCGCGCGTTTCCAACGGAAGATAGACGGCGTTGAGGCCGCGCGCCATGAATGCCGCGTTGTGCATATGCGGCGAAACGGAATGGAGCACCGGCAGGCCCACCAGGCCAGTGATAATCGTGCTCTCATTCAGACGGTCGAGTCCGTAAAGATGCCGTAGCTCCTCCGCGCCGATTTGACCGGGCGCGGTCGAGTGTTCTTCATCAAATGAGCCGTAGGTGAGAAACGCTCCGCGCGCTGGTCCAAGAATGCGCGTTATGATTCCCGCCGTGCCCATAGCGATGGCGATTATCTCTCGCCCCGAAGCGCGCGCTCGCTCAAGAAGGTGAAAGACAGCAATGCTATCTGTGATGTCATGAGCCTGGATGGCGAGTTTCAAGACGCGCGCGGGCGTGCCCGCCATTCGTTCGTAGATAGTTTCCAGATTGGCGGGCACGCCTTCAAAGTCATGATGCGAGCAGATGACGCGGGCCCAGTCGAGGGTCTTTGCCTGCCCTTCCTGTTCGCCGGTGTGGAAGAGTTCTGCGAGGTCCAATTCGAGGTCCGCGAAGAGGGCTTGAGGCGTTTCAGCAGTGGGAAAATTATTGGCCCAGAAAGCGAGCCGCGCTGCTTCGCTTGTTTGAGATTGCCCGCCTTCGGCTTCAGGGCGGAACGTGAAGATGAGCGGGCGCGTGCTCTCGTTCACCAACGCGGGCAGGGCGCGCAGGGCTTCGATTAGCTCTTTATCGTCCAGGCAATCCAGGCGCAGTTCTATAAAATCCGCGAGCCGGGTTGCACGCGCCAACGCCTGCGACAACCCGCTCGCGCTCTTCTCGCAGATCGGAACACAGATGCGTTTCAGGTCCACAAAAGTGACCCTACTGATTTTCTCCTGCGGTGAATAGCTCGTGTGAGAGGTAACGCTCGCCGAAGTCGCAGATGATAGAGACGACGCGTTTGCCCTGGCCCAATTCTCTGGCGACGTTGCGCGCGGCCACTGTAATCGCGCCGGAAGAGATGCCGCAAAAGATGCCCTCTTCGCGGGCGAGGCGACGGGCCATCTCCAACGCGTCGTTGTAATCAACGGCGATGACCTGGTCCACCACCGTCGGGTCATAGTTGCGCGGCACGAAGCCCGCGCCGATGCCCTGAATCTTATTTGGACCAGGCTGGCCGCCGGACAGGACCGGCGATGAAGTCGGCTCGACGGCGATGATGCGGACCTGCCCGCCCGTGCGTTCCTTCAAGACTTTGCCGACGCCCGTAATCGTGCCGCCCGTCCCGACGCCCGCGACGAAAGCATCTATGCGACCGTCCGTATCCTCCCAGACCTCTTCCGCAGTCGTGCGAATGTGGACTTCAGGGTTCGCGGGATTGTCAAACTGCGATGGCGTCCAACTGTGCTGCGTCTCTTCGGAAATGTCTGCGGCCTTCTTGATGGCTCCCTTCATGCCTTCCGCGCCGGGCGTGAGCACGACCTGCGCGCCGAGCGCAGTCAACACGCGCCTTCTCTCCACCGTCACGGTGTCTGGCATCGTGACGATTAACTTGTAACCTTTGACGGCGGCGGCGAAGGCGAGCGCGATGCCCGTGTTGCCGGAGGTCGGTTCGACGAGCACGGTCTCGCCGGGCTTGATGCGGCCCTCGCGTTCGGCGGCCTCTATCATGGCCGCGCCGATGCGGTCCTTGACAGAGTCCATAGGGTTCTGCGATTCAAGCTTGACGATTAACTCCGCCGAGTTAACATCTGGAATACTGTTCAGTCGGACGAGCGGCGTATAACCGATCAACTCCAGCATATTATTGGCAATCTTGGGTCTCTGCGGCATCTTAAAAACTCCTTCCGGGTGGTAAAAAAATTTGCGTATCAGGCTGATTGATTGTCGAGTGAATATACAGCTACGCCCAAACCAAGCGCAAGAGACGGACTCACAAAGCAAAGCCTTGATGATGCGCGGGCGCGGCGCGTCATTCCTTATAACCTTGATTACTATTCGACTCGCCGATGTGCCTGGTCGGGGCTTCCGCGCCCAGATGTCTGGTCGTGCCTTCGGTGATGCTGGGCGGCTGCAAGATTTCCGAGGTGTTGCGCGGGGGCAGCGCGCTGACTCGCGCGGGCGGCAAGTTCGAGACGACGACCGGACCAGCCGTGGGAAGAGCGCGTTGCTCCAGGCGGCGCGCGCGGACCAGACCGGCTACGCCGCTGCCGAGCATGGAGAAGGCTGGGATGAGCATCCAGAACCACCAGAACATGCCCGCAGGCGAACGCGAGAGCGCGAGCGCGACGAAGAGGAAGCCGAGCCCGGCGAAGATGTTGGTGATGCTCTTTTCCATGCTCATCGGTCCTTTACTTTTGCGCTTGCGTTTTTTGGACCAGTCATGAGAGCCATCGTCGCTCGCATCCTCTACTTCCACAGGCAATTGCCCCGTCATCGCCTGCGGCACGAGGCTGATGTCGGTCCCGCAGGCGCGGCAATATCTCGCCGTGTCTAAATTTTCAGTGGCGCATTTTGGGCAATACATTTCGTCTCTCTCTCCTCTTTCAGTCAACTCACTATTACGACGTAGAGCGCGCGGAGGTTCGCTGCCGGATGGCTTCGTAGAGCAGGATGCCCGCCGCGACCGAGACGTTGAGCGAGGTTATCCGCCCATGCAAAGGGATACTCACTAGCACATCGCAACGCTCGCGCACAAGGCGATGCAACCCCGCGCCCTCGCCTCCCAGAAAGAGCGCGGTCGGCTGCGTCCAGTCCCATGCCGTGTACGAAGTGGATGCTTCCGCGCTCGTTCCCACGGTCCAGATATTTCGCTCCTTCAATTCCTCTATCAGCCGCGAGAGGTTCGCGGCGCGGGCCACCGGCACATGCTCTAAGGCTCCGGCAGCAGCCTTCGCCACGGTCTCCGTCAAGCCCGCCGCGCGGCGTTCCGGAATGAAGAGGCCGTGCGCGCCCGCGCATTCTATTGTCCGCACGATTGCGCCCAGGTTGCGCGGGTCTTCAACTCCATCAAGGACGACGACGAGCGGCGGCTCATTCGTCCCGACGCGTCTTGATAGCTGGTCCAGCAATTCGCCCGTCTCCGTATAACGCGCCGCCGCGATGTTGGCGACGACGCCCTGATGATTCGCTCCGTCCGTGAGCCGCTCAAGGTCCGTGCGCGGCGCGCGACGCACGGGCACGCGCGCCTCTCGCGCCAGGTCCAGTAATTCGCGCAGGCGATGGTCGCGCGTCCCTTCTGCGAGAGTGATGTGTTCTATCGGACGCTGTCCCGCGCGCAACGCTTCGAGGACGGGCGAGACGCCGTAGAGCAGCGCGCCCGAAGATTGCAAGCCGGAACGCGGCCCGCTCGCTTCCCTTTTTTTTGAGACCGCGTCGTGCCTCTTATCCGTGTGCGATTCGCGCTCGATGCGCGCGGCATCGGGTTTGCGAAATCGTCTCTGTTCGTCTCTCTTCATCTGTTCACATCCGCTCGACGCGAGAGCAGGTAATGTCTGAGCAGCGCGTAACGCGTGAACTGCGCCTCGTTATCGCTCGTCGTCAAGACTTCCTTGCTGTATCTTCCGGGCCGCTCACGCTTCACGCCGCGCGACTCTACATGCTGCTCAGGTTTCCAGACCAGGTCCAGCGCATGACGTACGCGCGTGAACGAATCATCGTAAGTCGCCGCAGAAGCGAGCGAGCGCATGGTTGAGACGAGCGTGAGAAAATTCTCCGCCGCTATCAAACTCTTCTGTTGGCCCAGGCAGGAGAAATCGAAGTGGTTGGCGGCGATGCGCCACCCGCCGCTCGCGGTGTAAATATCAAGCACGGCTTCGTCCGCGTGCGTCTCGCTCGCGTTGATAATCTCATGTTCGGAGCCGTCCTTTTTCCTGCGGCGTCCCTGCCGCTCTGCGCTCGACACCTGCCGGACCATCAAACGGCCCGCCACCAACAACAATGCTTCGCTCCAACTGAGACTACGCGACGTTGCGCCGCCTGTCGGATGAAGGATGAGCGATTCCGAAGTCAAGACGACGGCGCGCGTGCGCTTCGGCGTTAAGGCTTCCTCTCTCAAATCCCCATCGGAGACCACGAGCGCGCGCAGGCCGAGCGCGCTGAGCCTGCTCTCTACGAGAGAGGCTTCATCAAACGTCGCGGCTCGACACAGAGGCAACGCTTCATTTGTTTCGATGATGCGCTTGAGGTGCGAAGCGTCCAGCCGCAGTAGCCCTGCCATCTCCGTTAAAGAGTCTTCGTTGACCTGGCCCGACTGCTGCGGCGCGACGATGGTGTTATAACCGCGCTCCCATTTCTCCAACGGCCTGAGCGGCGGCATCTGCAAGACCGCGCTCGAAGTTGCTAAGGGCAACGCCCCGCCGCAATATAGACAATTCGTGCGCGTCGGCGGGTTGGCCCTCGCGCACGCCGCGCACTTCAGCATCTCTGCGGGCGAAAAGGAGCGCGGCGCAGTAGCGGTCTGCACATTCTCCGAAGGCGTCGCTCCGTCTTCATACTCTTCACTCAAGGCATGCTCTCCGCGTGTGATTATACGCCGCGCGTCCGTTCATAAGCCACAGAGTACGACGGTCAGACTTGAGACTTACGCCTATTAACTTTAGACTGTGGCCGATGCCAGCCACCCTTCATACACATTCGGACGCGCCGCGAATATGGTTCATCGCGTTGTGCGTCTCGATGGCTGCCTGCCTCTGCTCTTGCGCGGGCGCATCGCAGAGGCCGGACGCCGCAGGGCCGCGCGCGGGCGAAGCATCCTATCCGATTCTCCTGACCGATGACGAGAACCGGCGCGAAGCCGTGCTCGCATCATGGTCCACTCTGACGCGCGCGGCTGGCGCGAGCGTCGCCGCGCCAACGCCCGAACTACAACCCGTGACGGCGAGCGTGCGCAGTCTTCCGGCGACTTCGACGCCCGCTCTCTATTTGCCGAAAGTCGGGACGGGCGCGACGATGTCCGAAGAGGAGACGCGCGAATCGCTCCGCCGCTTCATCGCTTCCGAGAGCCGCCTGCTGGGCACGGACCCGCAACAGCTTTCGCTTGAACTGCGCACGGACGAAGCAGAAGGCACGAAGAAGGCCAGATACCAGCAGCAACCTTATCGTCGCCCCTTGCGCGGCGGCTACGGTGTCCTGGAGATAAGCTTCACGCCGGATCGTCGCATACAGCAAATCTACAGCACATGTATTCCTGACACGGAACGCTTGCGCACGGCCTTCGTCAATCTGCATCTTCAAACTCCCACGGCTGATGCGGTTCCCAAGCGATTGCTTGGACGAACCCTCACCTACACGGATGCAAACGGAGCTACGCACAGCCTCTCGGTCGGAAGCAATCTTAACGAGATAAACGTGCGCGAGCTTGTCATCTATCCTCGCCTGCGGGCAAGCCAGCCTCCGGCCCTTGAACTTCACCTGGCCTGGGAGATTACGCTCGGCAACGCTACCAACGCTCGGACCATCTATCTAGACGCCGTGACGGATGAAATGCTCGCCGTCAATAGTTCAAATCCAGCTTGAGCGAGCCGCTAAAGAGGCATTCACCACAGAGACACAGAGAACTCAGAGACGGCACAGAGTTAATCATGTCAAGCCTCTGTGCATCCTCTGTGCGCTCTGTGTCTCCGTGGTGAACAGCATCATCAAACAAACTCAAGATTAAACTGGGCCACTCACGGATTATCTTTTGACTTGACCTATCATGCCTTGCGGCGGCATCCTAGACGGCAGATATTTAAAAATTTAACGGAGCAACTTTTGCATGAACAACTTTGATCCGACGAATAATATTTCCTGGCAGTTCGGACATCGAGGCAGAGTGGCGGTTTTCATTGACGGCAATAACCTTTTCCATGCGGCGCGCTTTCACAACATAGACATTGATTACAACAAGCTTCTGCGCGTGCTGCTCGGAGATGGCCGTCTCCTGCGTGCCTTCTTCTACACGGGCGTTGATGTCGGCGCGGAAAGACAGCAGGGCTTTCTGCTCTGGATGAGGCGCAACGGCTTTCGCGTCATTCAGAAAGAGTTGAAGACTTTTTACGACGGCACGCGCAAGGCGAACCTAGACGTTGAAATCGCAGTTGATATGCTCTCGCTCGCGGGCCGTTATGATACGGCGGTGCTCGTCTCCGGCGATGAGGATTTCGTTTACGCCGTTAACGCCGTCGCCTACAAAGGCTGTCGCGTAGAGGTCGCGGGCTTTCGCTCGAACACCGCGCCGAAGTTGATAGATGTCGCGGACTACTTTATAGACCTCGGCGAGATAGCCGACAAAGTGCGCAAAGAATTGCCGCATGGCGTGCGTTATGATGAACGCGACCTGCACGACGAAACGCACCCTTCCGCCTACATGCATCACAACCATGTTGGCCCAACGCCCAACGGTCGTGGCGATAATGAAGGCTTTACTCAACAGGTCACGTCCGTCGTCATAGAACATCACATTGACGACGAGACGGAGCAGTTCGACGCCGCCGCCGAGTTTATACGCATCACAGATGACCAGTGAAAAACAGGAGCCAGAAGCCAGAAGAAAGGCTTCTATCGCTTTTGATTCTTCTTCTTTCTTTTTCTTCTGACTCCTGGCTCCTGACTTTATGAAACTCTTCAGCATTGAAGAAGCGAATGCATTGCTGCCGACCGTGCGCCGGATAGTCGTCTCTATCCAGCGCACGCACGGGCGTCTGCTCTCCTACAGCGAGGCCGCGCGGCATGCCGCCGAAGAGTTGGGCGGCGGCGGGATGCCGGGCGGCGAGCGATACGTTGAACTGTTGTTGGGGCTTTCCTCTCTCACGAGCCAGTTGGACGCGCTCGGCGTTCAAATCAAAGATTACGGTCGCGGGCTGATAGACTTTCCCTCCCTGCGCGATGGCCGCGTCGTGCTGCTCTGCTGGCAACTGGGCGAAGGCGAGCAGGTCGAATGGTGGCACGATGTAGACGCTGGCTTCGCCGGACGACAACCTCTCTAAGCCTTTCTCTCTCCTTTTCTGTATCTTGTATCCCCCGTGCAGGTCAAACACAGCAGGTTGTGTATTTTCTGGTTGACGACTTAAAGTAGTTTCTGATAGTATCCGCCGCGACTCCGCAGTGGGCATAGGTTTACAGCTTCTGGCCCATCGCTCTCATGAAAATCTCAGGGTAATAGAGCAAAGCTTTCTCTTTGCCTTTTTGCCTATTTATATTGGCCTTGACGTGGAGGCAGTTTCGCTATGCAGTGTCCCTCGTGCCGTGCGGTTTATTCCAACGGCCTAGACCTTTGCCCTCGGTGCAAAACACCGGCAGCTAAGGCTGCCCCCGACCCTCAACCCAAATCAAACCGGCCCCAGACGGAGACGCACGCGAACCCGTCCGGCAATCATCGCAGCGAGGCCGTGAGCAATCCCGCCCCCGAAGCGAACGCCGCCGGAGCCGGAGCCACTCCGCAGGCGCAGGCCGCCTCGACCCTCATAGAATTTCCGGGCGCGGGGCGCGCGAACCGTCCGCAGTGGCGTAAAGAGTTGAGCGAGCGTGTGCGCGAGATACAGGAGCGGCGCGCGCGTGATGCCGAAAGGGAGGCCCAGGAATTGGCCCGACGAAAATTGGACCAGCCTGCGCCGCCTCTTCCAGCTTCATCCATCGCATCGGCTGCCGCTTCCTCCGTCGCGCCGTCAACGCCGCAACTCGGTCTAGTGCCGCAGCCGGACGCGCCCGCCGTCAATCCGATTGTCGCGGCTGCGCTCAAGCGCATAGAGCGTGCGCGCCAACCACCGGCGATGCCTTCGCGCGCGCGCGGAGGCGGAGCAGCAGCGGCGGCTGTCGCTCGCGTGGCCGA
>JAXDFO010000370.1:0-5209 GCA_034665545.1 Blastocatellia bacterium
CACCGCCCGCAGCAGTCTTGGAGATGGCTCCGGCGAAGGTCTTGCAGGGGGCGGTGCGGGAGCAGGGGTTGACATCATCGCCGACGCCGGAGACCCACGTACGGGTCGCCTGCGCCTGGGCCAACGAAACGCAGACGAAAGTAATGGCGAGGACGGTCAGAAGGTTCAGGGTAAATCTCAACTTACTCATTCTATTTCTATCTCCTCATTCGATTGGAACGCCGTAATCAATTTTTACAGCGCCGGGTTTTAAGGGTAGGCCGTGCGGGAATCGTAAGAAAGCGCGAGACGATCTTTCGCAGCCAGCCAGATAGTCGGGACTTCTTTTTTTACACGGGACGGTGGGTCCAGTAGTGTTCCTGGACCTTTAATTCTCCAAAGCCTCTGTCCATGTTAAGGAGTAAATAGTTGGTCATGGCTTGCAGTCAGACTGGTAGACGCGAGAGGTCTGGACTTTTGCGATGATTCTGGTCCAAAAATTTTCGGCGTTGGGGAGTGGGCCATCTTTGCCATATAATCCTGGGCCAAAGGGAGATTTGATTCGCTATGAAAACTGAAAAATTGGACCTGGAAACAGGAGGAGGGAAGACCAGCGCTTTCGTCGCTCTTCCAGGCGAGACTGAAAAGGACGCTGCCGCCGTCATACTGATTCAGGAATGGTGGGGGATTAACGACCACATACGCGACCTCGCGGGCCGCTATGCGTCCGAAGGATTCGTGTGCGTCGCGCCGGACCTCTATAGAGGGAAGGTTGCGAGCAGCCCGCAGGAAGCCTCGCGCATGATGAACGAACTGGCGATTGAAGACGGGCTGGATATTATCGGGCGGGCCATAGAAGAGACGCGGCGTGCGTATGGAGTCTCAAGCGTGGGCATCACAGGCTATTGCATGGGAGGAACTTTCGCGCTCCGCGCCGCCTGCGACATCAAGACGCTCGGCGCGGCGGCCCCCTTCTACGGCGACATTCCCGAAGAGGAAAAGTTGGCCCAACTGACTGTGCCGACCATTTTCATCGCGGCCAAACTGGACAACTGGATTACGCCCGCGAAGGTCAAAGAGCTTGAGGACGCCGCGCGGAAATACAACCTGCCGGTCGAGACGGTCTCCTATGATGCTGACCACGCCTTCTTTAACGATACGAGGCCGGAAGTCTATCAAAGCGTCGCGGCGCAGGACGCATGGCAACGCGTCCTCAAACTCTTCCGCGCAAACTTGCTGAAGTGACGAATTTCCGGGCACTCTGAAAGACGCAATAAAAAGTCTTGACATGACCGAAAAATTGACTATAATAACTTTGTTTGGGTGATGAACAAACAAAGCCTAACCGGTCAAAACCGGGGGCTTTCGCAGTGCAACTAGCCTGGCGGGCTGGAATCTCGTCTCGACGGAGATACAAGTTTTTGAGAGACAGCCCGCCGTTTTTTCCTCGCTTTAAAACCCCCGGCCCGTTTCGATTCGATTGATAGGAAATCAGCCCTATGCTCAAACATTTTCGCGCCCTCGCATCCGCTCGCAAACTGCTTTTTATAGCAACCCTCTTATGCGCATCCTTTATCGCCGTTGGCCCACGCGCCCACGCCGCCATCAACTCCGCGAACCTCGGTGCGAAGTATGACACGGCGGGCGCGAACATCGCTTTCCGCGTCTACTCTTCGCGCGCCACGCGAGTGGAGCTTTACATTTATCAATATCCGACCAGCGTGCAGGAGAGCGTTAAGTATGTCTTGACGAAGGATGCGCAGAACGTCTGGTCCAGGAATGTGACCGTCTCTGAATTGCAGGGTTACGGCATCACGGGCGCGGTCTACTACGGCTATCGCGCGTGGGGTCCGAATTGGCCCTACGATGCGAGTTGGACCAAAGGCTCTGCCGCAGGCTTTATCTCGGATGTGGACGCGAGCGGCAATCGCTTTAATCCTAACAAGCTCCTGCTGGACCCTTACGCGCAGGAAGTCAGCCACGACCCTGTCACTCCAAGCTGGTCCGATGGGACCATCTACGCGTCCGGCCCTTCCTATCGCAACGTGGACAGCGGCGCGCATGCTCCGAAGGGCATCGTCCTGCACCCGTTCGACACCGGCACGGGCATCAGGCCCACGCGTGCCTTGAAGGACGACATCGTTTATGAAGTGCATGTGCGCGGCCTGACCGAGAACGACGCGAGCATCCCTCAAATCTACAGGGGCACATACCAGGGCGCGTCCATGAAAGCCTCTTACCTGGCTTCCTTGGGCATCACCGCCGTCGAATTTCTTCCGGTGCAGGAGACAGAGAACGACGCCAACGACGTGGACCCGACGAGCACGAACGGCGACAACTACTGGGGCTATTCCACGCTCAACTATTTCGCGCCAGACCGTCGCTACTCTTCTGACAAATCTCCCGGTGGTCCATCAACCGAGTTCAGGAAGATGGTCAAGACCTATCACGACTACGGCATCAAGGTCTTGATAGATGTCGTTTACAACCACACGGGCGAGGGCTATGCCTGGAACCCTGCCGATAAGAACACCTACAACATCATCTCCTGGCGCGGGCTGGACAACCCTGCTTATTACTCTCTGACGAGCGACCTGCAAGGCTCCTGGGACAACACAGGCGTCGGTGGAAACTACAACACGCATAACACCGTCGCGCAGGACATGATCGTGGACTCGCTCGCCTACTGGCGAGACTCCTTCGGCGTTGACGGCTTTCGTTTCGACCTCGCGCCTGTGCTCGGCAACACCTGCGAACACGGCTGCTTCAACTTCGACCGCGCGGACCAGAACAACGCGCTCAATCGCATCACGCGCGAGATGACGCCGCGCCCGGATGCTGGCGGCACAGGCTCTGACTTTATCGCGGAACCCTGGGGCGTGGGCGATGGCACGTACCAGTTGGGAAATTTTCCTGCGGGCTGGTCCGAGTGGAACGGCAAGTTTCGTGATGCTTTCCGCGCCAGCCAGAACAAGCTTGGCTATGTCAACGTCACGACCGGAGAACTGGCGGCTCGCTTCGCGGGTTCCTCCGATCTCTTTCAAGATGATGGCCGCAAGCCCTGGAACGCCGTCAACTTCATGGACGTACACGACGGCTTCACGCTGAAAGATGTCTACACTTACAACCAGAAGAACAACAGTCAGGCGTGGCCCTACGGCGCATCGGACGGCGGCACGGATGACAATAACAGTTGGGACCAGGGCGGCATCGCGCAGGACCAGCGCAAGGCCGCGCGCAACGGCTTCGCCTTCGTCATGCTCAGCGGCGGGACGCCCATGATCGCGGGCGGCGACGAATACCTGCGCACGCTGAACGGCAACAACAACCCATACAATCTTGATTCAATCGCCAACTGGCTCAACTACAGTTGGGATGCAGACCAGACGACCTTCAACACTTTTGCCAAACGGCTCATCGCTTTTCGTAAGGCGCACACGGCGTTGCGTCCCATCAACTTCTACTCGGCCAGCGACACCAACAGCAACGTCATGGAGCAGATGCGCTGGTTCAAGACGGACGGCATCGTGGCCGACAGCGCGTACTTCAACGACCCCAACAATCATGCTATCGCCTATCGCATAGACGGCACGGAATTCGGAGATTCCGCGAGCGCGATTTACGTGGCTTATAACGGCTGGTCCGGCGATGTTAATTTCACACTGCCCTGGCCCGGCAACGGCAAGAACTGGTATCGCGTGATGGACACCTCCAACTGGAACGAAGGCCCCAACACCGTCGTCAATCCGGGCTCCGAAGCCTTCCTCGGCGGCGAGTGGACCAATTACGGGCTCAAGGGCCGCGCCACGTTGCTGCTCATCGCTAAATAAGTTTCAGAGCGGGTTGAGTGTAGCGCGAGAGGGCATTCACCACAGAGACACAGAGAACACTGAGGACGCACGGAGAGTTAAGCATTCAAACTTCTCTGTGCCCGCTCAGTGTTCTCTGTGTCTCTGTGGTGAATCTCCTTTTACCTTACACTCAATTGCCTTGAAGACTCTGCTTCACAAACTCGCTCAACTCCTCTTCGGTCGGCAGGGCAGTGCGCGCGCCCAGGCTTCTGCATTTCAACGCGGCGGTTGCGTTCGCCAGTCGCAGGCTGGCTTCTATCTCTTCGCCGCGCAGCAGCCCGTAGATGAAGCCCGTGTGAAAGGCATCGCCCGCGCCCGTCGTGTCGCGGCATCCGCCCGGAACGGCACAGGCCGCAGACTCCATGAATGCGCCTTCATGATAGAGAATCGCGCCGCCCTCTCCGAGCGTCGCCCCGACCAGTGCGCAACCGTAACGCGCCTTGATGTTCATGAGAGACTCGCGCAAGTCGCTTATCCCGGTCAGGCGGCGCGGGAATTCTTTGGACGAGATGAGGATGTCTATCAAGGGCAGTAGCTCCGGCAACCCTTCGTAGATATTGTCTATGTCCGCAGAGACAATCGTGCCGCCCTCGCGCGCTGCCCGCGCCATACGCGCACAAGCCTTCGGGTCGTGCGCGTCAAGGTGAAGCACGCGCCCGCGCCGGGCCAACTCTACGGGCGCATCCGACGCGCCGTAAGCCAGTCTCTCATCCCTGTCCCACATGATGGTGCGCTCGCCCGTGCGCGCGTCAATCACTATGAACGCGACCTGCGTTCGCGCCCCCTCTATAGTTTCCGCGAACTCCACATCCACGCCCTCATCAAGCAGAGTGCGCAATCCGAAACTGCCTTCCGCGTCCGAGCCGAAGCGTCCCGCGTAAGAGGTCCGCAAGCCGAGTCGCTTTAAGCCCACCATCGCCGAGGCCGTCTGCCCGCCCGCCGACTGCATGTGCTCTATGAGCCGCGTCTTCGTATCGAACGCAGGATACTCCGGCATCAACACCAGATGGTCCACCGCGTTGAGGCCAAAGCCCACCGCATCGAACTCTCTTCCGCCCTCAGGCTTAAAGGGGAACTGCACTCGGTTGTTTCCTCTCATTCGCTTCTGTGGTCTTCCGATTCCGTCTAAGTTATATTATGTGAGGCAACCAATTATAAATAGTCTGGACCATTATTACGGCAGTGAGCTTAGAAGAGAAACTGCGAAATTTACCCATTTCGCCCGGCGTTTACCTGCACAAGGATGCGGCGGGCAAGATTATCTATGTGGGCAAGGCGAAGAATTTGCGCAATCGCGTGCGCTCCTATTTTCAGTCGGGCCGGGGGCATGACCGCAAGACGCGCGAGTTGGTCAGGCGAATAGTGGACCTGGAATTCAT
>JAXDFO010000371.1:0-2773 GCA_034665545.1 Blastocatellia bacterium
TACTTGATAGTCGTCGCTTCCGCATCCTCATTCAAGACGGGTGGTCCTGTCTCAGCTTCCTCTTTGACGGACTCACTTGCCTGAGTTTGTCCCGCTTCCTTTTGAGAAGCATGTGCGGTTTGCGCCCGCGAATTGTCTCCAAGCTGTTTCTTAACTACGGCGGGGACTCCCGCGACGAGCGTGTTCGGCGGGACATCTTCCAGGATGACGGAGCCTGCGGCTGTGATGGAGCCTCGGCCGACGCGCACCGGAGCGACAAGCATCGTGTCTGAGCCTATCTTGACATCGTCCTCTATCACGGTCGGATGTTTGTCCTTGCCGTCATAGTTGCAGGTGATGGTTCCCGCGCCGATGTTCGTCTTGTCGCCAATGGTCGCGTCGCCCAGGTAAGTCAGATGCATGGACTTTGAAAGGCGGCCCAATCTGGACTTCTTCATCTCCACGAAATTGCCGACCGCCGCCGCCTCTTCCAGCTTGCTCTCCATGCGCAGGTGCGCGAATGGGCCAACATTGCAGTTGTCGGAAATTTCGCTGTCCACGATGACGCAGTGGTCTTTGATGGTGACGCCGTGTCCTATGCGCGAGTTGGTGATGCGCGTGCCAGAGCGTATCTCGCAACCGTCGCCGATGTAGCTAGCGCCTTCGATGGTTACGTCCGGGTGAACGACGCAATCGCGTCCCATCTGCGTTTCGGGGCTGACGTAAGTATGCGCGGGGTCTATGAAGGTCACGCCGCTGTCAAGCATGAGCCGCCGGAGAGTGCGCCTGCGCAGCAAATTTTCAAACTCCGCAAGCTCCACTCGCGTGTTGATGCCGGAGACCTCGCGCGCGTCAACGTGCAGATAGATGCTGATGTCCTCGCCGTCCGCGCGCAGGATGCCGGGCACGTCCGTCAGGTAATACTCGCCCTGCGCGTTGGCTGGCCGCAGGCGTTCGAGCGCGGGAAAGAGAGAACGCGTCTCGAAACAGTAGATGCCCATGTTGGACTCTTTAATCTGTCTCTCGGCGGGCGTCGCGTCCTTCTGCTCGACGATTCTTTCAAAACGCCCTTCCTCATCACGCACGATGCGGCCATAGCCCGTCGGGTCTTCCAACTTAACAGAGAGCAGCGTGCATGACGCGCCATGTGCGCGATGCGTGCGGTGCTGGTGGACCAGCGCGCCAAGAGTTTCTGGCCGCGCAAGGGGCACGTCGCCGGAAAGAATGAGCAGGGTCGAATTGGCTCCGGCCAGATGGTCACGCGCGGCCTTGACAGCATCGCCCGTCCCGCGTTGCTCCTTCTGCTTGAGACAGATTGCCCCGCCCTCTCCCATCTCTTCGCGGACGGCTTGCTCGACCGCTTCGGCCTGATGGCCCACGATGACATAGATGGAACGCGGGCTGAGCGCGGCGGCGGCGCGGCAGACGTGCGCGATGAGCGGACGCCCGCCAAGCTTGTGCAACACCTTCGCCGTTTGCGAGCGCATGCGTGTTCCCAAGCCTGCGGCGAGGATTACCACGTCAAGCGGCGCTGGCGTTTCCTGTATGCTGAATTGCGACGGCTTTTCCATAGATTCAAAACTGCGGAACCTTCGAGAGGCGCGCCCGCGCCTGCTCACAACAATCCACTATAACACGCGCCAGCTTTTCCGGGCTGTGCCGGACCTTCTCACCTTCGTCCAACAGGTCCGCGCGCACGACCAAAGCCTCTTGCCCGTAAGTCTTTTCGAGCATGTGATCGTCCATCCCGATTTGATGCGCGCCCTCCGCGCTGTAGCGCGCGGCTTGCTCGGCACTGATAGGACGATTATTAGCGACCACGTAATCGAAGGCTATCTCCGGCGCATAACGTTTGACCACCTCTATATGCTGGCGCGCGGTATAGCCGTCGGTCTCGCCGGGCTGCGTCATCAGATTGCAGATGAAAATCTTGGTCGCGCTCGCGCTGCCGATAGACTCCGCGACGCGCTGGACCAGTAAATTAGGAAGGATGCTCGTGTAGAGAGAGCCTGGGCCAATCGTGATGATGTCTGCGAGGCGAATGGCGGCGAGAGCTTCGGGCAGTGGCAGACATTGTTCAGGTTCCAGGCGCAGGCGGCGTATAGGAACAGTGGAGGCCGTAATCTCCGTCTCGCCGTAAACCTGCGCGCCGTCTTCCAGTTCAGCGACCAGTCGCACGTCGTTAATCGTCGCGGGATAGATGCGACCCTTGCTTGCCAGGACTTCAGAAGAGAGCCTCACGGCTTCGACGAAGTCTCCCGTCACTTCCGTCAGCGCGGCCAGAAAGAGATTGCCGAAACTGTGCCCGCCGAGTTCGCCTGAGCCGCGAAAACGATAACGAAATAATCTTGAGAGCAGTGTGGAGTCTTCGGAGAGCGCGACCATGCAGTTGCGTATGTCGCCGGGCGGAAGCATCTGCAACTCTTCGCGCAGGCGACCGCTACTGCCACCATCATCCGAGACGGTGACGATGGCCGAGAGAGTTTCCAGCCAGATACGGTCGCGCTCGTCTCCTGCGCCGACCAGACGCTTGAGGCCGCCGAGCAGCGTCGAGAGACCTGTCCCGCCACCGATGGCGACAAGCTTAAGGCCGTGACTCATTTCAGCAAAAGACAAGATACAAGGGTCTCCCAAAAAAAGAGCGCGCGAAATAAACGGCGCTCCCACAGAGCGGAATCATACCTAAAAAGCGCTGGCATTTAAACTGGGAATGCGTGATGAAAGAACGAACAGGCCGCCTCCCTTGATGGAGACCCGTGGGGAAAGATGATTAAAAGCGAGTCGCAAAGACTAG
>JAXDFO010000372.1:0-9555 GCA_034665545.1 Blastocatellia bacterium
ACCTTGATACCGTCGTGCCGCACCTCCTGCATCAAAGCCTCGCTGAAACCGTTGAGACCGAATTTGGAGGCGTTGTAAGCGGCCATCTGCGGGTGCGCGTTCGTGCCCGCCAGCGAAGAGATATTGATGATGTAACCGCCGCCGCGTTTCTTCATCAACGGAATCGCTTCATGACAGCAATAGAAGACGCCGAACAAATTCGTCTCCAACACCGCGCGAAAATCCTCCGGCTTCAACTCTTCGACTTTGCCGAACAGACCCACTCCCGCGTTGTTAATCAGAATATCCACCCCGCCAAATTCATCCGCCGCATACTGGACCAACGCCCGCACCTCATCATAATCGCGCACGTCGCACACCGCGCCCGCCACGCGCCCTTCGCCTACTTCGCCTATCTCTCCAACCGCACTCTCCACCTCATCCTCATGACGCGCGCTAATACAAACGTCCGCGCCCTCTCGCGCCAACGCCTCCGCTATCGCCCGCCCGATGCCCTTCGTTCCCCCGGTCACAATCGCCGCCTTGCCATTCAAATTCATCTGTCACCCCTTTTGATTACTACTCACTGAGTTTGGCCCGCAATCGTTCGTTGACGATTTTGGGATTGGCCTTGCCCTTTGAAGCCTTCATCGCCTGGCCGACGAAGAAGCCGAAGAGAGCTTCCTTGCCCGCGCGATACTGGGCCAACTGTTGCGGGTTGCCCACGATAATCTCATCAATGATGCCGTCAATCTCGCCCGTGTCGCTGACCTGGACCAGCCCGCGCGCTTCTATGATAGCGGCGGCAGTCTGGCCCGTCCCGAACATCTCAACGAGCACGTCCTTGCCCTGCTTGCCGCTAATCTTCCCTTCATCAATCACCCTGAGCAACGCGCCTAGTTCTTCCGGCGAGACGGGAGACTCTGCTGGCGAGACACCCGCCGTCTCAAGTTCGCGCAGCAATTCGGACCTCACCCAGTTGGCCGCCGTGCGCGGGTCGCCCGCAGCCTTCGCCGCGCGCTCGTAGTAATCCGCCAGCGACTTATCCGAAGTCAGTTGCGTCGCATCGTTGAATGATAACCCGTACTCTTCCGCGAAACGCCTGCGCCGCGCTTCGGGCAATTCAGGCAGCCGGGCGCGGACCTCTTCTATCAACTCCGGCGCGACCATGAGCGGCGGCAAATCGGGTTCAGGAAAATAACGATAGTCGTGGGCCTCCTCCTTCGAGCGCATGGGCCTGGTCTCCGCCGCGCGCTCATCCCACAGACGGGTTTCCTGGACCACTCGCCCGCCTGATTCTATCAACTCAATCTGTCTCTCAATCTCGAACTCAATCGCGCGCTGCATGAACCGCACGGAGTTGAGATTCTTGAGTTCGACTTTCGTTCCGAACGTTTTATCGCCGATGCGACGGACGGAGACGTTGGCCTCGCAGCGAAGGTTGCCCTTCTCCATGTCGGCGTCCGACGCCCCGACCCACTGTAGAGCGAGCCTCACATGATTGACGTAATCGTAAGCCTCCCATGAAGAACGAAAGTCCGGCTCCGTCACAATCTCAGCGAGCGGCGTTCCGGCGCGGTTGAGGTCCACGTAAGAATAGCGTTCAACTTCGGGCAAACCTTCATGCACGTTCTTGCCCGCGTCCTCCTCAAGATGCAGACGAGTGATACGAATATTCATGGGCCGCCAGGCGCGCGGGTGGCCCGCTTCGTCGCGCTCCGCCGTCATAATCTCCAACTCGCCGTGCTCCGAAAAGGGCCGGTCGTACTGCGAGATTTGATAGCCCTTCGGCAAGTCAGGATAAAAATAGTTCTTGCGCGCGAAGATGGACCTCTCGTTAATCTTGAGTCCGAGCGACAGCGCGGCCCGCGCCCCAAGCTCTATCACGCGACGATTCAACACGGGCAGCGCGCCCGGCAAACCCAGACAGACCGGGCACGTATTCGCATTCGGCTCATCCCCGAAACGCGTCGAGCAACGACAAAATATTTTAGACTCCGTGCTCAACTGCGCGTGAATCTCCAAGCCGATGACAGTCTCCCAACCATTTTTCATAAGCGCTCAAGTTTTCAGTTGTTAGTTTTCAGTTTCAAGTTTTTATGGCCTGAGCCAGCCGGGCAGTGCGCCCGCGCGCCTGGCTTCATCTTCGAGCACGCGCCAGCGAGCCTGTAATCCCGCGCGCTCTAATTCGAGTTCGCGCAATTGCTGGACCAGCGACGCGCGGTCGTCATCGTAGAAAGAATTATCCGCGTAGGTCGCACTTAAAAACGGCGCGGGCGTAGCGTAGAGACCGCGCGGAAAAACAGACGGCTGACCGAAGCCGCGCCTTCCCGGAAAAGTGTTCAGTGAGACCTGCCCGCGCGTCGCGCCGCCGCCGAAGCCGACGCGCGCCGTCAATTGTGGACCAGTATTCGCCGCGACGAAAACACCCTGATTGCCCGGATGCGGCGCGCGACCCGTGAACGCGGGATTGCCGTTGAAACCAGTTCGAGCGATGCCCCCTTGCACGAGAGGGCCGATACCTGTCAGGACCGCGTAAGAGCCGACGGCGGGCCGCTCCGGCAACCCCGCCAGCAGGCCGCGCACGTAATCCACCTGCGCATTGAGCGCGGCGAGTTGGCCTCTCAATTCAGCAGCCTGCGCGCGCCAGTATTCTTCCGCCTGCGCGTCCTCGCTCATGCTCTCTCTCAACTCCGCACGCGCGCGCGCCGCCTCCATCAACGTGCGCCTGCGCGTCTCAGCTAAGGAAGGCAGGCCCAGTTCGCGCCGTCGTCGTTCGTATGCGGCCTCGCTCGCCACACGCGCGCGACGCGCCCCCTCAAGGTCTCGATTGGTGATGGTGCGAGCGGCGCGTTGCGGAACGTTCGCAGCCGGTTCGGATGGCGCGCTCGCCGGTTGCTCGTTGATGCGAGCAAGCAGGCTCCCGCGCGGTTCTTCGTTGGCGCGCTCCGTGGCCTCTACGTCAATGGTGGCTATTTGAAGTGTGATGTTGATGCCTTCCGCGACTTCGTAGGTGAGCGTTGAAGGCGTGACGAAGAATTGCTCCGGGATTTCGATGCGGCGGCCATCGCGCATGACGATGGTGTAAGCGTTGACGGCGAGCGGCAGGAGAAGCGCGAGCGCGAGCGTGGCCGCGATGCGCAGCGCGCTGCTGGTCCAGAAATTCCCCTTCTCGTTTGGGCGAAAAGATTTCGTCAGGCTGTGAAACATCGCCGTCTCCTCCGCAGATTTACGATTCCGAGTTTGCTGTGCTTCGAGTTTGAGTATAGCACTCGCGGAAATGCGCGCTCAACAAAGGCGAGTTTGAAATTCTCGCGTGAGAAATCTTTTGCACATAGAAGGGCCACTTGGTATACAATCCGCCCGTTCAGATTACCCGTCGCAATTGGCAAAGGAGGCATCGCCCGATGAGGACGATGCATTCATCAATGGTCTTCAACCATTTTCTCACATAAGGAGAAAGAACGATTATGGCGAAAACTATCTGTACCCTTCTCGGTGCGGTCCTGTTGCTTGTCGGAATCGTAGGCTTCGTGGCCCCCGGCCTGATGGGCACGCACCTGAGCCTGGCGCATAACCTTGTGCACATTCTTTCCGGCGCGCTGGCCCTCTATTTCGGGCTGGCAGGCACTCTCGCCGGGGCGCGCACATTCAGCCTCGCCTTCGGCGCGGTCTATCTACTGCTCGGCATCGTCGGGTTTCTCGTCGGAGGCGCGAGTGCGGTCTCTCCGGGAATGCCTGGCATGTCGCCGGACTCGCACCTCTTCAAACTTCTCCCCGGCGTTCTTGAACTGGGGACGATGGACCACTGCATACACCTGCTTCTAGGCGTAGTTTTCCTCGCTGGCGGACTCTTGACCAAAAACTATGTCACGACGGATAGAGATTAAGAGCAAGCAGGAAGTGGTTGGGATGAAGGATGAAAGGAATGCTATTCAACTTTGAATAGTATTTCTCTTTCATCCTTCGTCTTTAAAAGCGGAAGTTGATGCCGCCTCTCCCGGTCGCGCCGGGGGCGCGAAAGCCGTTCTCAAAATATGTCTCTCCGAAAATGTTCTCCGCCCCGCCGAAGAGGATAACGGTCAGACGCTCCGTCAAGGCTCGCTCGTAATTCAGAAAGGCGTCGGCCTTCGTATAACCTTTAAACTTGAGGTTGGCAGACCTGAACGGAAAATTATTTTCAAAGACGGGCGCGATGTATGCTCCTGTTCGATTGAGGTCAAAGCTTAAGAGGAAAGCTTTGTAGCGTTGATTGAACATGAGGCCGAAGAGATGCCTGGGAATGACATACTCGCGTTGCAACCCTTGCGCGGCAATGAACTGCGACGTGTTGGTGAAAGTGTAAGAGGCGCGCACCTCTCCGCCGCGAAACGGTTTCGTTTCAAGATAACTCTCGACGCCGCGCGAGAGCCCGCCGCGACGATTGACGTAACCGCTAAAGCGGCCCGCGCCCAGAGGGTCGCTGCTAAATCCCTCGAAGGCCACGACGCGCTGTAGATGCGTGTAGAAGTATGTCGCGCCGAACATCAAACGGTCGCGCGCCGCGCGTTGGTCCAAGCCGCCGTCAACGCCTATGGATTGCTCCGCGCGCAAAGTGGGGTCTCCGAACCTGACGAAGCCAGCCTGCGCGAAAGTCCCCGCCCCGAATCGCTCGAAGAGAGAGGGCGCGCGAAATCCGTTGCCCGCGTGCGCGCGCAACTTGGTCCCGGTCGAACGTATGAAGTAGGCCACGGAGCCGTCGCCCGTCAGAGAGTTTTCCGCCGTCACGCCGCCCAGAAAGCCCGGTCGGTCAGCCGCGCTCAAACGATAAGCTTGCGCCCGCGCGCCGAGCGAAACCTGCAACTTATCACCGAAGAGAAATATCTGGTCCTGCCCGAAGACGGCGAAGGTACGTTGCCTGTCGGTCGTATTATTGAATGCGCCGAAGGAAGGGATGGATTGTTGGAAGAATGATTCGCGCTCGAACTCGAAGCCCGCAGTGACTAGATTAGCGCGGCCTACACGCACGTTGGCCCGCGCGTCGAAAGTGTCCGTCGTCCCGTTGTTGACGTTGATGAACTCAAAGTCTCCGAACGGGTAGAAGGAGGCGAAGCGCGGGTCAATGGCCGGTCCATTATAATTCCTGCGCCGGGAGGAAACGTGCTGGTAAGCGAGCGTGTAAGAGAGGGCCGCGTTGACGCTCTGAGTCATGCGGACGGCCCCGACCAGCAGGCGATGGCGGCGTCCCTGGTCCGGGTTGTTGAAGTCAGGTTGAAAGGTCAGGCCCGCCACGGCGCGCGGGTTGGCTTCCGCGCTCTCGAAGGCTGCGGGCAGCGCGAACGGGCTATCGTTGAGACGCGCGTTGGCAATCGTGCCGTAAAAGTTCGCGCCGATATTAATGGACCTATTAACGTTGAATTGAAAGCGGCCCGCGCCCGCCGAATTACCATACTGGTCCTGTCCATCAACGCCGCGCCGCACGTCCGTCCTCGTCAAAGCGAAACTATAACCGGCCCGCCCGCCCACGCCGCCCGCACCCTTCACATGCTCACGAAAGAGAGCGAGAGTGCCGCCCTCAAAGCCAGCCTCGAAACGCGCGTCGCCCGTGCCCGCCTGCGGCACTAAGTTGATGACGCCGCCGATGGCGTTCGTGCCGTAGATGGAAGAGCCTGAGCCGCGCAGGATTTCGACGCGGTCCAGGTCGTTCGGCACGAGGTCCGCGATGAGCGGCACTGCGGAGCCGTTGATGTCCGAGGCGTCGCGCACGCGCAGGCCATCGAGAAGCAGGGCCGTGTCCTGCGCGCGCTGCCCGCGCAGGCGCAGGGTCGTCAACGCGCCGGGCGAGCCCTGTTGCTGCACGCGCAAGCCGGGCGTCCCGCGCAGAGCCTCGGCCAGCGTCAACTCGCGTCTGGACTCTATTTCCTGGTCCTGTAAAATTGTGGTCGCCTTCGAGACTTCGTCTATGCGCTGCGGCGTGCCGCTCGCCACGACGAGGACCAACTCGTTGACCGCCGCGACGGAGAGTTTAAGGTCCAACGTGACCGTCTGCCCCTGCGCGACGTGCAAGCGATTCGATGTTCGTGTGGCGAAACCGTCGGCCATCACCTCCAACACATATTCGCCCGCGCCGAGTTCATTGAAAGCGTAAACGCCATCCTCTCTCGTGCGCTCGAAAAGCGCGATAACGCTTCGCGCTCTCAAGCGCACTTCCGCGCCCGCCACGTTAGACTCGTTCTCATCCGTCACGCGCCCGGTAATGCTCGCCCCGACTCGCTGCTGCGCCTCAACGCTCCGCGCGAATAAGGCTACGTTCAACAGCATCGCCATCAAGACGAAGCCCTGGACCAATAATCCTCTCGCCACGATTTCTTTCGTTCTCATCTTATCCTTCATCCTTCATCCTTCCGACTTCCGACTTCATCCTTGCTTTTATGAACAGGCGTGATGCGCGGCGCGCCCGTCAGTGGATGCGTGTCCACTAAAACTCGTATCTCGAAAACCTCTCCCAGCAGTTCGGGCGTGAGCACATCGCGCGGTGGGCCATACGCCAGCGCGCGTCCACCTTTGAGCAGGAGGATGTGGTCCGCGAACTGCGCCGCCAGATTCAGGTCGTGCGTGACGACGACGGACGCAGCGCGTTGACGGTCGCAACGCGCACGCACAAGCCCAAGCACGGCGGCTTGATGGGCCAGGTCGAGGTTCGCCGTCGGCTCATCCAGCAGGAGGATGGCGGCCTCCGTCGCTAAGGCTCGCGCAAGGACCGCTCGCTGCCGCTCGCCGCCCGACAACTCGTTCATCAGTCGCGCGCCGTACTCTTCCAACTCCGTCTCGCGCAACGCGACGCGCGCCGCTTCTACGTCCTGCTCTGTTTCCCAACCCCACATCCCCGTGCTGGACCAGGCATAACGACCGCCTAACACGAACTCCATCGCCGTTACCGGGAACCGCAGTTCGGCTTCCTGCGCGACGACGGCGATGCGCCTGCCGACGACGCGACGCGCATAAGAGCAGAGCGGTTTCAGGTCCAGCAAGACCTCGCCCGTGACCGGCGTCAACGCTCCATTGAGGGCGCGCATGAAAGTTGACTTGCCCGCGCCGTTTGGGCCAACGACCGCCGTTATCTCTCCAGGCAAGATGCGCAAGGAAACGCCCGTCACGGCCTCACGCGTTCCGTACTTCACGCTTATCTCTCTCGCTTCAAGCACTGGCGTTTCAACCTCTTCTCAACAGGTAGATAAAGAGCGGCGCGCCGATGAGCGCGGTGATGGCCCCGACGGGCAGTTCGCGCGGCGCGATGATGGTGCGCGCGATGGTGTCCGCGACGATGACGAACAACGCGCCCGCGAGGGCAGACGCAGGAATCGCCGTCCGGTTATCGCTGCCCGCAGAGAGCCTCACGAGATGCGGCACGACCAAGCCGACGTATCCGACGGAACCGCTCGAAGCGACGGAGGCTCCGACCAGCGCGCTCGCCGTCAGAAAGATGGTCAGGCGCACGCGCTCCACTTCAACGCCTAGATCGAACGCGTCTCGCTCGCCCAACATCAGTAAGTTCAAAGAGCGCGCGTGAAACGACAACACGATAGTCCCGCCCACGGAGGCGACCAGCGCGACCGCCAGCAGGCTCTTCGTAGAGCCTGATAAATCTCCGAGCAGCCAGAAAGTGAAAGAGCGTATGCGCGTCGCATCCATCAGCGTCGTGATGAAGACGATGGCCGATGAGAGAAACGTCGTCACGATGACGCCCGCCAGAATCAGACGTTCGGGCGTCGTGCCCGCGCGACCGCGCGCCATCTTGTAGACCAGAAAGGTCGCGCACAACGCGCCGCCGAACGCCATCAGTGGACGGCTCCATTCGTGCGCGCCGAAGAAGACGAGCGCGACCATCGTCCCTACCGCCGCGCCGTTTGAGATGCCGAGCAGGTAAGGCTCCGCCAGCGGATTTCTCAACAACGCCTGGTAGCCCGCGCCCGCCGCCGCCAGCGAAGCCCCCACCGCCCCCGCCAGCAAGATGCGCGGCAAGCGAATCTCAAAGAGAATCGCGCGCGCCTCCGGCGTCAGCCCGCAGGACGAACCGCCGCCGGTGAAAATCGCGCATAGAGATGAAGAGACGGGCAAACGCTCGCTGCCCACAACTGAGGTGAGAAGCACCGCGCAAATTAAAGAGAAAGAGAGCAGCAAGCAGACCTTGAGCGTCCGGCGAAACGTCGTGTGCATCGCCCGCGCGGGATGCGATTGGTCCTTAACCGCTTTAGCTTCCGCAGTGCTCATCTCTCATCACTCAACGCTACTTGAAAGCTTCCGGGTGCAGCGCGTGGGCCAACTCTTCCAGGCCATCTACCAATCTTGGACCAGGACGCGAGAGGTAATCGCCGTTGATGCCATAGACACGCTTCCCCAACGCCGCAGGAGATTTTTTCAAAGCGTCCGCGACCTCTTTGTTACCCTCGTCCATCCCTGTCCCTGTCGCCATGATGATGGCTTCGGGTCGTGCGGCGAGCGCGGACTCTTCGCTGTAACGCGGCCATGCGCCCTCGACGTTCGCGGTCACGGAAACGCCGCCCGCGCGCGCGATGAGGTCTGTGATGAAAGAATCACGACCAGCCGTGTAGAGCGGCTCGCGCGAGACTTGATAGAAGACGCGCACGGGCTTCGCAGTCTTCACCGCCGCCTCGACGCCGGATGCTCGCGCTCGCAAATCTTCGACCAGCTTTTCGGCGCGCGATTGTTGGCCCAACAAAGAGCCGAGCGCGCTGATGGAACGGAAGACTCCTTCGAGGTCGTGCGGGTCCGTGACGTAGAAGGCGATGCCGCGTTCGTCCAGTTGATTGGTAAAGGCTTCGAGTTGCGAGGCCGTGGAAACGAGTATGAGTTGCGGCTTGAGGGCGATAATCTGTTCTATGTTCGGGTGCAGCGTATCGCCGACTTTGGGAATTGCTTTGGCCTCCGGCGGGTAGTCGCAATAGGTCGTGTTGCCGACCAATATTGGACCAGCGCCGACCGCGTAGACAATCTCCGTCAGGTTCGGGGCCAGCGTGACGACGCGTTCGAGATGCACGGGCACGCGCACGCGCCTCCCCGCCTCATCCGTCACCTCGCGCGTCAACGCCGTTGCGTCACTCTTCTCAACGGTCGTCGTGCCTTTATCTTGAGACGCGCAACCCTCCAGAAACACGAACGCGCAGGCGAGCATCAGCAGGAGGCCGAGCGCGCGTAAGCTTCTCGCGTATTGATGGAAAATGTTATGTTGAGACAAAGAAACTCCCGTCACCATTCAAGGGCCTTTCGCGTGAGGCGACAGGCTGGCGACGGGACGTGTTATCTCTGGCTTTACAGGCAGGAGATTTTGACGGACCCGCGTTGCGGCCTGAACGCCCTTACGCGAGGCGTTCAACAGGCTGCCAAAGCATCATTCGGGCAGGTCTCCTGGCTTAGAGTTTGAGCGATTAACACACTCTCTCTTCACAGTGGCGCGACCGCGCGGGATTCTCACCCGCTTCCCTATTCTCCCCGCAAATGTGCGAGGCACCCGGACACTTCAAAATAGAAAGAACATTATTATTCGCGAGCGCGGACGTTATCACGCGGACCAACGGC
>JAXDFO010000373.1:0-6117 GCA_034665545.1 Blastocatellia bacterium
CACGCTCGCGCTGGCGTACGCGCAGACACACCCGCAACGCGTGCTCTCGCTGGTCCTGCGAGGGATTTTCCTGTGCCGCCCGCAAGAGATTCGGTGGTTTTATCAAGAGGGCGCGAGCGCGATTTACGAGGACGTGTGGGAGGAATTTTTGCGGCCCATTCCCGTGGAGGAGCGAGGCGATATGCTCGGCGCATACCATCGCCGTTTGACGAGCGAGGATGAATCGGTGCGTGTCGAGGCGGCGCGCGCCTGGTCCATCTGGGAAGGCAGCACTTCCAAACTCTTCCCGGACCCGGACTTCATCAGCCACTTCGGAGACCCTACGTTCGCGCTCGCCTTCGCGCGCATAGAGTGCCACTACTTCATGAACAATGCTTTCTTCGAGACGGACAATTATCTGATTGAGAACGTGGGCAAGATTCGTCACATCCCGGCGGTCATCGTGCAGGGCAGATATGATGTCGTGTGTCCTATGACGAGCGCGTGGGATTTGCACCGGGCATGGCCGGAAGCCGAACTGAAGTTGATTCCAGACGCGGGCCATTCGGCGATGGAGCCTGGAATCGTCAACGCGCTGGTAGAGGCTACAGACCGCTTTCGCGCGGGGAGTTGAAGAGCCAACAGTCTCGCCTGAGAGCGCATCCAAGGGGGGCGGGCTGAAATAACTTTTTTGACACCTTTGGTCCCACTCGCGTAATATCTTAGAGCAATATGAACGGACGAGTCTTAGTCCTGAACGCTTCTTTCGAACCGATTAACGTGTGTACCGAGCGGCGCGCGATAGTGATGATATTCAAGGGCGTGGCCCGCGTCGAAGAACATAACGGTCACATGGTCCATTCGGCGAAGCTCTCGATTCATGCGCCATCGGTCATACGCCTGACGGAGTACATACACATTCCCTTCGAGCGTCGTTCGCTCTCGCGTAAAAACATACTGCTGCGCGACCATTCGACCTGCCAGTATTGCGGCAAGCCATTCACGCCCGCCGAACTGACGCTCGACCATGTGCATCCGCGCTCGCGCGGGGGCGATTCGACGTGGGATAATCTGGTGGCGTGCTGCAAGCGTTGCAATCATCGCAAGGGCAACCGGACGCCGGAAGAGGCCGGGATGCATCTCTTGCGTCGCCCGCGCGGTTTCTCGCTGCACGTCAATCGCCAGATTATGCGTTACCTCGGGCGCGCGGACGAGACATGGCGCAAGTACCTCTTTTATGAATCGAACTCGCACGGAGAGTGACGGGCTTGATGAGAGTTTGACGGTAGAGCCGAAATTTTGCGTTGAAGATTTTTAGCGGAGGATTTTAATCATGTATGAGACTTTAATATTGGGTTTTATTCCAGCCGGTGCGGAGTGGATAGTCATCCTCGTCGTCGTCCTCTTGCTCTTCGGTGGCAGCAAGCTGCCGCAACTGGCGAAGGCGCTCGGTCAGAGCAAGCGCGCTTTCCGCGAGGGTCAGGATGAGGCCGAAGAGGAGGCGCGACGCGAGGCTACGGCCAAGCAGTTGAGCACGCCGGTCGAGCCAGCCAGGCTCAGCGCGATTGACGATGAAGCCCTATTTGAAGAGGCCAAACGCCGCGCCGCACGCCTCCGCGCCACCGAAACGGAAAAGAGCTAAATCAGCTTGCTTTGCGTCCGACGAGGACCGTGGCTTTGACCGTGAGGGAGAAATCCATGTCGTGGCGTTCGTCGTCAATAATCTGCGCTATCTCCCGGATGACGCGCGTTTGAGTTTCCGCGTCGGGCAATGATTCGAGCCAGCTTGTAAGCAGGAAATCGCCAATCAAGGGCGCGTTCAAAAACTCTTCGCCCGATGCGTAATCGAACTCTTCTACACTCACCCAGCTATTAACACCATCAAGCCCTTCGCGCCCGGCCAACCCTTCTATCTCTGAGATGGTGGGCAACTCTTTAATCAACGATTCCACTTCCGCAGCGTGCTCTTCCAGCCCGGCCTTGCTCAACGCTTCCCAGTAGACGGAGAAGAATTCGCCGAAGCTCGAAGAGGTGACGAGGCTCAACGCCACAGTGCCGCCGGGCGCGGCCACGCGGACCATCTCCGCCAGCATCAACGAGAGGCGTTCGGGCGCGACGAGCGAGGCATCGCCGACGACTACATCGAATTGGTCGTCTTGAAAGCCCAGGTCTTCCAACTGCGCGCGCCGAAATTCGGCATCGGAATTCATCGCCACGGCTTTGGCTCTCGCCAACTCAAGCCGCTCCTCGCTCTCGTCCACGCAGATGAGCGAGACATCGCTTCCGGCGCGCTCCTGCAACGCCAGCGCATGACCGCCCGTGCCCGATGCGACGTACATCGCGCGCCCCTTCTTGGGCAACTTGAGATGCTGGTCCACAAGCTCCGCGAACCTCTCGCCCCAGTCCGTCGCCACGTATAGCTCTTGCAGAAAAGCTAACTCTTTATCCGATTTACCAGTCGTCAACTCTCTTCTCCTCCAAAGCCCTCAAGGCGTTCACCCGTCTAGCAATCATGGCCTGACTGCTCATCATCATTCGCCGTCGGCTCTTCATCATAATAAACTTTGCCGCGCAATGATTCGGGCAGGCACGCCATCTCTTCTCTGGCGCGGCGGTCGCTGTGAACATAACGATAGCCGCTGCCGTAGCCGACCTGCTTCATCAAGGGCGTGATGGCGTTACGCAGGTGAAGCGGGACAGGCTCGCGCGCGGTCTCTGTCGCGTCTCCGACGGCGGCTAAATAGGCTCGCTTGACGGCGTTGGATTTAGGTGCGCGGGCGAGGTAGATGGTGGCCTGCGAGAGCGGGTAGAGAGCTTCTGGCAAGCCTATGAGTCTGGTGATGTCGGCTGCGGCTGCGGCCTGGACCATCGCTTGCGGGTCCGCCAGTCCAACGTCTTCCGACGCGAGGATGCAGAGACGACGCGCGATGAAGACGGGGTCCGCGCCGCCTTCTATGAGACGCGCGAGCCAGTAGAGCGCGGCGTTGACATCCGAGTTGCGCAGGGACTTGATGAGCGCGGAGGCCAAATTGTAATGCTCCTCCCCGCCCTTGTCATAAGCGTAATGAGCGCGGCCCAGAGCCTCCACGATTGTTTCGAGCGTGACATGGCGCACGCCCGCTTCATCCGGCGCGGTTGATTCGACCGCCGCTTCGAGCGCGGCCAACGCCACGCGCGCATCGCCCGCCGCCGAATGAGCAAGACGCGCGAGCATCTCATCCGCTATTTCCGCATGTAGCTCTCCCAACCCTCTCTCTTCATCCGTCAAAGCCCTGCGCAATATCTCCGTCACGTCCTCTTCGGTCAGAGGGTTGAGGACCAGCACGCGGCTGCGCGAGAGCAGCGCGCCCGTCACTTCAAACGAAGGATTCTCCGTCGTCGCGCCGATGAGCGTGACGGTCCCATTCTCGACGGCGGGCAACAGCGCGTCCTGCTGCGCCTTGTTGAAGCGATGAATCTCGTCTATGAAAAGCACTGTACGCGCGCCAGCTTGTCTCTCTTCGCGCGCTTCGCTGATGGCGGCGCGCAAATCCTTAACGCCGGAGAAGACCGCCGAGAGCGCGACGAAGCGCGCGCCGCTTCTCTCCGCCAGCAACCTGCCGAGCGTCGTCTTGCCGGTTCCTGGTCCACCCCACAGGATGAGCGAGGGCAACGCGCCCGCGCCTTCTATCAAGCGGCGCAGGATGCGGCCCTCACCGACGAGATGGCCCTGGCCCACAAACTCCTGTAGGCTGCGCGGGCGCATTCTCTCCGCGAGCGGAGCGGATGGCACGGCAGCCGTTGGCGCGAGAGCGTTCAACTGCTCCGGCTCTGCGAATAGACTTTTCGTCGTGCGACGCGGCATAGCTCAAAACACCTTTACTGACGACCAGCGCATGTGCATTAAAAGAATAATTTCGTCTTGAGATTAGCACAAGCGCGTGCGTTGAGGGATGCTGACGCCAGAGGGCGGAAAATCTGGAAAGTTTACGAAAATCTGTATGGAACGACGCGCGCGCCTTCTTCGTATAGAGAGTCAAGCGCGAAGTCGAGCATCATCAAAGACGAGCGCGCACGGAAAATTCAGAGCATTGTGAGGTTTGAGGAACATGAAAGAAGCGAAGAATACATTGAGGATAGTCGGCATCATCCTGCTTGGCTTATTCGTACTCATCGTCGGCATCCCGCTAGTCTTTGCCGCCGCAGGGATAACGCTCAGTATCATCGGCACTATTTTCGGCGTCGCCGTCCTGCTCATTAAGCTGGCCGTCGTCGCCGCCATCGGTTATCTGATTCTCGTCGGCGTTCGTGCCGCCCTGCGATAAAAATTTTACCCACGAGCGACGACCTCCGCTGGCCCCAGAGGGTTGGGCCAACGGAGGTCGTTTCTCGCGCGCCTCGCGCACCTTCCTAGATACTCACCCGCCTGCTCTCTTAACTATCTCGTTCCAGCTTGTTCTTCATCTTCAACTCTAATCCATCATCACGGTCGCTAACGCCTGGCCCAGGTCCGAGCCGCGCTGCGCGGCGACGGCGAAGATGTAAACGCCGGACTTCCAGGTTTCCGTGTTGATGGGCACGACGTTGATGAAATAGAAGCCCGGCAGTCTTCCGGCTGTGACGCTCGTGATATTCACCAGAGCGCCGCCCGGTCCGACTATCATCGGGTCCACTTTGAAATTGCCCGCGCCCAAACCCGCGACCGGGTTGCCGACCGAATCCGTGACGGAGACGACGATATAGTTGGGCTGGCGATTGCCTGGGGCAGCGATGGTGTCTTCCGAAAATGCGCTGACATAAAGTAACGACATGAGGGTTTTTCCTTTCCAGTCTAAAGAAGTTAAGGCTGACGCTGATGAAGTCCGTGAGTGCGCCAGTGTGAAGCTAGGACGCATGCGGGATGCTAATTTTGCATAACTCTCAAGACGAGTGTAAGGAAAGCTGGACCAGAAACTATGCCTGGCAATTAGCCGGACCAGGAATCTCAGACGTTGAAACGAAAGTGGACCACATCGCCCTCCTGCATGACGTAATCCTTTCCTTCCAGGCGCAGCAAGCCCTGTTCGCGCGCCGCCGCGTAGGAGCCCGCGCTCATCAACTGCTCGTAAGAGACGACCTCAGCGCGGATGAAGCCGCGCTCTATGTCTGAGTGAATAGTTCCGGCGGCTTGCGGGGCGCGCGTGCCCTGCGGGATGGTCCAGGCGCGCACCTCCTTTTCACCAGCCGTCAGGAAAGACATCAATCCGAGCAGGTGATACGCGCTCTTAATCATGCGGTCAACGCCGCTGCCCACGACGCCGAGCGCTTCCAGATAATCCTGCCGCTCGTCGGGCGGCAGTTCGACCAGTTCCGCTTCAAGCTGCGCGCAGATGATGATGCACTCGGCAGACTCGCTCGCGGCTATCTCGCGCACCGCGCGGACGTGCGCGTTCTCTTCCGCATCTGCGAGCGTGGCTTCATCAACGTTCGCGGCGTAGATGGTCGGCTTCATCGTGAGCAGGAAAAAGGAGCGTGCGAGGGCGCGTTCGTCATCAGTCAAGAAAACGGTGCGCGCGGCCTTGCCCTCTTCGAGCGCGGGCTGAATCTTGTCGAGCAGTTCTATCTCTGCGCGCGCGGTCTTGTCGCCGCCTTTGGCAGTCTTCTGCGCGCGCTCGCGGCGGCGTTCGACGCTTGAGAGGTCAGCCAACGCGAGTTCTATCTGGATAGTTTCGATGTCGCGCCGTGGGTCTACGGAGCCTTCGACGTGGACAATCTCTTCGCTCTCGAAGCAGCGCACGACCTGGACCACCGTGTCTGTCTCGCGTATGTTGGCGAGAAACTGGTTGCCCAGACCCTCGCCTTTGGACGCGCCGCGCACGAGTCCGGCGATGTCCACGAACTCAACGGTCGCGGGCACGATGGTCTTCGTTTTGACGAGACGCGCGAGCGGTTCGAGTCGTTCGTCCGGGACGGGCACGACGCCGATGTTGGGCTCAATGGTGGCGAAGGGATAGTTGGCGGCGAGGGCCGCCGATTGCGCCGTGAGCGCGTTGAATAGCGTTGACTTGCCGACGTTGGGCAGCCCGACGATGCCTGCGCGAAGCATACCAGATACCTCTCCAGTGTGAAAAATTGCGACCTGGTGAAACCATCTTTTGTACACTCTTGAGAGCATTCGTG
>JAXDFO010000374.1:0-4262 GCA_034665545.1 Blastocatellia bacterium
CCTGTCGGGCGTCCGAAGTACATCAGCTTTTCCGGGATGTCCAGCGTGTCCCAGACCTGCTCAGGAATCATCGCGCCCACGCCCGCGAAACACTCCATAGCCTTGATGTACTCGCGCACGTCATGGCCCGCCGCCAGTTCCCTGTGCGCGCGCTCTCCCGCCAGCAAAGGCCACGCGCGACCGACGCCAGTTCCGTCGAACGCCTCGCCGTCGGCCTTCTGCCCGTAGCCGTCGTGGTTATAACGATGCCAGCAAGGACCGCAAGGCGTCTCCGCTTTGAGAATCGCATCGTAGACTGTGAGCGTCTTCAACACATGCTCGTCCGTAGCGTCGCGCAGTCCGTAGCGGACCAGTTCCAGGAAGCCGCCGTCTATGATGTCGTAGACGGGAAAATCCGTCTCGCCCGCCGGGACGTTGTTAAGCTGTATGAGACCGCTGTTGGGGTCGTCGTCGCACTCTAAGGTGTCGGGGTCAATCGGGTCCAGGCGAACGTAGTATTCGGAGTGGCCCGCGAGCGTGCCGCTATTGGTAAAGGTCCAGCGTTCGATATTAGTGGCCCAGTAATCCGCCGTGCGCTGGCAGAGGCGCGCGGCCTCCTGGTCGCCGTTCGCCTCTGCCAGTTCATGAGCGCAGACGAGCGCGGCGATTTGCGCGGCGAGGGTCGAAGGCGAGAGACCGGCCTCCTCTTCCCAGCGTTCCTGCGGGGAGGCGGGGCCGCGCTTGATGAGATAGGCTGCGGCGGCGCGCACCATCGGGTAAGGGTCGAAGCCCGACAGCAAATCGAGCGAGTGCAGACGCCATGCCAGCATGATGGGAAAGGCGACTTCGTCGAGTTGTATTCCGGTCCAGTATGGACGACCGTCAACCCAGCAGTTTTGCGGCATGCCCCCGTCCGGCAATTGAATCGAGACCAGATAACGAAGCACGCGCAAGGGCAGTTCATTATCGCCGATGGCGAGGGCCGCGCCTGCGGACTGGCAGAGGTCGCGCGGCCAGACCAGATGATAACCGCCTATGTCCTGGTCGCCGTGAATCTCGCCCCACGGAATCGAGAGCGAAGCGCAGAGCGCGCCCTTGTGCTGGCGGTCTTCATGAGCGCGCAGGACCATCGCGCTCGTGTAATAGGTCCGGCCACCGTCGCCGCTCAACCGGCTGAGGTCCACTAGAGAATCGCAGTAAGCGCGCCACTCTGTGACATACATCTCGCGCGCGGCTGTCCATCCTCGTTCTAAAGAATTGAAGGCGGCGCGCGCCGCTTCCGTCGCGGTCGAACCGAAGCCGATGGCGAGCGTCCACTCTTTATTCGCGGAGTGGTCCAGTTGGCCCATCAATGCGATGTTGCCGTTCGTCGCGGAGTCGTACTCCCAATCCATCTGAAAGTTTTGATGAAGGTCGGTCCAACCGTCGCTCCTTCCGACGAAGCCGCAGGAGCGTTTGAGGAAAGGGATAGAGGCGACGATGGCGAGCGCGGTTCCCTCGCGTTCAGCGACGAGGCACGCGCGCCCGTCAATCGTCATGGCGCGGCCAGAGTTGTTCATGCCCTGATTGCCCAGGTGCGGCGCGAGCAGCGCGTAGATTTGATAACGGTCGGCGGCGGGTTGGAGCGCATCGAAGCGAGTGTGGACCAGCACGACGGGCGCGAGCGGGTCCGTGATTGTCTCTTTGACGAGACGATAACGACCGCCCATGTCGCTGTTGGTCTGGCGGAAAGCGAGCGCGCGCTCGTCAGCATATTCCAGATGATGGTCCAGGTCTCGCTTCTCTTCGTGAAAGAAGGTGCGGCCATCGGTCACTAGATATTGAGCATCGCGCGTGTTGGCCTGGTCCACTCGCGGATAATAGATTTCGTTGAGAATGCCGTAAGCCAAAGTGAACCAGACGGGCGAGCCATCATTCAACGCCGTCCCTATGCCCTCTTTAGAACTAGAAGTCCACTTCGGCTCGCCCCCTGGATTACCGAACGCCTCACCGTTTATCGCCAAGTTATCTTCTCCAATCATTAATCAACTGTGCTTAAGGCTCTATGGACATGCGAAGGATGTTGGCGAGGGGTTGTCTTTCAACCTTGCCGTCTTTGGTGATGACGACGACCTGGCCGCCCTCTACGGTGACGCGGCGGACGGTGCTCATAAAACGTTCGACCTTCATGCCGTCGCGTGTTTCGATGATGAGGCGGGGGCTGGCGGGCGCGGGTAAGACTGGCGCGGGCGCGGGCTTTGGCTCTGCCTCCGCCTGCACGGGTTCGACGGGCGTGGTGGGCGTGCTCTTCTCAGGCTTGGGCCTGATGACGCGCGGCGTGCGCGTGCGCGTGGGCCTTGATGTGCGCGTGTTGCGGGCGGGCGGCTTTGGCCTGGGGGCGGGCGCGTTGGGTCTTGATTCAGAAATCGCGGGCACATCTGTTGGTTCGGTCCTGGCCGTCGTGTCGGATGGCTGCGGCGTGGGCGTCGGTTGAGCCGCCCTGCTCGTCTCGACGGGCGCGGCGGGTTCTTCTATGCGCGCGCCGACGGAGGTGACGCGCCTGGTCTTCTGGGCCGTGCGGCCTTCTGTATTGGAGGGCGGCGCGGCGGCTTCGGGTGCGTTTGCGACTGCGCCGACGATAGGCTCGAAGGCTCCCTCGAAGCGTATGCGATAGTCGCCCTGGGTCTCGTTCGGGCTGCGCGCTTCGATGCGCAGGACGAGGGCTTCGCGTCCTTTGAGGTAGATGGTTTTGGCCGCGCTCGTGGCGGACTCGCTCGCATAGAGACTAATTTTGGCGAGCGGCCTCAGAGTGCCTGCGGTGAAGAGGTCCACGTCTCCATCAAGGTTCTTGCTCTCGACTGTGATGATAAGGTCGCCTTGCGTTCCCGTCAGAGAATAGAAGTGCCTGGTCGGTCGCGGGTCGCCCACATCGCGCGGGAGGATGACGCCGTTGAGTTCGCCCGCGCGAACGGGCGTAGGAAAGTCTATCTCTGTGCTCTGGGCCCACGCGCCTGTCGCCATCAAGAGCAGGCAGCACGCCGCGCTCAACAAGCAGAGCGATTGTTTAAGTTGACGATAGACGGCCTCTCTTCGATGACTCATCTGGACTCCTTCAAGCGATTACAGACCATTCGCGCGCCGCGCTCTCTTCTCTCATCTCCCTTGCGCGCCATTCTACAATAAGCGAACGGATGTTGCATTGTGCTGTATAGTTGACGGCGCGAAGACGATTAGACAGCAACACTGAGAATGGTAGAATCTACCGGTCGTTCCACTTTCCAGTGAAGTTTAGAAAGTAGAGATAGCGTCTCTCTTGTCATGAGAGACTGAGCCGAGATGGATGAGAAACTAATCGCAGTGGCGGCCTCAGCCGTCGTCAAAGACCTGCAACTCGATTGCGAGGTGGCCTCCGTTTACCAACGCAAGGATTCTTGGTGCGTGAAATTCTCCGGCAGCTACGGCGAATTCTGCGATGCGTTTCGCAGCCGTTACGGAGATGAAAACAGCGCGCAGGTCGTCAGAGAAAAGATTAAACGTTACCTGCTCAAATCCCCGAAGCCGACGGGCAGGAGAAAGGGCTTCTCCAAAAGGTCTTCGTTTGCTGGTCCAGAAAATAGTCTGCTCGATATCCCGTTGCAAATAGCCGAAGGCGCGCTCGAACAAACGGCCCGCCTCGCCGGAGAACTCATCGGCGAGACCATCAACGCGGCGGAGACCGCCATCAAGACCGCCGCAGATGCCGCCCTCACCACCGCTCAAGTTATCAGCGAACCAACAGAGTTGCAGACCGGCATCATTATCGCCGCCAACGATAACGCCCCGCCTTCAATCACTGAAATCCATCCGGCAACGACGAAGCGAGCTACCAAGCGAGCAACCAGGAGCGCGACTAAGAAGGCTAGCAAGAAAGCCGCGCGGAAGACGAGCAAGAAGAAAGCCTTGAAGAGTTAGAGGTTCAGGAAGCGTGCGTCCTTCCGCCGCTCACTGCGAGCAGTGAGACGATTAGTTGGATGGCGACACCGACCGCGAGTGCCGTCAAATATCGCTTCCCACTCATGCTCTTCCACAGCAGGCACAGCCCCGCGACACCAAGCGGGATGAACAGCAGCAACCCTGAAACCAGTCCCGGATTATACGCAGACATCTTCACGGCGGTGATGGTGTGAGAGACTCCGTTCGCCGCCTCGACCGTGCAGAGGCAGACCGCCAGCCATTCAAGAAACCTGAACCGCCGCGCCATGAATATTCCGAACAACATCAAGACCCAGCCGAGACTCGTCAAGAACAGAAACCGCGCGGAAGAA
>JAXDFO010000375.1:0-8471 GCA_034665545.1 Blastocatellia bacterium
AAGCAGAGGCTTCCTGAGTACATGATGCCTGCGGCGTTCGTCATGATGGAAGAGATGCCTTTGTTGCCGAGCGGCAAGTTGAATCGCAAGGCGCTGCCCGCGCCTTCGAGTTTGCGGCCAGAGATGGCGTCGCTCTACGTCGCCCCGCAGAGCGAGATTGAGCGCGTCATCGTGGGCGTCTGGCAGGAGTCGCTGGGGTTGGAGAGGGTGGGCACGGAGGACAATTTTTTCGACCTCGGCGGTCATTCGCTCTTGATGGCGCAGGTGCATACGAAGCTGCGCGAAATCTTAAAGACGGACGTGCCGGTGATAGAGCTTTTCAAATATCCGACCGTTAGTTCGCTCGCTAAATATTTCAGCCAGTCACAGGAGGACGGGCGGCCCGCGTTTCAACAGACGGATGAGCGAGTGAAGAAACGTAAGGAGGCCATTCAACGTCGCAGGCAGTTGACGAAGAAAATCTGAAGGAGCGAGGGTCAATTCGTTCATGGAAGAGACAAGGGATGATATCGCCATTGTAGGGATGAGCGGGCGGTTTCCCGGTGCTGCCAACGTCGCGGAGTTCTGGCGAAATCTGCGCGACGGTGTCGAGTCAATCTCGTTCTTCACGGATGAAGAGTTGGCCGCGTCCGGACTTGACCAGAAAACGTTCATGGACCAGAGGTACGTCAAGGCCGCCGGAACCCTGCGCGAGATAGAATATTTCGCCGCGCCCTTCTTCGGCATCAATCCCAGGGAAGCCGAAATCATGGACCCGCAGCATCGCATCTTTCTGGAATGCGCGTGGGAAGCATTGGAGGATGCCGGGTACGACGCGGATCGCTACGAGGGGCGCATAGGTGTTTATGCGGGCGCGGGCATGAACACGTACCTGCTCTACAATCTCTATTCAAATCCAGAGTTGATGCGGGCCGTCGGCGATTACCAGGCGATGATCGGCAACGACAAGGATTTTCTGCCCACGCGCGTCTCTTACAAACTCAACTTGAGAGGACCGAGCGTGAGCGTGCAGACCGCCTGCTCGACTTCACTGGTCGCGGTCTGCCTGGCCTGCCAGAGCCTGCTCAGTTACCAGTGCGATGTGGTCCTGGCGGGCGGCATCTCCATACGCGTGCCGGGCAAGGCCGGTTACATCTATCAAGAGGGAGGGATTCTCTCGCCGGACGGACATTGTCGGGCCTTCGATGCGGGCGCGCAAGGGACCGTGGTGGGAAGCGGAGTTGGGATAGTGGTCCTGAAACGCATCGAAGACGCCCTGGCGGACGGAGACTATATTCACGCAATCATCAAGGGGTCGGCTGTCAATAACGACGGCTCTCTGAAGGTTGGCTATACTGCGCCGAGCGTCGAAGGCCAGGCCGAGGTCGTCGCGGAAGCCTGCGCGATGGCGGGCATCGAAGCCGAAACCATCTCTTACATAGAAGCGCACGGCACTGGCACGACGCTCGGCGACCCTATAGAGATGGCTGCGCTCACGCAGGTCTTTCGCGCGCAAACAACGCGCAAAAGTTTCTGCGCCATCGGGTCCGTCAAAACTAACGTCGGCCATCTGGACACGGCGGCGGGCGTCGCCGGTCTCATCAAGACCGTGCTGGCCCTCAAGCATGAGCAGCTTCCGCCGAGCCTGCATTTCGATAAGCCCAACCCGCAAATTGATTTCGCCAGCACGCCCTTTTATGTCAACCACAAACTCAAAGAGTGGAAGCATGGCCAAACGCCGCGCCGCGCGGGCGTCAGTTCCTTCGGCATCGGCGGCACGAACGCGCACGTCATCGTCGAAGAGCCGCCCGCGCGTGAAGCGCATTATTCAAACAGGCCGTGGCAACTCCTTCTCATCTCCGCCAAAACACAGACCGCGTTGGATGCGGCGACAACGAACCTCGCCGCGCATTTGAAGAGACAAGCGGACCTCTCGCTGGCCGATGTCGCCTATACGCAGATGGCCGGGCGCAAGTCGCACACGCACAGGCGCATGGCCGTCTGCCGCGACCTTAATGATGCGATTAAGTGTCTCGAAAGCCTGGACCAGAAAAGAGTCCTGGACAATTCGGCGGCGGCGTTGGAGCGACCCGTCGCGTTCATGTTCTCAGGGCAGGGCACGCAGTACTTGAACATGGGAGGTGAGCTATACGAGCGTGAGCCTGTCTTTCGTGAACAGTTGGACCAGTGCGCGGAGTTGTTCAAGGGGCACACGGGAGTTGACCTGCGCGGCCTGCTCTATCCGGTTGAGGAAGAATCTGAGAGGGCGCGGGAGAAATTGGACCAGACCGCGCACACGCAACCCGCGCTCTTCTGTCTTGAATATGCGCTGGCGCGGCTGCTCATGTCCTGGGGCATCTCTCCACGGATGATGATCGGGCACAGCATAGGCGAGTACGTCGCGGCCTGCCTGGCCGGAGTCTTCTCGCTGGAAGATGCGGTCGGGTTGGTAGCAGAGCGCGGTCGCTTGATGCAGAGCCTTCCGGCGGGCGCGATGCTCGCCGTCCCGCTTTCGGAAGAGGAACTGCTGCCGTTCTTAAATGATGAACTCTCGCTGGCGGCAATTAATGGACCAGCACTCTGCGTGGTTGCGGGCGCGCCTCGCGCGTTGGGCCAACTGGAACAGCGTCTGGCAGAGCGAAACATAGAAGGACGCCGTCTCAACACTTCGCATGCGTTTCACTCGCGCATGATGGAGCCGATTCTCGGCGCATTCATCGAGCGGGTGAAGCGCGTCAAGCTGAATCAGCCGCGTCTTCCCTTCATCTCCAACGTGACGGGCGAGTGGATGACGCCCGCGCAGGCCACGGACCCGAATTACTGGGCCAGTCACTTGCGCAAGACCGTGCGCTTCTCCGAAGGTCTGGAAAGACTCTTCAAAGAACCCGAACTGATTCTGCTGGAAATTGGTCCGGGCCGGACCTTACAGCGACTCGCGCAACGGCACAACGGCAAAGACGCAGGGCATCTCGTCCTCAACACTCTGCCGCAAGCCTCCGCGCAGGATTCGGAAGCGCGTTCGCTGCTGCACGCGTTGGGCCAACTCTGGCTCGCCGGAAAGCCTCTGGATGTCAAAGAGTTTTACGCGCACGAGCGACGCCAGCGCGTCCCGCTGCCCACCTATCCCTTCGAGCGGCAACGATACTGGGTCGAGCCGCGCAGGCAGGTTTACGAAGTTCATGACCGCGCAATTGAAGCCGCAACGCCGGAGACTGAATCTCTCATCGCGCCCGCGCCCGCGCTTCACTCAAGACCGGACCTGCGTAACGACTATGTCGCCCCGCGCAATGAGGTCGAAGGCGCTCTCGCGGACATCTGGCAGAGGTTGCTCGGCATCAATGATGTTGGCATCCACGATAATTTTTTTGAACTCGATGGCCACTCGCTGCTCGCCACGCAGGTCATCTCGCGCGTGCGCGAAATCTTCCAGATTGAATTGCCGCTCCGCACCCTGTTTGACGCGCCGACCGTGGCCGGGCTGGCCGAGCGTATAGACGAAGCGCGGCTACTGGCGCAGGGGCCGTTGGCCCAACCGATGCGCCCCGTCTCGCGCGAAGCCGACCTGCCGCTCTCATTCGCACAGCAACGGCTCTGGTTTCTGGACCAGCTTGTCCCCGGCAACCCTTTTTATAACGTGCCCGCCGCCGTGCGCCTGACGGGCCAACTCAACGTCGCGGCCCTCGAAGAGAGTCTCAACGAAGCGCTGCGTCGTCATGAAGTCTTGCGGACGACGTTTGCTAACAGGAATGGTCTCCCCGCGCAAGTTATCGCTCCGTCGCTAGAGTTGAGGCTCGTTTTATTGGACCTGGAAGAGTTGGAGTCTGATGAGCGAGAGCGCGAGGCGTTGCGGCTGGCGAGCGAGGAGGCGCAGCTTCCGTTCGATTTGTCTCGCGGGCCGATGATGAGAGCAAAGCTATTGCGACTCTCTTCAGTCGAGCACTTGCTGCTCTTGACGATTCATCACATAGCGTCAGACGGTTGGTCTATGGGCGTGCTCGTGCGCGAGATGATGGCGATGTATGAAGCCTTCTCGCAGGGGCAACGCTCGACGTTGCCCGGACTCTTGATTCAGTACGCGGACTTCGCCTTCTGGCAGCGCGAGTGGTTTCAAGGCGAGATACTCGAAGGACAGCTTAATTACTGGAAGCAACAGCTTGGCGGCAGCCTGCCCGTGCTTGAGCTACCTTCGGACAGGCCACGCTTGCCGATGCAGACCTTTCGCGGCGCGGTCCAACCCTTGCTGATTCCCAAGCCGCTCACGGACGCGCTCAGGCAATTGGGCCAACAGGAATCCGTGACGCTGTTCATGACGCTGCTGGCCGCTTTCAAAGTCCTGCTCTATCGCTACACCGGAGAGACGGACATCCTCATAGGGTCCAGCATCGCCAACCGTAATCGAATCGAGATCGAAGACTTGATCGGGTTCTTCGTCAATATGGTGGTGCTGCGCACGGACCTCTCCGGCGACCCGACGTTGCGCGAACTGTTGGGCCGCGTCAAGGAAGTGGCCCTCGGCGCGTATGCACATCAAGACCTGCCTTTCGAGCAGCTTGTTGAGGAACTCAAGCCCGCCCGCGATATGAGCCACGCGCCGCTTTTTCAAGTGGCCTTTGTGCTGCAAAACGCGCCGATGCCCGCGCTCGAAATTTCCGGCCTGCGAATGGGCCTGGTTGAGATTGATAGCGGGACATCCAAGTTTGATATGACCCTTTCGTTGGAGGAAACCGAGCAGGGACTCAAAGGGCTGTTGGAATACAACACGGACCTCTTCGATGCGACGACCATCAGTAGATTCATCAGCCACTACCAGACCTTGCTCCAATCCGTCGTTAATGGTCCAACAGCGCGTCTCTCAGAATTGTCGCTCCTGACCGGAGAGGAACGGCAGCAGCTACTGTTTGAGCGCAACCAGACGAGGGCCGACTATTCGACGCCCTCGTTTGTCCATCAAATGTTTGAAGCGCAGGTCGAGAGAACCCCTCATGCTGTCGCAGCCAGTTTCATAGAGACCAACGGCTCTTCGTCATCTCTCACTTATGCGGAGTTGAATGCGCGCGCGAACAGGCTGGCCCACTACCTGCGCGGGTTGGGCGTTGGTCCGGAAACTCTCGTCGGCATCTGCGTTGAGCGTTCGCTGGAAATGTTGACGGGCGTCCTCGCCATCCTCAAGGCGGGCGGCGCGTACCTGCCTTTGGACCCCTCTTATCCGCAGGAGCGTTTGAACTTCATGCTGGAGGACGCGCGCGCACGCGTGCTCTTGACCCTACAACATCTTGACCGGGTGCGTCCGGCAAACAACGCGCGCGTCTTGTGCCTGGACGCGGAGAGGGAAGCGATTGCGTCCGAGAGCGAAGAGAATTTGTGGACCAGTATAACCGGTGACAATCTGGCCTATGTGATTTACACCTCCGGCTCTACCGGCAGACCGAAGGGCGTCATGATTCCGCATCGCGGATTGACCAACTATCTCAACTGGTGTCTTAGGTCGTACCCTTTGGCCGAAGGGCAGGGCGCGCCGGTTCATTCTTCTCTCAGTTTCGACCTGACCATCACGAGCCTTTTTCCTCCTTTGATGGTTGGAAAAAAGGTGTTGCTCCTGGAAGAAGAGGACGGAGGCGAAGCTCTCAGCGCGGCGTTGCGCGAAAGTCCCGGATTCGGTCTCGTGAAGATAACGCCGGAACATCTCAGGATGCTGGGCCAACTAATGAACGAAGCGGATGCCGGGGGTGCGGCCAGAGCCTTTATCATCGGCGGCGAGGCGCTCAACGCGGACCATCTCTCATTCTGGCGTCAGCATGCGCCGCGAACCAGGCTCATTAACGAATACGGGCCGACGGAAACGGCGGTCGGATGCTGTACGTATGAAGTGACCGCAGAAGATAAGTTCAACCGTAGCGTGCCCATTGGGCGGCCCATTGCGAACGCGCAGATGTACATCCTTGACGGGCGGCTGGAACCCGTCCCACTGAATGTTGCAGGTGAACTCTACATCGGCGGCGCGGGGCTATCCAGAGGTTATCTTAACCGGCCCGAATTAACAGCAGAGAGTTTCATCCCTAATCCATTCTGCGATGCTTCGACAGCAGGAGCACGCCTCTACAAGACGGGCGACGTTGCGCGCCTCCTGCCGGATGGCAACGTAGAATTTTTGGGCCGCGCTGATTACCAGGCGAAGGTTCGCGGCTATCGTATCGAACCCGGAGAGATTGAGTCCGTCCTATCGGAACATCCAGACGTTCTTGAGAGCCTGGTCCTGATACGCGAGGAAACTCCCGTTGACAAACGAGTGGTCGCTTACGTCGTGCCTGCGCTCTCATACGCGAATATGTTCGGGCAAGGGCAGGGCGAGTTGGCCGTCGAACAAACAGGGCAATGGCAAACACTCTACGAAGATATCTATAGCCAGGCCGCTTCGCAGGAGCAGGACGCGACGTTCAATATCACGGGCTGGACCAGCAGCTATACGGGCCAGCCCATTCCGGCGGAGGAGATGCGCGAATGGGTGGACCAAACCACCGGGCGCATTCTTGAACAAGGGCCGCGCAGTGTCTTAGAAATCGGCTGTGGCACGGGCCTGCTGCTTTTCAGAATCGCGCCGCATTGCGCATCTTACTACGGGACCGATTTCTCGCATGCGGCCTTGAGTTATATCGAACAACAGTTGCAGAGGCTGGACCAGCCGCTCTCTCAGGTAAGACTGGAACAGAGGGCCGCGCATGATATTAAAGAGTTGGAAGCGGAAGCCTTCGACACAGTGATACTCAACTCTGTGGTCCAGTATTTCCCGGACATCGAATATCTCTTGAACGTACTTGAGAGCGCAGTCGAAAAGGTCCGGCCCGGCGGCTTTATCTTCATAGGCGATGTGCGCAGCTACCCGCTCTTAAAGCCATTCCATGCTTCGGTCCAATTGCACAAAGCGTCTCTCTCATTCACCCGCGCGCAGTTGCTAGAGCGCGTTGATGAATATGTTGAGCAGGAAGAGGAATTGAACGTTGACCCGGCCTTCTTCCATGCGTTGAAGCAACATCTGCCGGGAATCAATCGCGTGCAGGTCCAATTAAAACGGGGCCAGCATCACAACGAACTAACGAGCTTTCGTTACGACGTGATGCTCTATGTGGGCGATGCGGTTGACAGTGAAGCTGACGAGGACACCGCGTCTCGCGGCGTTGACGTTGACTGGATGGACTGGGAGCCGGAGGGCTTGACTCTATCAACGTTGCGACATCTGCTGTCGGATGATGAGCGTCGCGCGTTGGGCCTGCGTCGCGTGCCGAATGCGCGTGTGCATGAAGCAATCTGGACGCTCGAATTGCTTGAGAGCGAGGATGGACCGCAAACAGTCGCGGCCTTGCGCGAAGCATTGAAGGAAACGGCGACGCGGCAGAGCATAGACCCGGAAGACATCTGGGCTTTGAGTCAGGAGTTGGGCTATGAGGCTGAAATAAGCTGGTCCAATTCGGGCGTTGACGGCGCTTACGATGTGTTGTTCAAAAAGCTCAACGTCGAAGGGCCAACGAAAGTCTACAACGTCGGCGTGTCCGGCGTGTTTGATAAAGGGGCCGGGCCGAAGCCTTGGAGCCAGTATGCGAACGATCCGCTGAAGGGCAAGAGAGAGCGCGAGTTTGACAGGCAGTTGACGCCGCGTTTGCGCGAGCACTTGCAAGCCTATTTGCCAGAGTACATGATGCCCTCTGCTTTCGTGATGCTGGACCAGTTTCCGCTCACGCCTAACGGCAAGGTGGACCGGCGCGCGCTTCCTGCGCCGGGGCAGGTCCGACCTGAGTTGACGGAGAGCTTCGCCGCGCCGCGCACGCCGGATGAAGAGTTGATAGCCGGAATCTTCGCCGAAGTGTTGAGGCTCGACCGTGTCGGCATCCACGACGGTTTCTTTGAACTCGGCGGGCACTCTCTGTTAGCCACGCAGGTCATCTCGCGCCTGCGCGAAACTTTCCACGTAGAGTTGCCCGTGCGCTGCTTGTTTGAATCGCCTACGGTCGCCAGCCTGTCGGAAACAGTCGCGCGGGCCTCGGCCACATCAACAGACATCTCATCCATCCCGTTAGTCCCGGTCAGGCGCGAAGGGCTGGTCCCGCTCTCGTTCGCACAGCAACGCCTCTGGTTCTTTGATCAACTTGAGCCTGGCAGCGCGGTCTACAACATCAACAACGCCGTGCGCCTGTGCGGGTCGCTTAACATCTCCGCGCTGGAACGGAGCCTGGATGAAGTGGTCCGCCGCCATGAATCATTAAGGACCAGGTTTGTGATGGTCGCGGGCGAAGCTCTACAGGAGATAGCCTCGTCGCTAAAAATTAATCTCCAGATGATTGACCTGCGCCAACTTTCAGAGGACGAGAGAGAGAGAGAAGCGCAACGGCGCGCGGCTCAGGAAGCACAAACGCCCTTCCCTCTCTCTCAAGGCCCGCTCCTCAGAACCTCCCTCATCCACTTGTCTCAAAGTGATCATGTCCTGCTTCTCACCCTCCATC
>JAXDFO010000376.1:0-48223 GCA_034665545.1 Blastocatellia bacterium
GGTCGATCCGGGCCGCGGCGTTCTCGTCAGACCCATCGAGCCGGTTCGCTTCTTTATTCCTGGACCAGAGAGCGATATCGGCGAGCGCGAGGGACGCTAGGGGAGCGAGGGTGACGCCGCACAACCGGGTAGCGCGGTGACAGGACGCGAAAATGAATCGCTGCGAAGCGCGGCGGGAGTCTATGAGCGTTACATTGACAGCATCGTGGATAACGGCGAAATCGTCCTCCCGTCGCGTTTCGCGGCGTTCCCTGACTCACACCTTGACAGCATGGAGAATCCGGCTTACGCCACGGAGTTTACAGGCGCGGAGGGTCGTCTCTTTCTGCTCCCTTCGCTTGGCGGCACGCGCGATGGCAAAGAAGGGAATGACGCCTTCGGCTTCAACGACCCGCTCCCGGTTGATTATAGCTTTTCGCCGCAGGCTTCGTTCTTCAAGCCTCTGGCGAAATATCATAGCGTGCTTGGCGGCAGCTTTGTCTTTTCCCGAAACGGCATCCAGTCGTTCTCGCTCGACGAGAATGTAAGTCTGCCGAGTCCGCCCTTCCCGCCCGCGACGACGGGTTCAAGAGCTACCGCAGGCTCGACTACAAACTCGTTTCTGACGGCTTCACTGGTTGCCGCTCGCCGGTTCGGCTCCGACGGGCGCACGAGCCTGGGGCTAGGGCTCGATTTCCTCTCGCAAAGCGGCTCGCTTCTAAACCAGACGACGCGATCCGGCGTGGGCGGGTTGATGCTGCGCGAACGAGTCGAGTCTAATTCTAAAGTGCAGCGCACACGCTTGACCGTCGGCTTGACGAGAGAGATAGGGTCTGCCAGCAAGCTCGGCATCTTTTATCGTTACGGTTACACCTCTGCGAATGACCGCAATCGCTTGCGCACGCTCGACGGCGTTCCCATGCCGCTCGAATTGACGGGCGCGACGGGCTATTCGTCTGAGAGCGGCGTGAGGCTGCGCGGCCCTCTTTCGCGGCGTCTCTTTTATGGCGCGGAGGGCACTCTATTTTTCGGCATGAACAATGAAGGCGTCCACCGCGCAGGTGTCGTGGATTCCAGTGAGCGTTCAAGGGCGAACAGGGCAACGCTCGGCTTCGGCGTCGGGTACGCGCTGCACCCGCGCACGGTTTTTAGCTTTGATATAGCGGGCGGCATCTCACACGGGCGAGGGCTGCGCCGCGAGGACTTCACGGGGGCCGCGCTTGAAGATGAGCATCAGACGGCCCGCTTCGTTTCGCTGCATGGAGCGGTCCAGGCAGAGGTCTGGCGGCGCTTGTTCGTGAGCGGTTCGATTCTGTCAGTGACGCAATCTCGCGTCACTGACCTTCAACTTTTCCCTGATAGTTTCGGGCGGCGGCTGACCACCGATGGCATCTTCGTGCCGGATGGCAGGAGCCGTGACCGCTTCACAGACTACTTCTCGAACTTTGGCGCGGGCTGGCGATTTACTCCCAACTTCCTCGTCGAATATGTCTTTTCCACGGATTTCGGTCAGACCTCTCCACGTCATTCGCTGCTCTTGCGCTATACCTTCAAGCCGGGCGGGAACTAACTACCCGGCGGACCTCTTCGTTGACGAATAAAACCGCGCGAATCAGGTTGACTCTCAGAGGGGCACGAAGCCGCTGTTAGTCTCTCGGAAGTGCGGCACGTTGCCGCCCCTCAATCCTCCTCAACCGCCAATTCTTTAGCCTTTATAGCGGGCATAATCTTTGCCTAAGCATGAGACATGTTACGGCAATTCTACCGCGCGGAGCGCGCCTTCTGTTTCTTGCGCGGCCAGATGCCCGGCATCAAAGGTTTGCCATCTTCATGGCTCTCTATAGTTCTGATTGTCAGTATCACGTTTGTGGTCGCCCAGTCAGTGACGGCCCAAACTCCTTCAGCCTCTCCTCAACCGACCGCGCAGCCCACGCCGCAAGCAAGGCCAAGGCCAAGGCCGACGCTTGAACGTCGTTTACTTGGAAACATCCTGCGTGACCAGGCAGCTATCTGGACCTCGCCATTGCGCGTGCGCGAGAGCGACGCGAGATGGCTCGCACCGCTCGGCATTGGAACTGTCGCGCTCATTGCGACCGACCGCCGCACGGCGGGAGAGGTTGACGATGGCGGGAGCTTGCCCTCCGTCAGCCGTCACATCAGTAGCATAGGCTCAGGTTACGCAACGGGGGGCGCGGCCCTCACGTTCTATCTGGTCGGTCGTGCGCGGCACGATGCGCGTGCCAGGGAAACAGGTCTGCTCGGCGCGGAAGCTCTCATTGACGGCGGCATTGTCGGGCAGGGCTTGAAGCTTATAACGCGTCGTCCGCGTCCGCTCAACGACGGCGGGCGCGGTCGGTTTTTCAGAGGAGGCAATTCGTTTCCGTCCGGCCACGCGATTGCCGTGTGGTCGCTCGCCACAGTGGTCGCCTCTGAATACGGTGAACGCCGCCCGCTCGTGCGCTTCGGCGCGTACGGGCTGGCCTCTGCTGTCAGCCTCTCGCGCTACACGGGTCGCAAGCACTTCTTGAGTGACGCCCTTGTGGGCAGCGCCATCGGTTACGGCATCGGGCGTTACGTCTATTTCAAACACCACGACCGTAATTTAGATACGCCACACGAACAGCGCAGTTTGACAACACGCTCAAAACTGCTCCCCCTGGCCTCGCCTTGCTACCGGCGCGGGGAGAGGCGCGCACGCCAGTATGGAATCGCGCTGGCGTGGAATTTGTGAATCCTGATTTGATTAACAGCTAGTCTCGCATGAACGATTCTTATTCTTTACAGAGACGGGGGCGAGTTCGTGAATGGCTTGGTCGCGGCTTGACCGTGATGGCCTGTTGCTTGTTCCAGTCCCTTGCTGCTTGCGCGCAGGAATCCACTGTCACTGTGCAGCGCGCGGGCACTCTTCGCGTCACCGTGACGGACACACAACAACTCCCGATGCCCGGCGCGAGATGTTCGCTTAGTGATTCCTTAGCCAATAGCATCAACACGAAGCCTCTCGCGCCAGCCATCACAGATGAGCGGGGCATTGCCGCTTTCATCAATATCGCGCCCGGCCCGTACACGTTGCGCGTTGAAAGCGAGGGCTTCGACGTTCTGACGCGCAATGATGTGGTTATTACGGCTGGGAAGACAAACGACATCGCCGTGACGTTAGCCGTTGCAGCGGTGAATGAAAGCGTGACTGTAGAAGCACCTGATAAGGCTGCGACGAACATCGAGGCGGGCGCGTCAACTCCGGCGGGCAACCTCGAACGTCGCGCCGTTCAACGACTGCCTCTGGCCACGTCGCGCATTGACGAAGCCCTGCCGCTCATTCCCGGCGTCGTGCGCTCGTCAACCGGCGAAATCAGCATCAAGGGAGCGACCGAACAGCAGAGCGCGTTGCGCGTCAACGGCCTCAACGCAGCCGATCCCGCGAGCGGCAATTTTCGCTTGAACCTGCCCGTTGATTCCGTCGAGTCCGTACAGGTTTTTCTGCACCCGTACACCGCCGAGTTCGGTCAGTTCACAGGCGGAGTGACAGACATTGCGACTCGCCGGGGCGGCGACAAAATGCATTTTGAGTTCAACGACTTTCTGCCCGACTTTCGCATCAAGGGCGGGAAGGTCGTCGGCATCGCGGAAGACGCGCCGCACTTGAATTTCAACGGCCCGCTCATCAAGAACAGTTTATACTTTTCGCAGTCGCTCGCTTACACCATCGCCAAGACGCCCGTGCGCGGTCTCGCGTTCCCCTTCAACGAAACGAAGACGGAAAGTCAAAGCTACTTTTCGCAATTCGACTTGCTCCTCGGCTCAAGGCACACGCAGACCTACACGTTCGGTTACTTTCCCGAACGCGACCAGTTCGTTGGTCTGGATTTCTTCCGCCCGCAACCCGTGACGCCGAATTACAAGCAGAAGGATTTTGTCTTTAACCTCCGCGACAGTTACACGCTCGGCGGCGGATTGCTTCAAACCTCATTCTCTTTCAAACGCTTCAACGCGAACGTGTGGGCACAGGGAGCGAACGACCAGACGCTGACTCCGACCGTCGAAGAGGGCAACTATTTTGCGACGCAGGCTCGTCGCTCAAGCCGCTTCGAGTGGCTGGAAATTTACCAGTTGCCCTCTCAACAGTTCTGGCAAGGCTCGCATGAAGTCAAACTCGGCTTCGACTTCAGTGCGGTCACTAATCGTTTGAACTTCATCGCGCGCCCCGTCAACATCAGGCGCGCGGACGACACCCTCGCCGAGCGCATCGTCTTCGGCACTGCGCCGCTCATTCGCGCCAGCAACCGTGAATACACGGGCTTCGTGCAGGACCGTTGGACGGTGCGCTCGAATTTCAGCATTGACCTTGGTCTTCGTTACGAGAATCAGAGGATAGCCGATGAACAGAACCTTGCCCCGCGTGTAGGGTTTGCCTGGTCGCCCTTCAAAGGCGACGACACGGTCATTCGCGGCGGCATAGGTTTTTTCTACGACAAAGTGCCGCTCAACATACGCGCCTTCGCGCGATACCCTGCGCGCACAGTCACGCGCTACGCCACAGACGGGCGGACGATTATTGAGAGCCGCAGTTTCAACAACGTGCTGGTTGACAGTGGGCCCGTCCCGCCGCTCGACTTCAGCCGCTCGAACAGGGACGCGGGCTTCGTGCCGGAAAATCTGACGTGGAACGTGCAGCTAGACAAAACCGTCAACTCTCTTCTCAGCCTGCGCGCCAACTTCATCAACAGCCGCACGGTCAACATCTACATCGTCAACCCGGAGCTTGACTTCAGAGGGCAGAGCGCGATTGTGCTGCGTTCATCGGGCCGCGCCACTTACCGCGCGTTGGAATTGACGGCGCGCTTCAATCTGCCGGAAAGGGACGCGCTCTATCTGACTTACACGCGCTCTCGTTCACGCGGCGACCTCAACGACTTCAATAATTACTTCGGCGATTTCGGCGCGCCCGTCATTCGCCCGAATCAATATTCAAATTTGCCGTTCGACGTGCCGCATCGCTTTTTGGCTTGGGGAACCATCTCGCTGCCGGAGCGGATTTCGCTCGCTCCGATTCTCGAAGTGAGGAGCGGCTTTCCTTACTCGGTGCTCGATGCCGGGCAAAATTTCGTGGGCGTGAGGAACTCAAGCCAGACACGCTTCCCGCTTTTTGTCGCGCTCGATACGGAGTTTGCGAAAGAGTTTCAGGTGACTAAAAAATACGCCGTGCGTCTCTCCTTGCGCGGCTTTAATTTGACTAACCACTTTAACCCGCGCGACGTGCGAGCGAATACCGCCGATCCTTCATTCGGAAAATTTCTGTCGTCCTATCGCCGTTATTTCGCGGGCGGCTTCGACATCATTTTTTGACGGTAGTGAGCGAGTAGAGGTCCAGCGTTGAAGAAGAGTCTCATGTTCAAGAACGCGGTCAGGCAATTGCGGCGGGGGTTCAATCGCCCGTTCATGGTGATGTTTGAGACGACGCTCCACTGCAACATGAAGTGCGGCTACTGCGCCATCTGGCAGAACCAGCAGCCCGAAGACCGCGCCGTGCGCGAGCGCGTCTTCGCGCGGATGGATGAGGCTGCGGACTTCGGCGTCTTCGCGTGGAGCATGTCCGGCGGCGAGCCTTTGATGAATCCGCATGTGCCGGACTATATCGAGTACGCGGCGCGCAAAGGCTTCTACACTTCGATGCCGACGAACGGACTCGCGCTCAAGAAGTACGCCGAGGCTTGCGTCAAGCTGGACCAATTAGAAGTTTCCATTGACACGCTCGACCGCGAGAAGTTCGCCCGGCGGCGCGGCATTGACGGCTTGCCGACGATTCTGGGCGCGCTCGATTACATCAAGGGCAAGCTCAGTCACAACACGATTCAAATCAACGCCGCCGTTGACCCCGATAATCTGGAAGACCTTCCCGCGCTGGCGAAGTATTGCACGGAGCGCGGCTTTCTACTGCACACGGAGGCCGTGCATAACGTCGTGCGAACGACATGGCGGACGGAAGATGTGGAGATGGAGAAGGAGACGCTCGACAGGGTTGCGGCCTACGTCCTGCGACTCAAGAAAGAGTTCAAGTGCGTGCGCTTCTACACGGACTATTACGAGTTCTATCGCAACGACGGGTTCAGTAAAAAGTTTCCCTGCCGTTCCGCTTCACACCTCGTCAACATGCGCCCGGACGGCTCGATTCAGTTTCCCTGCGCCTTCGTCTCATTGCATCGCGGCGCGCCCGAGATGAGCCTGCGTGAGATTTACGAATCGCCCGCAGTCAGGGACATCATAGGGCAATCGCCGCAGATGTGGGATTTCTGCAAGGGCTGCAAGATCGGCTGCCCCTATGAAGTGTCTGCTTATCGCAACAGCCCGCTCACAGCGATTCGCGGCGCGCTGGATTTTCTGCAACTCACTTGATGAAAGGCTCGCATCTTGACCATCACGACGGAAAGCCTGTTGCAAGCTGAAGCGGAGAGCGCGCAGTTCAATCGTGTGGACGCAAGCTCCGGCGATGATGCGCCTCTCGCGGTGAGCGTGCGTGGTCTGGTCAAGCGTTACAAGGACGGGAGGCTGGCGAATCAAGGCATTGACCTTGATGTGCGGCGCGGCGAAGTCGTCACGCTCTTAGGCCCGAACGGCGCGGGCAAGACTACCTTCCTTCGTCAACTGACAACGGAACTGATGCCGACCGCAGGCTCCGTCAACATCTTCGGCGTTGATGCGGTCACAGAGCCTTTGCGAGCCAAGCGTGCGATGGGAATCACGCCGCAGGAGGCTGGCCTCTTCGAGGCACTGACCGTGCGCGAGCATTTGGAATTCTTCGCGCGCTTCAAGAGCCTCTCCAAACGCGAGGCACGAGCCGCAGCGCATGAAGTTATCGCGGAACTCGGATTGATAGATGAGACGAACAAGCCCGTCGGCAATCTTTCGGGCGGGCAGCGACGGCGCATTCTCATAGGGCTTGCGCTCCTGGGTCGCCCGCCGCTCCTCATCCTTGATGAGCCGACGACCGGGCTTGACCCCGCATCGCGCCATGCGGTCTGGAAAGTTATCCGCCGCGCGGTCGCGGAAGGCACAACCGTCATTCTTTCGACGCACTACATGGAAGAGGCAGAGCGTTTGAGCAATCGCATCGGCATCATCGCGGCGGGCCGTCTCATCGCACTCGGCTCGCTAGACGAACTGCTTGCGCGGCTCGAACGAAGCTACCGCCTGAGCTACCGCGATCCTCTCGACCCGCTTGGCGATTTGCGCGTCAGCTACTTCGCCAGCTTCGTGGAGGCGCTAGGACACATCGCGCGCGAACGGCTCAACGAGTATTCCATCGCGCGTGCTTCGCTTGAAGATGTTTACTTCATGTTGACGGGCGACCAGTTCGATAAAGACGGGACGGAGGTTGCCCTGTGAAGCGGCTGGCGGACATCGCTTGCGTCTTCCGCATTCAACTCGCGGGGATGCGGCGCGAGGCCGGGCCGTTCCTGCTCGCCGCGCTCGTCTTTCCGTCGGCGATGTACCTTTTTGCCAACGCTGTCGGCGGCGCGTTGGTGGAGCAGGAAGAGAACCGCCTGCGCTTCCTCGCAGGCTCCATCATCTTTTCGCTCTCGCTGACTTCGATTAGCTGGCTCGGTTATCTCTTACTGGAAAATCGTTTCACCGGACGGCTCAAGCTCTTTGCGACGCTCCCGCTCGCGCCGTCTTCATACATCTTCGGCGTCCTCGTCTTCGCGCTCGCGCAAGCCGCGCTCGGCACGATTGCGCTGCTCCTTGTCGGGCGCGCGCTGGGCGTCCGCATGCGCCCCAACATCGCGCTGCTGGCCGTGGTCGTCGTGCTGACGATCCTGTGCCTGTGCGGCCTCGGAGTCATTATCGCGGCGCGTGCGCGCAGCTTCAGCGAAGGCTCGCTCTTAACAGACACGCTCGGCGCGGGGCTTATCTTTCTCGCGCCCGTTTACTACGCGCCGGAGATGTTGCCGCGCGCTTTGCGTGTAGTCGCGCAAATGCTGCCGACGGCCTTCGCCGCGCGCGCCGTGCAGAAGACACTGGCGGGCGGACACGAGATCGGCGGCGAACTGCTCGCGCTCGGCTTGATGGCGACCGCGACTCTCGCGCTCGGATTCAGGCTCATGAAGTGGAGGGAAGAATAATGCAAGGCGCAAGGCAAAAGTTAAAAGGCAAAAGTTCCGATACATACCGTTTCATAAAATTCGGTTTCAGCCTTCCCTTTGCCCTTCACCTTTTGCATTTTTACTTATGAAGGTTTTGATTCTCACGCTGTCATTCGGTTCCGGCCACGTACGTGCCGCGCAGGCGGTCGCGCGTGAAGTGTCGCGTTGTGAGCCGGACGCTGATGTGCGTGTGATTGATGCGCTCATGGACTGTCGCCGGTTGTTTCGCGCCGTTTACGTCTGGCCTTACTGGGCGATGGTGCGTTATGCGCCCGCGCTGTGGAATCGCTTCTTCGCCGCGCGCGTCGCGCGTCTGGACCAGCACACCGCGCCGGAGTGGGCCTTTCGTCACGGTTGCCCGCGCGTCTTCGAGACGATTGCTGAGTTTGAGCCGGACGTGATGATCACGGCGGAAGTCGCGGCCTGCGAGATGGCGGACATCGCCATGCGCGAAGGCTTGACGAAGGCGCGCGTGGTTAACGTGATTACCGATTACGAAGCGGAACCAGTCTGGGTCAAACCGTCTGTGGACCTGTATACGGTCGCGGATGAAGACGTGCGCGAACAGTTGAAGAGTTGGGGCGCGCCCGCCGAGAGAATTTTTATCTGTGGGATTCCGACAGACCAAGCCTTCCGCGCGAAGCATGACGACGCGGCGACGCGCTCACGTTATGGTCTCAGCGATGAGCGGCCCGTAGTTCTTTTGATGGGAGGTGGGATGGGCCCAACGCGCATGGATGAAGTTGCCGCGCGTCTCTGCGAGAGCGGCGAGCCGTTGCAGGTCGTCGCCGTCACGGGCCAGGACGAGCGAGCGCGCCGCAGGCTGTTGCGCCTGCGAGCCGCCGCGCCCGCTTCCTTGCTCGTGCTCGGATGGATAGAAGATGTCGCGGCGTTGATGCGTACGGCCTCTGTGCTGGTGACGAAGCCCGGCGGACTCACGACGGCTGAAGCCGCACTGTGCGCCTTGCCCCTCATCATGTTCGATGCGATTCCCGGCCCTGAGCGACGCAACGCCGCGAGGTTCGCAAGAGCAGGCGCGGGCATCATGACCAGTGGCGCGAAAGAGACAGCCTCGGCTGTGCTCTCGCTCCTGCAAGACGAGCACTTGCGGCGTCGTATGTCAGCCAGCGCGGCGCGTCTGGCTCGCCCCGATGCGGCAACCGAGATTGCGCGTCTCGCGCTCGATAAGCCCCCGACCCCGCAAAGAGTGGCAAGGAGGACGACGGCTTGAAGACGCAGCGAGAGCAATACGAAGCGCAGTCTGAGCAAGACGCACTGGGCGACAATCCCGTGCTGATTCTGACGATTTCCAACGGCGCGGGCCATATTCGCGTCGCGCAGGGACTCGCCTCTGCGATTCGCTTGAGGCAGCCGTCCGTGCCCGTGTTCATCGCTGATGTGGCGGATTACATGACGCCGCTCGCTCGCTTCACGCACATCAAGGCTTACCTGTGGCTCGTCAAACACGCGCCCGCCGCGTGGGACCGCATTGACCGCTATCAGAAGCGACAGACGCAGACGAGTCCCGCATGGTTCTACCGTCGCGGATGCCGCGAGTTGTTTGAACTGGCGCGACGCGTGCGCCCGCGCGCCCTCATCGCCACGGAAGTTGGTTGCTGCGAGATAGCCGCGCTCATTAAACGCGACCTCGCGCTCGACGCGCCGCTCGTCGCCGTCAACGATGACCTGGACGCAGACCGTGCGTGGGTTCAGCCCGAAGTTGACCTCTACTGTTTCGTGACGGAGCAGTGCGGCGATGAAATCATCAGGCACGGCGCGGCGCGCGAGCGCGTTGCCATCTGGGGCGCGCCGTTGACGAACGGCTTCGACGTTCCACGCGAGCGCGAAGATGAGCGCGCGGAGGTTTGTCGCTGGCTTGAACTGGACCAGAAAAAGCCGCTGGTGCTCGTCGCAGGTGGAGGCGAAGGAATGGGTCGGATTGAAGAAGTGACCGGCAGGCTGCTTCGACTCAAGCCGCCCGCGCCTCAAGTCATCGTGCTGGCTGGTCATAACGAGCGGCTGAAAGAGCGTTGCGAGCGTCTGGCGCAAGGCGCAGACGTTGAGAGGCTGCGCGTGTTGGGTTGGACGGGGCCGGGCGAGATGCCGAAGTTGATGCACGCGGCTGACCTGATGGTCTCAAAGCTCGGCAGCATGTTCAATGAGGCCGTCGCCTCAGAGTTGCCAATCGTGGCTTTAGAACCGCCGCCCGGCGCGGAGCGCGTGCAGTATCAACTGCTCGAAGAATGGCGCGTCGGGCGCGCGGTGCGCGACCTTGACGAGTTGATTGAGACGGTCTCTGACTTGCTCTCTCAACCGCAGAAGCTCTCCTTGATGCGTGAGCAGGCACGCAAGCGACGAAAGACCGATGCCGCCCGGCGCATCGCTTGTTGGTTGGAAGAGGCCGTCAGTCAACGTCGAGTGATGAACGAGGAGTTCCGGTCTGACCTGAAACCCGCAAGCCAATTCGGGGCCGATGTACAGGCTCTTTAGTTGATAACAATCATTGCCTTCACCGCCTGACCAGGAAGGCCGAGAAGAAGGAGCAAGAGTGAATCTCAGAATTCCACCCGCCCGCGTTCACTTCCCTTTGGAAGACCGCAGGGCAATTCTGCAAGAGATTGACGAAGCACTCGCAACGGGGCAGTTGACGCTGGGCAAGCACGTCCGGGCATTCGAGGAGCAGTTTGCAAGGCAGGCGGGCACGCGTTACGCCGTCGCCGTCAACAGTGGGACCAGTTCGCTTGAGATACCCCTGCGCATCTTCGGCGTGCGCGATAAGACGGTGCTCGTCCCGACCAACACTTTCTTCGCCACTCCCGCCGCCGTCATTCACGCGGGAGGCCGTCCACGCTTCGTTGACGCGGACCCTGCGACCTTCTCCCTGAGCCTTGAAGGCATCAAGCGGCGGCTGACCGGAAATACAGCCGGAGTCATCGTAGTTCACATCGCCGGTATCGTGACGCCGGAGATGAACGCCATCCGTGATTTTTGCAAAGAGCACAGGCTCTTCCTGCTCGAAGACGCGGCCCACGCGCAGGGATGCTCTCTCAAAGGACAACCTGCCGGGACGTTCGGCGATGCGGCGTCCTTCTCCTTCTACCCGACCAAAGTGATGACCAGCGCCGAAGGCGGCATGATCGTGACAAACAGGCAGGAGGTCTACGAGGAAGCTTTAATCTATCGAGACCAGGGCAAGGCGGACTTCAACTCTAACTTCCACACGCGTCTCGGATACAACTGGCGCATGAGCGAGCCGCACGCGATTATTGGCCGCGCCCAACTCAACCGCCTCGAAGAGTTCATCGCCGCGCGAAATCGGGTCGCACGCATTTATGACGAAGGGCTCGCTGACATCCCAACTATTAACGCCCTGCGACTTCCTGAAGGTTGCCACTCGAATTATTACAAGTACCTCGCGCTCCTCGAACCTGGCATTGACCGCAAAGCTCTTAAGCAATTGCTGCGCGGAGAGTATGGCGTCGGCCTGAGCGGTGAAGTATATGAAACCCCTTGCCATGTCCAGCCTGTGTTCGATGAGTTTCTGGAAGGCGCGTTCCCCGTCGCCGCAGACATCTGCGCGCGGCACGTCTGCCTGCCCGTTTACGCCACCATGAATGATGAGGACGCGCATTACGTCCTCTCATCGCTGGCAAAGGCCATCAAGCATTTTTGAAAGGATGACTTGCAATGAAAATCGCAGTGACCGGCGGCTCCGGCTTTATCGCTTCTCATGTGGTGGACCAACTTCGCGCGGATGGTAACGAGGTCGTCGTGATAGATCATCGTGTGCGGCCCCACCGCGACGACGTGAGTTTCGAGGACATAGATATTCTGAACTTGTCCGCCATGATTCAGGCCACCAAAGGCTGCGACTACATCTTTCATCTGGCTGCCGTCTCAAACGTCAACTACGCGCACAAGTATCCGGTCTACACAGTTGACCTCAACATCAACGGGACGGCCAACGTGCTCGAAGCGGCGCGGCTCAATAGCATTCGTCGTGTCTTCTTCGCCAGCACCGTCTGGGTCTACACGGGCACGCGCGGCAACGGTTCGCTCTGTGAAGACGAGCCATTCTATTTGCCGGACGCGGGCCACATCTACACCAGCAGCAAGATCGCCTCCGAGATGATTATCCATAACTACTGGCAACTCTATCGCCAGCCCTTCACCATCCTGCGTTACGGCATCCCTTACGGGCCGCGCATGCGCGAGGAACTGGTCATCCCTATCTTCATACGCAAGGCGCTCAAGGGCGAGCCGATAGTCATACAGGGCGACGGCAGCCAGTATCGTAACTACGTCTACATAGACGACCTGGCGCGCGCTCACATGCTGGCCCTCAGCGGTCGAGCCGAGAACCAGGTGTATAACCTCGAAGGCGCGCAGAAAATCACGATTAAGGATATTGCCGACACGCTCAAGAAGGTGCTCGGCGGCGGCGTCAAAATCGAATACGTGCCCGCCCGTCCGGGCGACTATGGAGGAAAGGAAGTCTCCGCCAGCAAGATTCTTCAAGAGTTGGAGTGGGAGCCGAAGGTCGGCTTTGAAGAGGGCATGCGTAGAACCATCGAGTGGTTCAAGCCGATCTATCAGTAAAAATCATGACGCGAAAATGGGCCGGAAATAAAGGACGCTCTCAGGAGTTTCATGCTTGACGCTGTACCGATAATCGCGGGCACAGTTTGCGCATCTGCGGGCGCGGCGGGCGTCTATTACGCGGCTTACGCCGTGCGTTCGCAGTGGCTGGGCCCGACCGTGTGGCGCGGTCGGGCCGAGACCGGGGCGGTCTCTCTGACCTTTGATGATGGGCCATCGGCAGACACTGAGCGCGTGCTTGACGTGCTCGATGCTCACAACCTGCGCGCGGCCTTCTTCATGGTCGGTCATCAGGTCGAACGCTATCCGCAGACGGCGAGGCGCGTCGCCGCGTGCGGGCACGAGATAGGGAATCACTCTTATTCGCACCCGATTTATCTCTACAGGGGCGCGCGCGAGACCTGGCGTCAACTCGCACACACGCAGCAGGTCATCGCAGATGTGACCGGAGTGCGGGCACGCTTCGCGCGTCCTCCATGTGGCGTGCGCACGCTCTCCTATTTTCGCGCCGCGCGAGTGCTGGGGTTACAGACAGTGCAATGGACGCTCGCCGGGTTCGACTGGAAGAAGCGGACCCCTTCGCAAATCGCGCGCGATGTTTTGCGCCGGGCCGAAGCGGGTTCCATCATCCTGCTGCACGATGGAGACAGCGAGAATCGTCATGATAGGAGCGCGACCGTGGCGGCCCTTCCGCTCATTATTGAGGGGCTGAATGAAAAGGGAATACACATCGTTCCGCTCTCAGATTTGATTGAAGGTAGTGAGAACAGATGAGACTTGACGACAAAGGAACCAACCTATGACCGACGCCGCGCAAAAGTCTTCGCTCCTTTTTCTTGACTTCGACGGCACGATCTCGAAGCGAGATGCGATTGACGCGATTCTCGAAAGGTTCGCAGACCCGCGCTGGCTCTTCATCGAAGAAGAGTGGAAGGCCGGGCGCATCGGCTCTCGCGCTTGTCTCACAGAGCAGATTGCGCTGGTGCGCGCCACGCGTGAAGAACTGGATGCGCTGCTCGATTCGATTGAGTTGGATGAAGGTTTGAACGTCCTGCTGCAAACCTGCGCGTCGCATCAAATTCCGACCCACGTTATCAGCGACGGTTTCGATTACTGCATAAGGCGCATCCTCGCGCGCAAGGCCAACGATTTCGTCCGGCGCGGCTTGCATGTTCAAGCGAGCCACCTTGAGCCGGAGGGCGAGCAGGGGTGGCGCGCAGAGTTTCCTTTTTTTCAACAGTCGTGCGCGCACGGCTGCGCGACCTGTAAACCGGCGGTGATGCGATTGTTGAATAGTGCATGCGCGGCGACCATCTTCGTCGGAGACGGGCTTTCAGACCGCTACGCGGCGGCCAGCGCAGACCTCGTTTTCGCCAAGAACAGTCTCGCCGACTACTGCCGCGAACAGCAGATACCTTACCTCGCTTATGAAAATCTCGGCGATGTAGCCGCGCACCTCGAAGCGGCGTTGCGGCTCGGAACCGATTTCACGACGCGAGAACAAACCGAGCGCGTCGGCGCTTGAGTTTTCCGCAAGCGATTCAAAAATAAAGGAGCGCGCGGCGCGGATAGTCGCCGCACAGCAAATCATGAGCACAGTCATCGGCGAACCATCTCAACTGGCACGCATCACGGACGAGCAGGAATTGCTTGAGTTGGAGCGCAAGTATTGCTCCTGGGGCGATACGGTCCATTACCTGGACCCGCCGAAGTTTTTCGAGCGCGCGGAGGGCAATTATCTATATGACCGCGAAGGCACTCCGTATCTGGACTTGCAGATGTGGTACTCGGCGGCCAGTTTCGGTTACGGCAACCAACGTTTGAATCAAGCCTTAAAGAACCAGATAGACAAGCTGCCGCAACTTGCCTGCCAGTATCTTCACCCGGAGAAGGTGGAACTGGCGGCGGCGATCGGGCGGCTCAACGAGTCTAAGTTCGGTCTTCAGGGACGCGTGCATTTCAACGTCGGCGGCGCACAGGCGATTGAGGATAGCTTGAAGATAGTGCGCAACGCGACGGGCCGGAATCTGGTCTTCGCTTTCATGGGAGGCTATCACGGGCGCACGCTCGGCGCGTCCGCCATCACTTCGAGCTATCGCTATCGTCGCCGCTTCGGACATTTCTCCGACCGCGCACACTTCGTTCCTTTCCCGTACTGCTTTCGCTGTCCCTACGGCAAACAGAAAGAGACCTGCGAGATGTATTGCGTCAAGCAGTTCGAGAAGAACTTCGAGACCGAGTACAACTCTTTCTGGGACGCCAAAGCGGGCGAGTCCGAGTTCGCCGCGTTCTACGTCGAAGCGATACAGGGGACCGGCGGTTACGTCATCCCGCCGCCGGGTTATTTCCCCGCGCTGAAGAAGATTCTGGACCAGCGAAATATCCTGCTGGTGGATGACGAGATTCAGATGGGCTTTTATCGCGCGGGTAAATTCTGGGCCATCGAAAATTTCGGCGTCGAGCCGGATATCATCGTCTTCGGCAAGGCTCTGACCAACGGCCTCAATCCGCTCTCAGGGGTCTGGGCGCGCGAGGAGCTTATCTCGCCCGACAAGTTCCCGCCCGGCTCGACGCACTCCACCTTCTCTTCAAACACGCTCGGCACGGCGGTCGCGCTCGAAGCCGTGCGGATGATGGAAGAGGAAAACTATGAAGAGATAACGCTGCGCAAGGGCGCGTACTTTCTCACACAGATAAGGGAATTGCAACGCAGGTATCCGAAGGTCATAGGCGACACTGACGGCATGGGCATGGCGCTTCGCATAGAGATTTGCCGCGAAGATGGATACGAGCCTGACCGCGAGTTGACCGACAAAATTTTCGCCGAAGGAATGAAGGGCGACCTCGACGCGCGCGGCAAGAAGATGGGTCTCGTGTTGGACGTTGGCGGCTACTACAAAAACGTCTTCACGCTCGCGCCGTGCTTCGACATGACGGAGGCCGAGATTGATCTCTCGGTTGAGATGCTGGAACAACTGATAAGGCGTTGCGCTCCCGACAGAGTTTAGAAAGAAGAAGATGCTGACGAAAATCACGGAACAGCTTGAACGTTTCGCGTTGAGGACGAATCCGCAGCGCGCGGCGCAATTGCTGGGGCGTTTGCCGCAGCCCGCTTTCGAGGGTCTACAGCGCGCGCGCTTCAGGCAAACGCTACGGCTGGCGGCGATGCGTTCTGAGTTTTACAGGACGGAATTTCGGCGTCGCGGGATTGACGTGCGGCGCATCGAACACCCTTCGGAGCTTGGCGACTTTTACACGACGGGCGAAGATTTGCGCAAGCATGGCCCGCAGGCTTTCATGACCGGAAGAGCCGACACCGCTTTTGAAACCACCGGCACGACATCGCCGGTCCCCAAGCGCGTCTTCTTCTCAAACCGAGAACTGGCGGAGATGGGACGCGCCAGCGCGCTCGGGCTTTACCTTTTAGGACTGCGACGTGAAGACATTGTGTTGAGCGCGTTCGATTGTTCGTTCTGGGTGTCGCCCGCCGTCGTCCGCTCTGCCTTTCAATATATCGGTTGCTTTCACACGGAGGCGGGCAAAATTGGACCACTCGATTTTTACGAACACGCTCTCGCTTATCGTCCGAACGTTATCTTCGGCGAGCCGTCCTGGATCGTGCGCCTCTCGGAGATAGCCGCAGAGCGCGGCACATGGCCGCTCAAGTTTATGTTCGCGGGTGGAGAAAATATCGCGGAGACGGCGCGCGCGACGGTCGAGCGTGTGTGGGGCGCGCCCTTCTATTTGAACTACGGGCAGACGGAGGCTTTCGGCGCGATAGGCATAGAGTGCAAGGAGCAGCGCGGCTATCATCGCAACGACCTGCACTTCCTCTTTGAAATCGCAGACGCTGGCCCGGACGGCGAAGGTGAACTGGTTTATACGACGCTCACGCGCGACGTGATGCCGCTCGTTCGTTATCGTTCGACTGATGTCACGCGCCTCGTTGAAGAGCCGTGCGCGTGCGGGCTGTTTTTCAAACGGCTGGCGAAGATTCGCGCGCGCTGCGATGAGATGGTCGTGTGCGGGATGGGCAACGTCGGACCCTGGGTCTTTGCCGAACTGCTGCGCGGCGTCCCTCAGGTTGGTGATGATTGGCAGGCCGTCATCAAACATGACGGGCGGCGCGACGTAGTTGAATTGCGCGTCGAACTGCTCGAACACGAACGCCCTTTCCCTATCGAAAATATGATCCAGGCTAATTTGCGTGAAAGGTTCGCGGACTTCTGGAAGAACCTTGAGATGAAGCTTTACGAATTGCGCGTCTGCGTCGTGCCGCGCGGGAGCCTGCGCCGCGCGCGCAAACTCCAACGCGTGGTTGATGAACGACAGATGCTTTTGCGCCGCGCCATCTAAAATCTTTATCGCGTGCTATGAAACGCCCGTGTTTCAGGCGCGCGGCTCAACAGAAGCCCGGCTGTGATCTCTCCTTCACAGCCGGGCTTTAACTTGTCTTCCATGGCTAAGATGATTCCCGGTCGCATATCATTCACGCCACAAGTAACCGGAAGTTAATGGACCAGTCTACCGAAGCAACTCTTCTGCGCCGTCTCTGCACGATATGGGGGCGACGTTTATCTAGCCCTCCGCATAACTGCCAATAAACAACCGCATTCTTCATATCAATCCGATGGCATACAGCTTGCAATCCTTTCTCTATGGAGGGGATAAAAAGATGAGAACAATTAACTTCAAAAGCAAAATCGGAGGAGCAATCTTAGCTTTCTCTTTAGTCTTTGGAATCGGAATCATGTCGAGCATGACTGCTCAAGCGCAGGGTCGCAATAACGGTCAATCGCATCGCAATGATGGCAATAATCGCAGTAATAGCCAGGAGCAGAACCGGGATTGGCAGCGTAACCGGACTCGCACTCAGAGTGTAGACCAGAATCGCGCCCGTCGTGATGATCGTGATGATCGCAATAACGGTAGCTATAACAACGGTAGCTATAACCGCAACAGAGGTTATGGCAACAACGGCGGCTACCGTAACAACGGTGGTTACGGCAATAATGGCGGCTACAACAACAGCTACCAGATTGCGCAGAACCAGGGCTACCAGGCTGGCTTAAACGTTGGAGCCAGCGATGCTCAACGTGGGCAGAGCTACAGCCCGCAGCGTTCGCACTACTACACGGGCGCGTCCTCGCAGCCTTTTCGAGATGGTTTCGTGCAGGGCTATGACGCAGGTTTCCGCCAGTATGGTGGTTACGACAACAACGGTGGCTATAGAAGAGGCAATACGGGTGGCGGCATCGGAGGCATTCTGGGCGGCATCCTTGGCCGACCTTAATAAGCTCCGGGCGACATGACAACCGGCTTGGGTAAAATGCCGCGACTCCACATGAGTCGCGGCATTTCTTTTATCGGCCCTCGCAAATGGCTATCAAAAATTAATCGTTAGTTTCCTGTCTGTTCGGGCTATTTTTTCAACCACCTGAAGGAAATTAATGGTCCCGTAATCTGGCGAAAGCTAAAATATATCGTAGACTCGCAATTTATAATCCCGGAGGAGTGTGCATGTTACGTGGTTCGCTTTGGTTGCTGGTTTTGCTTTCAGTGGTGAACGTCACCGGCTATTCCCAATCCACGCCAAACCTTTCTTCCCTGACCGGCGTGGTCCTGGACCAGACAGGAGCCGCGATAGCTGGCGCGAAAGTAGAACTCAGCGTCGGGGATACTTCGCCGCGCTCCACGACTACAGACCAGTCCGGCGGTTTCAGGTTCAACCGGATTCGGCCCGCCAATTATCAACTCAAGGTAACGAGTGAAGGCTTTGAACCCACTACTGTTGAGGTCACTGTCGGAGCGCAGCCTTCCGCTCCACTTCAAATTTCGCTGGCCGTCAAAAGTTTATACCTGGAAACGACGGTCACGAGCGAGACCACGCAGATAAATACGGACTCCGGTGACAACCAGGACAGCGTCGCTCTGACCGAGCAGTCGTTGAGCAATCTGCCTGTCTTCGACCAGGATTACGTCGGCGCGATGTCGCGCTTCCTGGACCCTGGCAGCGTCGGCACGAGCGGGGCCACGCTCGTCGTCAATGGAATGGAGGTCAACAACCTTGGCGTCTCTTCATCGGCCATCAAAGAGATAAAGATTAATCAAGACCCTTATTCGGCTGAATTTCAGCGTCCCGGTCGAGGCCGGATAGAGGTCACGACGAAACCCGGCTCAACGGATTACCACGGAAGCTTTAACTTCATCTTCCGCGATGCCCATTTCAACGCGCGCGATGCCTTCGCGCTCGTACGTCCTCCGGAGCAGCGTCGCATCTATGAAGGCTATCTCAGCGGGCCAGTTCGTCGTAGTAAGAAGACCTCCTTCCTGCTCTCTGTCAATCGCAACGATGAAGACCTACAGTCCGTCGTCTTCGCGCAGGGACCAGCAGGGACTATACAGGAGAATGTAGCCGCTCCCATGCGTAATCTTCTGTTTGCCGCTCAGATAAGCCACGCCCTAAGTGAGACTAATAACTTTTCTATTCGCTACTCCTATCTGAGAGAGAGGACAACCAACCAGGGTGTCGGGGGCACGATCCTGCCCGAAGCTGGCATCAACTATCGAAACTTGGAGCAGGAGATTAATTACAGCCAGCAAACAGTCTTCTCGCCGAAGCTGGTGAATAATTTTCGCCTCCTGCTCGGCGTCGAACGCCAATCCAATGCCAGCCTCAGCCGCGACCCGAAGATTGTCGTTCTAGATGCCTTCACGGGCGGGGGCGCGCAGGCCGATCAACTAAGGACTGAGTACCACGCCCAGATGATGGACACGCTCTCTTATTCGACTGGCAAGCACCTGCTCAAGGGCGGCATCAACATCCCTGATTTGAGCCGCCGTGGTTTGAATAACAACACAAATTCTACCGGGACATTCTACTTCTCAAGTTTGAATGACTACCTTCAACGACGCCCCTTTTCTTTCACACAGCAACAGGGAAACGGGCACGTCATTTTCCTTGAGAAGCAATTAGGACTCTTCGTTCAGGACGCATATCATCTACGCAAGAACCTGATGCTCTCGGTCGGGCTACGCTATGACTGGCAGAATTACTTTCATGACAATAATAACTTTGCCCCGCGTTTCTCCTTTGCGTATGCTCCGGGCACTAGCCAGAAGACTGTCATGCGCGGCGGCGCAGGTCTCTTCAACGACCGTTCCGGCGCGCGGCCCATCCAGGACATTCTGCTCTTTAACGGCTCGCGCCTGAGACTCTATGTGCTCCCGAACCCGGGGTATCCTGACCCGCTTAGCGCAGGCGCATCATTGACGGGTCAGCCAGTCAGCGTGACGCGACTAGAGCCGAACATCAACATTCCATATCTCATCCAGTACAGTTTCGGAGTAGAGCGGCAACTTCAGAAATCTACTACCCTGGCCGTCACCTATCTTGGCTCTCGCGGAGTGGACCAGTTTCGCTCTCGTGACATCAACGCGCCGTTGCCGCCCACGTATGCCGCGCGCCCGGATGCCGCAATCGGTGTGCTTCGTGAGATAGAGTCGGCGGGACGAAGGGTCAGCGATTCTCTTGAAGTCAGCTTGCGTGGCAACGTCACCCGTTACTTCAACGGGATGGCGCAGTATCGTCTGGCTTCGTCTCACGACGACACGAGCGGCATTAACTACTTACCGCCTAATGCTTATGACCTCTCCGGCGAGTGGTCACGCTCTGATTTCGACCGTCGTCATCGCTTCGAGATGCTCGGCACACTGAACCCGGACAAGCTTTTCAACCTCGGCGTCTCACTGTCGCTGTATTCGGGGCTGCCTTATACGCTGACCACCGGCCTCGATGAATTTCACACGGGCACAGCGAACGCTCGCCCCGCAGGGGTTCGGAGGAACGGTTTGCAGGGGCCGGGCTATGTTGACCTGGACCTGCGCTGGTCGCGTGAACTCTCTTTGATTAAAGGGAAGAAGAAGGATGAAGGCGTGAAGGGAACGATAGCAGTAGATGCCTTCAATGTTCTGAACAAAGTGAACTATGTGAGTTACGTGGGCAACCTGCGTTCACCCTTCTTCGGGCAGGCTGTCGCCGCACAGCCGCCGCGTAGATTACAACTCTCTTTCCGATTGAAGTTTTAGTAAGCGATAGCGAGTATTTCAGGTTGGAACAGCTGGAAAGAAACTGGACCACTCGCAATAGCTTCGCCCACAGCAGCGAAGAGGGCTTCCAACTCCATAGACTTAATGACTATGTTTGATAAACGCGGCCTCGGCCATGTAGACCGTCAGTTCGCAGATGTCTGTCACGTAATCTCCGATGCGCTCTATGTGCTTGGCGACGAAGAGCAGTCGCGCCGCCCTCGGCGTGCTGGTGGAATCCGCCACCATCAATGCGATTAAATCTTTAAAAATGCGATTGTAGAGTTGGTCTATCTCGTCGTCTCGCTCTATCACGGCGCGGGCCGCCGCCGCATCGCCGGAGGTGAAAGCATCAAGTGCGGCGCGCAGCATGTTGGAAGCCAGTTCCGACATGCGCGGCAGGTCAACGTAGAACTTCAGTTGCGGCTCGTCGTTGAGGTCAATCGCCACGCGCGCGATGTTGCAGGCGTGGTCCGCGATCCGTTCGAGAATCGGCGTAATCTTGGCGACTGAAATGACGAAGCGCAGGTCGCGCGCGGCAGGCTGCCTCAAGGCGATCGTGTCCACGCAGAGACGGTCAATCTCGACTTCGAGTTGGTCTATCTCATCGTCGTACTTAAGAACATCCTGTGCGGTCTGTGTGTCACGCTCGACGAGCGAGAACATCGCGCGTTGGAGCGCGGTTTCCGTCTCGCCTCCGAGCAGCAGCACGCGGTCGCGCAGCACATCCAATTCGCGGTCAAGTATTCTATGGTGTTCCAAAATATGTTTACTCCTTGCCCTCGCAGGTTACGCCCGCATCTGGAAAAGCTCGAACCATCGTCGCCGAACGTCATCCGGGAATGTTATCCGAAACGGCCCGTGATGTAATCCTCCGTCAATTTCTGGTCCGGCGCGGTAAATATCTTCTCCGTGCTGTTGACCTCAACCAGTTTGCCGAGCCAGAAGAAGGCCGTTTGGTCTGAGACGCGCGCCGCCTGCTGCATGTTGTGCGTGACGATGACGATGGTGTACTGCCTCTTAAGCTCGACGATGAGTTCTTCAATCTTCTGCGTCGCCATCGGGTCGAGCGCGGACGCGGGCTCATCCATCAGGATGACTTCAGGCTGAACGGCGAGAGCCCGCGCGATGCACAGGCGTTGTTGCTGCCCTCCTGAGAGACCGAGCGCGGAAGATTTCAAACGGTCTTTTACTTCCGGCCAGAGCGCGGCATCCATCAAGGCGCGCTCGACGCGCTCTTGAAGCTCGGCCTTGCTCTTGGTCAGACGGTTGATGTGCAGCCCGTAAGCCACGTTATCGAAGATTGATTTCGGGAACGGGTTCGATTTCTGAAAGACCATCCCGACCCTGCGCCGCAAGTTGACCACATCCATATCGGGCGCGTAGATGTCCTGCCCATCAATCCAGACCTGTCCCTCGACGCGCGTGCCCGGAATCGTATCGTTCATGCGATTCAAGGTGCGCAGGAAAGTTGACTTGCCGCAGCCGGATGGTCCTATAAAGGCCATCACCTGTCGCTCAGGGATGGCGAGCGAAACATGGTGCAGAGCCTGCGTGTTGCCGTAGAAGAAATTGAGGTCGCGGACGCTGGCCTTCTCCGCAGAGATGCCAGCGCGCTGCGCGGCCTGCCCAGTCGTTGATTCCTCAGGCATGATAACTCTGCGCGCTGTGATACGAGTAGACATAGATGGCTCTAAAATTTTCGACGCGTAAAAAAGCGGACGGTGATGTTAATGAGAAGAATAAGCGTCATCAGGACGAGCGTCGCGGCCCACGCCTGCGCGTGCCATTCGTCATATGGTGAAATCGCATAGTTGTAAATCTGCACGGTCAGGCTCGCTATCGGCTGGTCCAGACGCCAGTTGAAGAAGCGGCTGCCGAAGGCCGTGAAAAGGAGCGGCGCGGTCTCACCCGAAACACGCGCGATGGCGAGCATCGCACCCGTCGCAATGCCGGAAGCCGCCGCCGGTAGGACCACTCCCAGAGTCACTCTACACTGCGGCGCGCCCAACGCGAGCGCGCCCTCGCGTAATGATGTGGGAACGAGTCTGATCATCTCTTCTGTCGTGCGCGTGACAATCGGAATCATAATCAAGGCCAGCGCGAGGCCGCCCGCGAGGGTGGAAAATTGCTTCATGGGAAGCACGATTAAAGTATAAACGAAAACCCCTACGACGATGGAGGGCACGCCCGTCAAAGTGTCGGCCACGAAGCGCACGAGGGTGGCGAAACGTCCTTCTCCAAACTCCGCCAGATAAATCCCTGTGGCGATACCGAAAGGCATTCCGATGACCGAAGCGATGAGCAGCAGGAGCAGCGTCCCTGTGATGGCGTTGCCGATGCCGCCGCCTTCGCCGACCGGCTTCGGCGTGTCAAAGAGGAAACGCAGGTTGATGGCAGCGATGCCCTGCCAGGCGATGTAACCTAGAATCAGGACCAGAATAGAGACCACGAAGAAAGCGCACGCGGCGGTCAGCGTCGTCATGATCGTGTTGGTCGTGAGCCGAAAATTTTTGCGGGGCGCGGAAGCTTTCATCATGTCGCCGGATTTCATCATGCGGCCCTCGCCGTGCCGCTCGTCCCGCGCGTCACGCTCCAGACCAACAGCTTGGCCGCGCCGTTGACCATGAAGGTGACGAGGAAGAGTATCAATCCGATCTCTATCAACGCGCTCAGGTACAGGTTGTCCGTCGCTTCCGTAAACTCGTTGGCGATGACCGAGGCTATCGTGTATGAAGGCTCGAAAAGCGACGCGCTAATCTGCGGGCGATTGCCGATCACCATCGTGACGGCCATCGTCTCTCCGATGGCTCGTCCCAGGCCCAGGATAATCGCGCCCGCGATTCCGCTCGCCGCATTTGCCAACACCACGCGCGTCGTCTCCCACTTCGTCGCCCCGAGCGCGAGCGCGGCTTCGCGCTGAGAGACAGGCACGGCTGACAACACGTCTCTCACCACCGCCGAGATAATGGGCGTAATCATGATGGCGAGTATGATGCCGCCCGTCAGCAAGCCTATACCGGTAATTGGACCTTGAAAGAAGGGGAGCCAGCCGAGCCAGCGCGCAAGCAACGGCTCGACGTGAACGCGCAAGAACGGCGCGAGAACGAAGATGCCCCAGAGGCCGTAGACGACCGAAGGAATCGCCGCGAGCAGTTCAACGAGAAAGGCGATGGGGCGGGCGAGTGAGCGCGGAGCCTGCTCGACGAGAAAGACGGCGACGCCGAGCGAGAGCGGGACGGCGATTAAGAGAGCGATGAGAGATGAGACGATTGTGCCGTAGATGAAGGGCAACGCGCCGAACTGTCCCGTCACCGGATTCCATGCACGGCCCGTCAAAAACGCCATGCCGAACTTGTCTATAGAGAGCCTGGAATTCGCGGCGATGGCGACGATCATCGTGGCGACAATCAGCAAGAGGATGAGCGCGAAGAGAAAGAGCAGGATGCGAAACAGCGCATCGCCTCGATTGCCCGTCGGCGCAAGCGTGCGCCGCCAATTCCACACACGAGCGCGCGCTCCATACGCGGAAGCGGGAGATGGCAATGATGGTTGCGGATTGACCATAAATTAAAGTCTAGAGTCAGGAGTCAAGAGTCTTGAGCCAGAAGAGAAAAGCTGTTGACTCTTGATTCCAGACTCTTGACTCCTGACTTCCTTACTGCCTGAGCGGCTTGCCGCCGGAGGTGATAGAGTTGAGCTTGGCTTCCGCTCGCTTGACCACCTCATCCGGCAAGGGCGCGTACTGCAAGTCCTTGGCGAACCGCTCGCCGTCATGAATACCCCACCAGATGAAATCTACCAGCGCCTTGCCCTTTGCCGCGTCCTTCTGTTCCTTGTAGGCCAGCAGATAGGTGTAGCTGGCTATCGGGTAAGCGCTCGCCCCCGCAGGATTCGTGATGGAGGTGCGCAGGTCTTCGGGCAGGCTCGCCGCAGAGGCCGATGCTGCCGCCGTGACGGCTTCAATCGAAGGGTCTATGAACTGGCCCGCGCTGTTCTTGATTTGTGCGACGGGCAGCTTGTTCTGCACGGCGTAAGCGAGTTCGACATAGCCGATGGTGTTCGGTTGTTGCTTGACCATGCCGGTGACGCCCTCGTTGCCCTTGCCGCCTTGCCCTGCGGGCCACTGCGGTGACTTGTCCGCTCCGACTTTCTCTTTCCATTCGGGGCTGACCTTCGAGAGATAGTCTGTGAAGACAGCGGTCGTACCGCTACCGTCGGAACGATGGACCACAGTGATGTCCGAAGAGGGCAGAATGACGCCCGCGTTGACGGCCTTGATGCGCGGGTCATCCCACTTCTTGAGCTTGCCGAGGAAGATGTCGGCCAGCACGTCGGGCGAAAACTTCAATGGCTGCGCGACGCCCTGCAAGTTGTAAGTGATGACGACCGCGCCGAGCACTGTCGGGATGTGGAGCAGTTCGCCGGGCGCGCCCTTCAACTCGTCGTCTTTCATGGGAGCATCGCTTGCGCCGAAGTCAACGGTCTGGGCCTGAATCTGTTTGATGCCGCCGCCGGAGCCGATGGACTGGTAATCAATGCGGATGTTGGGATTGAGCTTGCCATATTCGCTGAGCCACTTTTGATAGAGCGGGTTGGGGAAGGTCGCGCCCGCGCCCTGCAAGTTAATGGTCCCGCCACCACCGCCACTCCCGCCGGTGCCCGGACCAGTGGCGTCTCTCTGGCCGCTACAGGCAGCGGCCAAGGCGAGCAGTGAAGCGAAGAAGAGGGCGAGCGACGTGGTGCGCCAACTGTTTTTAGAAAAGGACATCAGTGTCTCCTGAAAGATGAAGGGAAAGAGATTCACAAAACAGGTGAGTGTAGACGAGCCATGTTACATCCGTCTGAACTACGGACGAATTTTTTTGGATGAGACGAAAACATCCGTCCCTCGTCAACGACGCTTTTAAAAGCTGAGACGCAGGGCGAACTGAATCTGGCGTGTGTGCGGCACGTCGGTGCATTATCGCAAGTGCGAGTAAGAGGTGATGTATCAAAGGCAAGGTATAACTCAGGCGTGTCACGTAAGGGTGAATCGCATATTAAATGTTGGTTAAATTATCTTGAGGCTTCAGTGAGACGCATCGCGCCTTAAACGGATGGGCCCACTCAAGAGAGGTCCGAAAAGATAAAACGCCTATCGCATCTGCCCGATCAGGCGTTGATTGTTGTTCGGGTTATTGAGTTGAGGAATCGAGGACCACATGATTAACCTCTTTGGAGCAAGCCCCAACCAACATTAAAGGCTGCGCGGGCCGCGCCGCTAAAGGTAATCATTAAAATTCTTGCCGGGACGACTGGCCCCAGACAATATCGCGCCGTCAACACAGACGCCTATTGCTGTTCATTCTCCAGTAGCTCTTTAGCCTTTAGGAGTTCCTGCCTGCTTTCTTCGCTGATTGAAGGATATTTCAACTTCAGTGATTTGAGCCGGGCGATAATCACATCTGCGACCGCCGCATGAGTGAACCACTTGTTGTCTGCGGGAATGATGTGCCAGGGAGCCTGCTTCGTACTGGTATGCCTGAAGACATCCTCATACGCATTCATGTAATCGTCCCAGAGGCCGCGCTCCTTGACATCATTGAGAGAGAACTTCCAATTCTTTTCGGGCGTCTCGATGCGCGCCAGAAAGCGGCGGCGTTGTTCTTCCTTTGAAACGTTGAGATAAAACTTCAGTATGTGAATCCCGTTGTCTACCAGATAGCTCTCGAAATTATTAATCTCCTCGAAACGCTTCTTCCAGATGTTCTTCTTCTTTGTTTCAGGCGGAAGTTGCTGCTGGTCCAGGAATTCGGGGTGGACGCGAACGGCTAAGACCTCCTCGTAATAGGAGCGATTGAAGATGCCTATGCGCCCGCGTTCGGGGAGCGCTTTGGCGCATCGCCACAGGTAATCGTGGTCCAGTTCTTCAGTTGACGGAGCTTTGAAAGAATGAACTTCCGTGCCCTGTGGATTGACGCCGGACATGACATGCTTGACCGTGCTGTCTTTACCGGCGGCGTCCATCGCTTGCAGAATGATGAGCAGCGCGTAATTGTTTTGCGCGTAAAGAACGTTCTGATACTTCGCCAGCCGACCGATATCTTTTTGTAACTTGGATGTCGCCTCCTCTTTATTTTTGAATTTGCCCGTTGAGCCGGGGTCGTAATTCTTCAACTCGATCTTCTTGCCCGGCGGAACAATGAAAGGCTCTTGATTCATAGATAACGCTCCTGCTCCTGAAAAGGGAGTTGATGACAATTTCTCAAGGGACTCGAAACGATGTCAAGGAAACGGATGTCTGCGAATTATACCCGGTTCTTTCAGTAATCAGAATTCTCCATACACTATACGATTTTCCGGGCCGTGACCCACCCGTTCGGCTGATGTGCGACTGGTCCTCTTTGTGGCAATCTTCGTTCACAATGTAGTAGAGATGAACGGAGGATGGTCATGGATACAACGAACTCGGAAACAAACAACCCGCTCCTGTCGCTTTCAAGTCAGATCGCTGAAGCGGTCAAGCTTGTCAGACCCGGCCTGGTCTCGGTTGACGCGCGCCCTAAAGTAAGGACGAGCGGGGTTATCTGGCGGCCCGGCATCGTCGTTTCGACTAACCATACCATCAGGCGCGACGAAGAGATTACGCTCACGCTCGATGATGGAGGGCAAGCGAAAGCGACGCTCGCAGGGCGCGACGCGGGAACCGATCTGGCCGTGCTGCGCGTCGAAGATGATGGAACGGGAACGACAAACACGCCCGTCCAACTTGCAGATGCTTCAACGCAAGAGGTCGGCAATCTGGTCCTCGCCGTCGGGCGCGCTTATCCTGAGCAGGGCGTGAGCGCGAGTCTGGGCGTCATCAGCGTCTTGAGCGACAACTGGCGCACCTGGCGCGGCGGCGAGATTGACCGGCTGATTCGACCTGACGTTTCCATCTTCACAGGGTTTTCCGGCGGCGCGCTCGTGGATGCGGCGGGACGAGTCATTGGCATCAACACCACCGGACTCTCGCGCGGCGCGGGCCTGACGATTCCGGCTCAGACGGTTGACCGCGTGGTTGACGTGTTGCTCAAGAGCGGTCGCATCGCGCGTCCGTACCTGGGCGTAGGGATGCATCCGGTCTTGTTGCCGGATAAGCTGCGTGAGAAATTCAACCTGGCGCAGGATGCTGGTTTGATGATGCTTTCGGTGGAAGCAGACGGGCCTGCGGACAAAGGCGGCATCACCATCGGAGATGTGCTGCTCGCGCTCGGCGACTCGCGTGTGACAAACACGGACGAGTTGCAAACGATTCTCGGAGGCCATGAGGTCGGAGCCGTAGTTAAGGCCGGGCTCCTGCGCGGCGGCGAGGTTAAAGAAACGGGCATCACTTTGGGCGAGCGGCCCGCGAGAAAAGGTTAAGCGAAACAGGTGAGCGCGCGTAGAAGAAGCGGCGGTAAAGAGGCGACGACGGTTTGCATCGTCGCCGCCTCGGAGGTAGTGCGCGCCGGACTCGAATCGCTCATGGCGAACGACGCTCATTTCACGATTGAGAGGAGCGTCGCAGACCTGTCGGAACTCGCGGCGCAAGCGACGGAAGGCGCGTCGCCCGACGTAGTCATTTTTGATTTGGAGGGACAGCAGGAAGAGTCGTTTGCCTCCTTACGTTTCATCATTGAAGAGATGAGTGAAGGCAACGGTCTGCCGTTCTTCGTCGTCATCGGCAACGGGCAGAGCGAGTTGATCAGGGATGCCTTGCATGCAGGGGTCGTGCGGGCCGTCATTCCCAGGGCGGCTTCCAGCGACGAACTCATCGCCGCCGTCCAGGCAGTTTCCGCAGGTCTCGTCGCGCTCGACACGGAGACGTTCAACGCCTTGCTGTCAACAGTTGATGACATGGTTGACGGCCCGCCGGGAACCCGGCCCGTTGAAGAGCCTTTGACATCGGGCGAACCGGAGATTGACGCGCTCACGCCGCGCGAACGCGAAGTGTTGGAGATGCTTGCCGAAGGACTCTCAAACAAAGAGATTGCGTGGCGCATGAAAATCTCTGAACACACAGTCAAGTTTCACGTCGCCTCGATATTCGACAAGCTGGACGCTTCGACCCGCACCGAAGCCGTCATGCAAGGCATACGCAAAGGCTTGGTCATGATGTAACAGGGAAGACCGCAGAGTATTAAACTCTGCCGGAGAGATGAGAAGGGTGAAGACATGAATGTAACAGACACCCAAGGGGAAATTGCACGGCCTACGGGCGCGGCCTTCGCGGCGGGAGTGGAAGAGCGTCCCCGTGAGAGTAAGAGCTATTTGGACGACGAAGAGTTGTTGGACGCTTATTCGCAGTCAGTCACGAGCGCGGCTGAGCGCGTCAGTCCCTCAGTCGTCAACATTGACGTGCGACAGAAACGGAAAGGTGCGCCCGTCAGCAATCGCCGTCAATCAAGGGAGAATGGCGGGAGCGGTTCCGGCTTCGTCTTCACGCCCGACGGCTTCATTCTGACGAACAGCCACGTCGTCCACGATGCGACGAAAATGGAAATCACGTTGAACGATGGTCGCCGTTGCGAAGCCACGCTTATCGGCGACGACCCGGACACGGACCTGGCCGTGATTCGCATCAATGCTTCTAACCTTTTGCCCGCTCAACTAGGCGCAAGGCAACGGGTCAAGGTCGGGCAACTCGCCATCGCCATCGGCAACCCTTATGGGTTTCAATGCACAGTGACAGCCGGAGTGGTGAGCGCGCTCGGACGCAGTTTGCGCTCACGCTCCGGGCGGTTGATGGATGACGTGATTCAAACGGACGCGGCGTTGAATCCGGGAAACTCCGGCGGCCCGCTCGTCACGTCTCGCGGTGAAGTCATAGGGGTCAACACAGCGATGATTCTTCCGGCGCAAGGCTTGTGCTTCGCCACTTCGATTGAGACGGCGAAGTTCGTGGCCGGTCGCCTGATTCGTGACGGCAAAGTCAGCCGCAGTTATATCGGGCTGGCGGGCCAGAACGTCCCGCTCCCGCGCCGCATCGTGCGTTATTACGGGTTGCCGGTTGAGAGCGGAATTATGGTCGTCTCTTATGACGGGAACGGCCTGGCGAAGAAGGCCGGAGTGATGCAGGGAGACATCATCGTGAGTTTTGACAACCACCCAATCGCCGGGATAGATGACCTTCATAAGCTCTTGACCGATGAACGCATCGGTCGCAAATCTTCCCTCGTCGTCATACGCCGCACGGAGCAATTAACGCTCGAAGTAGTGCCGATGGAAAGTAGCGGGTCAGGTTGAAAGTATCACTGCGTCACCTGGCCCGGCAAGCAACGATTAAACCAATTCCTTCGGCTTCACCAGCCATGCAAGGCTGCCCGTTTTCTCTCTCACCTTTGTCCATCTTTCAATGTCTAGAGTGATGCATGCGAAGGCCGCCGTCGGCATGTGTTGCACATCGCCCGTCAGCATGAGCAGTAATTCTTCAAAGCCAGGATTGTGCCCGATTAACAAGACGCTGTTCGCGCGCGCTTCGATTTGAGAAATGATTTCGAGCAGGCTTGACGCGCTCGCTTCATAGATTCGCTCGTCGTAGCGCAGTTCGGCGACGAGCCCGGCGGACTCTATGACGAGTGATGAAGTTTGTCTGGCCCTTTCCGCCGGAGAACTGAGCAACAGGTCCGGCTGGATTTTCTGTTTGCGTAGAAAGCGGCCCATGAGCCGCGCGGCCTTGAGTCCGCGTTTATTCAAGGGGCGGTCGAAATCTCGCTGTTGCGGCTCTTTCCAACTTGATTTCGCATGTCGCAAGAGAAGAAGCGTTTTCATGACGGATGTGCTGATGAAACTTCATGATTGACTAACGATTGATGACACCCTAAGCTTTTAACACAAGTTGAATCACCAGGCATGTCATCAGGATGTAACATGTCGGTGTTAACATCGGACATGTGTCTTGTGTAGGAGAACGAGAGGGAAGGACGAGCTTTGAAACTCGCCGCCATAGACATCGGGTCCAATTCCATCAAGCTCGTGGTCGTTGATGCGGCGGCGAGCGATTCCTTCGCGGTGCTGGCGCGCGAGAAAGAGCCTGTGCGCCTGGGCCACAACACGCTCCGCGATGGTCATCTCTCGGCCCCGGCTCTCGAACTCGCAGCCGATTGCATCAAGCGCTTTCGTTCCATCGCGGAAGCGCGCGGAGCCGAACGCGTCTTCGCCATTGCGACGGCCTCCGTGCGCGAAGCCAATAACGCCGCAGAGTTTATTGATGAAGTTGAAAGACGCACCGGCATCCGCGTCGAAGTTCTCTCCGGCATCGAAGAAGCGCGCCTCATAGGGCTGGCGGCCTCTCAGGGTTGCGCGACGCGCGGCGCTGCGCTCATCAATATAGACATCGGCGGCGGTTCGACTGAAATCTCTCTCGTGCGCGACGAAGTGCCCGCCGCGCTCTTCTCCGTCAAACTCGGCGCAGTAGGCTTGACCGAACGCTTTCTCACGTCCGACCCTCCGAAAGCCAAAGAAGTACGTTCGCTTCGTGACGAGATACGCGGCGCGCTCGAACGACCGAGCCGTGAATTGCGCGGCACGGGTTGGCAGCAAGCGACCGGGACATCCGGCACGATTCTGGCGATTGGCGAGGCGTTGCAGCAACGCAAACTGCGCGACGTGTTGCAAAAGCTACAGGGCGTTCAACCGGCGGGCGCGGAGGTCGTTCTCCGTCAACTCGAACGCTTCAACGAGCGCGTCGCTGAAATGAGCGTCGCTGAACGGCGCAACGTGCCCGGCATCAGCGCGCAACGCGCGGAGATTCTCATCGCTGGCGGGCAGATACTCGAAGGCGCGATGCGTGCGCTCGGTATCAACCTGCTGCGCACGTGCAACTGGGCCTTGCGCGAGGGTGTGATAGTTGACCGCCTGCGTGAATTGGAGGCCGAAGCCCGCCCGCCCGTGCCTGATGAAACGGACCAGCGACTGCGCGGCGTGCATGCGGTCGGGAGACGTTTCGGCTACGAGGAAACTCACGCGCGGCAGGTCGCCGGATTCGCGGAGACGATTTTCGATAGCCTGTCTCCCATCTACAATCTCACGCGCCACCAGCGCACGCTGCTCTCAGCCGCCGCGCTCCTGCATGACGTGGGCTATCACATCGCGCACGAGTCTCATCACAAGCACGCGCTGTATCTCGTCAAGCATTCCGAGTTGACGGGATTCTCCGAAGCCGAACGCGAGGTGATAGCCAACATCGCGCGCTATCATCGCGGCGCGACGCCAAAGGAGCGACATCCCGATTACGCCGCGCTCAACCAATCCGACCGCGAAACAGTCTGCCGCCTGGCAGCCATCCTGCGCATCGCTGATGCTTTAGATAGAAGCCATGACAATCGCGTGCGCGACATACGCTGCACTTGCGACGGGCAGTTAATCCACATCCAACTCCGCAGCGCGCTTGATTGTGATAAAGAGATTTACGCCGCCGAGCAAAAGAGCGATCTGTTCGAGCAGGCTTTTAATTGCAAGCCGAGCTTTAGCAGGCGGACGATTGCCAAGCGAGCCTGATTCACACGATGGCTAAAGCCGCGAACATCGAAGGACTGGATTGCGACGCTAATGCGCTGGATGGCGTGCGGCTCGTCCTGCACACTCGCCTTGAAGAGATGTGCGCGTTTCGTGAAGCCGCTTTCAATGCGGACGATGTCAAAGGCGTGCATGACATGCGCGTGGCCGCGCGTCGCTTGCGGAGCGCGTTGCGTGATTTTGCGCCGTCACTGCGCAGGGATGTTCCGCCGAAGCGTTTGAAAGCGATTGCCGATGCGCTCGGCGCGGTGCGTGATGAAGATGTCGCTATCGCGGAACTTGAGAAACTCGGTGAGGGGGCACAGGAGAAGGAGACTGTCGCCGCAGGCTTAGAGCAACTCGCATCGGAGAGACGTGAGCGAAGAGGCCGCGCGCGTTCTGAGTTGGAGACGAAAATCAGCGTTGATGGCATCGCCAAATTTCAGGACAAGTTTATGGCCCGGCTCGAACGCGCGACGAAAATTCAGAAGGACAAGAAGGCCGCAGGTAACGATAGCTCAAGCGAGGCTTTGACTTTCCGGCAACTCGGACGCGAGATTATCCTGGCTCGCTTCTCGGAGTTGCAAAAATTAAGCGGCAGCCTTTACCGGCCTTACGAGACGGAGCCTTTGCATCGCATGCGTATCGCGGCTAAAAGGTTGCGTTACGCGATGCAGATTTTCGCGCCCTGTTGGGGCGAACAACTCAACTCTTTTTCTCAGGAAGTGGCCGGGCTACAGGAATCTCTCGGCGGTTTGCATGACTGCGACGTGTGGATTGCAGACTTGGCTGAGCGGCTTGAGAGGCATCGAGTGGACGATGAACACATCAAGGATGAAACGGCAGATACGGACGCGGGCGAGCGAAGCGCGGCGGTCTGGCTCTTGGACCATTTCACGAAAGAGCGCACTAAACATTTTCTCAACGCCCTGGCGAGATGGCATGAATGGGAGACAACGGGTTTCTCAGTCAGACTGGCGACGACCCTTGAGAAAACGCCCTCCAAATCCAAAGCTAAACCCTCGCCTTTGCCCACCTCTGGCAGGAAATCACAAAAGAAGAATCAGAATATTTAACCGAATTTTCCACACTATTAATAACTTGTTACTTGCGCAGTTTCCCCGGTTGCTATGATGCCGGAGTAGGGCTATAACATTCTCACGCAGAAATTTGATGGGCAAGACGAACGGATGACGACCAGCACGTTAAAACAGGCTTCAGCAGAAGAGCCGCAGCGCGATGTTTCGCAAGTGACGTTGCCGGAGACGCTCCTGCATCATCAAGACCTTCTCTTCAACCGCGAATTGAGTTGGCTTGAGTTCAATCGCCGCGTGTTGGAAGAGGCGCTTGACCCTCTGCATCCACTGCTTGAACGACTCAAATTCCTCTCGATTTTCTCAAGCAACCTGGACGAGTTTTTCATGGTTCGCGTGTCCGGGCTGAAGGAGGAACTGGATGAAGAGGTCGTCGAGCCATCGCCGGATGGAATGACCCCTGCCGAGCAATTGAAAGAGATTAGCGAGCGGCTCAGGCCGATGTTGCTTGAGCAGATGCGCTGCCTGCGTGCAGACATCCTGCCGCAACTCAATGAGCAGGGCATCGTGGTGACGCCCTACCAATCGCTCAGTGAGGATGAGCAGCATGCGCTGAATATCTATTTCATCGAAAACGTCTTTCCGGTGCTCACGCCGCAGGCGGTTGATCCGGGCCATCGGTTCCCCTACATCTCGAATCGCAGTCTCAATCTGGGGTTGATGATTGAGCCTGCGGAAGAGTCAGAAGATGCTATACATCAAACGGTCCAAAAGGGGCCGCGATTCGCGCGCATCAAGATTCCACAGAGCGTGCCTCATCTGGTCCCGGTCGGCGACTCAGGAACGGAATTCACTCTCCTCGTGGAATTAATCGCCGCCAATGTCTCCGCGCTCTTTCCGGGGATGCTCACGAGCCAGTGCTATTTATTTCGTGTGACCCGCGATGCGGACATCGAACTGAGGGAGGATGAGGCTGGCGACCTCTTGCGAATGGTCGAGCAGCAAGTTCGCAGTCGTCGCTTCGGAGATGCTGTGCGCCTTGAAGTCTCATCGGAGATGACGGAGGAGATGGTCAAGTATCTGACGCACTCTTTAGAGTTGATTCCAGATGATGTGTACGTGGTTGATGGGCCATTGAACATCCCTGACCTGATGTCTCTTTATGATCTGGATAAACCCGAACTCAAAGACAAGCCGCTTCAGGCGACGATCCCCGCGCCCTTCAAACAGGGCGCGGCCACCTTTGAGGTCATCAAGCAGCAGGACGTGCTCTTGCATCATCCTTACACCGCATACTCTACGGTCGTAGACTTTATCAACACTGCCGCGCAAGACCCGCACGTGCTGGCGATTAAGATGTGCCTGTACCGCACGGGCCAGCGTTCACTCATCGTCAAGGCTTTGATGGATGCGAGCGAGCGCGGCAAGCAGGTCGCCGTGCTGGTCGAACTCAAGGCGCGCTTTGATGAAGAGAACAATATCGAGTGGGCCAAGCAACTCGAACGCGCGGGCGTGCATGTCGTGTATGGCATACTGGGGCTCAAGACACATTGCAAGGTGGCCCTGATTGTTCGCCGCGAGGATAATTCGCTGCGCCGCTACGTGCACATCGCCACGGGTAATTACAACCCTACGACCTCGCGCATCTACACAGACATAGGCATCCTCACCACCGACGAACACATTGGCGCGGACGCCACGGACCTCTTTAATTTTCTGACGGGTTACTCAAGGCAATCAGCCTATCGCCGCTTGCTGGTTGCGCCGGTCAACTTACGCCAGCGTATGATAGCTCTCATCGAGCGCGAGATTGAACACGGCAAGTCGGGCCGCCCGGCGCGCATCATCGTCAAGATTAACAGTCTGACCGATCTGAATATCATTCGCTCTCTCTACGAGGCTTCGCAAGCGGGAGTGCAAGTTGATCTCATCGTGCGCGGCATCTGCGCGCTGCGACCGGGCGTGCCTGGTTTGTCAGACAACATACGCGTCAGGAGCATCGTCGGTCGTTTCCTTGAACACAGCCGCATCTTCTACTTCGCCAACGGCGGCGATGAAGACCTGTACATCGGCAGCGCAGACTGGATGCATCGTAACCTTGATCGCCGCGTTGAGGTCGTCACCCCGATAAAAGACTCGCAACTCAAGAGACAATTGAAAGACGATATTCTGGATGCTTACCTGCGCGATAATGTGAAGGCGCGCAGGCTGCTGCCTGACGGCACATACGAGCGTGTCCAGCCAGTGCAAGATGAAGAAGCCTTCAATAGCCAGGAATATTTCATCAAGATGTGACGCCGCCTATATGCTCGGCCTCAAGGCTCACTCTTTCACCCATATTTCAACCCTGCGTTTTTTATCTCTATTGTTGCCGGAACGGAAACGGAAATTCAGCGACAATCTTTGCGCGCCGTTCGTCACCCGTTGATACTCTGCGTGGCTTCTTCCTGTTCTGCGTCTTGCTCATCAGTATCGTCACTGCTTTTTGCAACAGCATCGCTTGACCGATGCTTAGTCGTGTTACACACTGCCCTCATTTCATAATGAGGATGGAGCGATGAGTTATTCTGCCTTAGATCTGAATGGCAAAGTGGCGGTCGTGATCGGCGGCACATCGGGCATCGGTCGCGCCATCGCGCACGGAATGGCCGAGGCGGGCGCGGACGTGGTCCCGACTTCACGCCGTTTGGAACAGGTCGAAGCTGCGGCCACAGAGATCGAAGAGCGTGGACGCCGCACATTGCGTCTCGTTTCCGATGTCTCCGAACGCTCTTCTTTGCAGCGTGTGCTTGATGAAAGCGTGCGCGTGTTCGGGAAGGTGGATATTCTGGTCAACTGCGCGGGACGCACGCGGCGAGGCCCAACGCTAGACTTCACGGAAGAGGATTGGGACGCGATTATTGAAACGAATCTGACGGGCACACTGCGAGCCTGTCAGGTCTTCGGTCGTCACATGTTGGAGCGCGGGTACGGGCGCATCATCAACATCGCATCGCTGTCAACCTTCGTCGCGCTGCATGAAGTTGCGGCTTATGCGGCGAGCAAAGCGGCGGTCGCTTCGCTGACGAAATCGCTGGCGGTGGAATGGTCTGAGCGCGGGGTCAATGTCAATGCGATTGCGCCGGGAGTCTTTCGGACGGCGTTGAACCGGAAGTTGCTGGACGAGACTGAGCGCGGGCGCGAGTTCCTGCTGCGAACGCCGATGAAGCGTTTCGGGAAAGTCGAGGAACTGGCTGGCGCGGCAATCTTCCTGGCTTCCGATGCGGCCAGTTTTGTGACGGGCGAAGTCCTTGTGGTTGATGGCGGCTTCCTGGCGAGCGGCGTTAATCAATAAACGGCGAAGGAATGATTTCTACCCGCGAGTCGCGGTTAAAGCTTTTCCCGCTTCACACGCTCAAGAGTTCTCTTGCAAAGATTGTCGCTTGGACTAACTTCAAATAGAGGATGCTGAATGCGAATCGCTTGTGCTCTTCTCATATCTATCTTACTGACCGGCTTCTTCCCGCGCCTGCCCGCGCAAACAGGGGCGGGCGCGCGGAAGGACATCTATCGAGACGGCTGGATAGACCTCAACAAGAACGGCAGGAAGGACGTTTACGAAGACCCGAAGGCGGACACGGGCGCACGCGTCGAAGACCTTCTCGCGCAGATGACTCTTGAGGAGAAGACATGCCAGACGGCGACGCTTTACGGCTACGGTCGCGTCCTTCAGGACGAACTGCCGACGCCGGAATGGAAGCGCAAAATCTGGAAGGACGGCATCGCCAACATTGACGAACACCTGAACGGCTGGACTGACAAGGGTGACAAGCGCTCGAAGAGCGTCTATGCGACGGACATTCGTAAGCACGTCCGGGCCATGAACGAGGTGCAGCGTTTCTTCATAGAGGAGACGCGCCTCGGCGTCCCCGCAGACTTCACCGACGAAGGCATACGCGGTCTCGCCGCCTACACCGCGACGAGCTTTCCGGCGCAACCCGGCCAGGGCAGCGCGTGGGACAGGGAACTCGTCCGAGAGATAGGCCGCATCACTGGCGAGGAGGCGCGCGCGCTCGGCTACACGAACGTCTATGCTCCCATCCTGGACGTTGGCCGCGACCAACGCTGGGGGCGCATGGAAGAAGTCTATGGCGAAGACCCTTACCTCGCCTCGCGCCTCGGCGTCGAGATGGTCAAGGGGTTGCAGGAGAACCACCACGTCGTCTCGACGGGCAAGCACTTCGCCGTCTACAGCAACAACAAGGGCGCGCGCGAGGGAGCGGCGCGCACAGACCCGCAGACCTCCCCGCGCGAAGTCGAGAACATATTCCTGCCGCCCTTCAAGGCCGCGATAAAAGAGGGCGGCATGCTCGGCGTGATGAGTTCTTACAACGACTACGACAGCATCCCCATCACGGGGAGTCATTACTGGTTGACGGATCGCCTGCGCAACGACTTCGGCTTTAAAGGCTACGTCGTCTCCGATAGCGCGTCTGTCGAATACCTCTACAACAAGCACGCCGTCGCAGCCGACATGAAGGACGCCGTGCGCGAAGCAATCGAAGCGGGCCTCAACGTCAAGACTAACTTCACGCCGCCCGACGACTACATCCTCCCTCTGCGCGAACTGGTCAAAGAGGGCAAGGTCTCTATGAAGACTCTAGACGACCGCGTCCGCGATGTCCTGCGCGTCAAGTTTACGGTCGGCATCTTCGACCATCCCTTCATCGAAGACGCGGGCACGACCGAACGTCTCGTCAACTCCGCAGAGCATCAACAGGTCGCCCTGCGCGCCGCTCTTGAGAGCATCGTGCTACTGAAGAACGATAGGAGCGTCCTGCCCTTGAGCAAGGAGATACATTCGATTGCCGTCATAGGCCCGAACGCGGACGACGACGGCAACACGCGCCACCGCTACGGCCCGAACGGCGTGCGGGGCGTCACCGTGCTTGAGGGAATAAAGAACAAAATCGGCGACCGCGTGAAGGTCAACTATGCTCAGGGCTGCGACATCACGAACGCCCACTGGCCCGAAACGGAAGCGCTGCCGGAGCCTCTGACGAAGGATGAACAGGACGGGATAAGCGAGGCGGTCGAGGCCGCGAAAAACTCGGACGTATCGGTCGTCGTCCTCGGAGATTCTTCGTCGAAGACCGTGGGCGAGAGCGCGAGCCGCACGAGCCTGGACCTGCCGGGCCGTCAGTTGGAGTTAGTGCAGGCCGTCTATGCGGCGGGCAAGCCCGTCGTCGTCGTGCTCATCAACGGTCGCCCCCTTAGCATCAACTGGGTGAACAAGTATGTGCCCGGCATCATCGAAGCATGGTTTCCCGGCGCGCAGGGCGGCGCGGCCATCGCAGACGTGCTCTTCGGCGATTACAACCCCGGCGGCAAGCTGGCCGTCACGTTCCCGAAAACCGCAGGGCAGATTCCCTTTAACTTCCCGACGAAGCCGAACGCGCAGTGGGAGGGCGAGAAGACCCGTGTCAACGGCGCGCTCTACAACTTCGGTTTCGGTTTGAGCTACACGACGTTCGCGTACAGCAACCTTCGTATCACCCCCGCGAGACAGACGACGCGTGGCAACGTCGTCGTCAACTTCGATGTGAAGAACACGGGCGCGCGCGAGGGCGATGAAGCCGTGCAACTCTACACGCGCGACCTCGTGAGCAGCGTCACGACCTACGAGAAGAACCTGCGCGGCTTCGAGCGCGTGCATCTGAAGCCCGGCGAGTCCAGGATGATTGCGTTCACGCTCACGCCCGACGACCTCGCGCTGTGGGACCGCGCGATGCATTTTGTCGTCGAGCCGGGCGCATTTCGCGTTATGATCGGCTCTTCTTCCGAAGACATACGTTTGACCGGCGAGTTCTCAATCATTCCATGACAATGCAATTTTTCTGAACGCGCCGGACATAGTCGCGGCGGGCTCCTGAAAAAAGTTCTTGACAGGAATCTGCTCGCGGCTATATTGTTCCAACTCCGAACAAATACCGGGCGGCGACCTATGCGAAAGATCAACACACACGACTTCAAGGTAGCGACGCGGACGACTTCGCGCGAGATTAACCGCCGCATCGCGCTCAACCTGATACGCGAGCACCAGCCCATCTCGCGCGCAGACCTCGCGCGGCGCATGAGCGTGACGCGCGGTGTGGCGAGCATGCTCGTGCAGGAGTTGATCGCGCAGGGCTTGATTTATGAAGGCGCGACGGGCGAGGTCGCGCGCGGTCGCAAGCCGACCTTTCTTCATATCAGGACGCGAGACCGCTTGGCCGTTGCCGTTGACGTGCGCTTCAGTAAGACTTATCTCATGCTCTCAGATTTCTCCGGTCGTCAACTCGCGCTGGAAATCTACGACACGGTCTTCGCCATCCCGCAGTTTGTCAAAGACCTCGCGCGGCGCGTGCGTAGAATGCTGAAAACACAGGGCGCGGAAGGGAATTGCGAGGGAATCGGCGTCGCCGTCCCCGGCATGGTTGACCACAGGACCGGGCGCATCCTGAATGCGCCGACGCTCGGATGGCGAGACGTTGATATGCGCGACCAACTGGCGGCGGCGACGGGGCTGCCCGTGCAAGTGGAGAATTCGGGCCGCGCCTGTTCGCTCGCGCACCTCTGGCTTGAGCGCGACGCGGCGGCAGCCACGCAGAGCTTCGTCTACATCAGCGTGTCGGACGGCGTGGGCATCGGCGTCGTTGTCGGCGGCGAACTCATGCGCGGCCATGACCATATCGCAGGCGAGTTCGGGCACATGCCTCTGAGCCTGGATGGGCCGCGCTGCATGTGCGGGATGACCGGCTGCTGGGAGGCTTATATCTCCAACCTCGCTACGCTCTCGCGTTATTTCGGATGGAATTTGTCCAAACTCAGTCCAAAAGCGTTGCATGAGGCAGGGCGCGGCTCCTTTACCATGCCGGACCTGGTGGCGCGTGCGCGCGGCGGCGATGTCAAGGCCAACGCAGCCATTCAGTCAACGGCGCGCTTCCTCGGACTCGGACTGGCAACGATTATCAATGTCATTAACCCCGACTGCATTTATCTCGCAGGGGAGATAACGACCGCCTGGGACTTGATAGAAGGGACGACGCGCGAGGCTCTTTCCGAGCGTGCGCTGACATCCTCTGCGGCACGCACGCCCGTACGCGTGGCGGCAGCGCAGGAGCATACGCGCCTGCGTGGGGCGGCAGCGCTCATCGCCGCACCAACCTTTGCGGCCCCGCGCGTGGCCTGAGAGCAAGGGGAAGGAACTTCGGCCTCCGCTTCAGGGGGCGTCTGATCTAAGGGAAAGCAAGGAACTCTTCGGGGCAAGCCTCGGCGCTGATGCTCGGCGGTGTAGTGTTGCCCACGGCAAAAAAGTGAATCTCAATGTCGGAGGTGAGAATTATGCTGGTTATCTTCAATTCCCCGTCGCGCCGCTTCGCTGTGTCGCGAGCTTTTTGCCTCTCGCTCTGCCTGTTGCTCTGTGGCATGTGCGCCACCGCGCAAACTATCGTCGGTCGCATCTCGGGCACGATCAAGGACGCTTCGGGCGCGGTCATCCCCGGCGCGACCGTCACAGTAACGAACGCCGCCACGAACCTCGTGCGGACGGCGACCACAGACGCCGACGGCTTCTACACGGTGACGAACCTTCCTGTAGGAACATACCTCATCGCGGCTGAGAGCCAGGGCTTCAAGCGGGCCGAGCAGTCCGGGGTGGCTTTGGCAGCGAACGCGCGCCTCACGATTGACATCGCGCTCGAACCAGGGCAGGTTTCCGAGACCGTGCAGGTCTCGACCGGCATGGGCGAGACGGTCAACACTACCTCCGGCGAGGTGGCGCGCGTCATAGACAGCCAGCAGGTGCAGAACCTCGCGCTCAACGGCGCAACTCCGGCGCGCAGGTCAACGTCGTGACGCGCTCAGGCGGCGACGGGTTCCACGGCTCTGCCTTCGAGTACTTGCGGAACGACAAGCTGGACGCGCGAAACTTCTTCGCGCCCGTCCGTCCTGCGCTACGCTTCAACGACTTCGGCTACAGCGTCGGTGGGCCCATCATCAAAAACAAGCTCTTCTTCTTCGGCGGGCAGGAGTGGAAGAAGATTCGGCGGCTCGCCAGCCTTTCTAAGTGAAGGAGGAGTTGAAAAATTTTGCAAAGGACTCAGGGCGCACGCCTCTTCAAGAAGCTACTATGGCTGTGTCTCTTCGTGTCGGCCACGGCGCACGCCGCTTGGTCTGCGCCGCACATTAAATCTCTCAAGCTCGCGGTGACGAACCCGACCGGCGAGTCGCGCGCGCACGAGAATGTGGTCGTCAGCGTCGCAGAGTTGAGGCGCGTCGCGCCTGACTTCCGGGCGGTCGCGTGCGTCGTGACGACCTCGGACGCTGCTACGCTCGAAGAGGATGCGAGCACGTTGCAAACAACAGAGCTTGCTTCGCAGTCCGACGACATAGATGGCGACGGTAAGTACGACGAGATAGCATTCCAGATTGAGTTGAAGCCGAAGCAGACGCGCGTCGTCACAATCTCCTACGGAGACGCGGGCGTGATGCAGCGCATCCGCAGCGACTATCGGGCGCGCACGCACGCCAAATTTGCGACGCACTTCGAGGGCATGGGATGGGAGTCCGAGGCGAACGCCTGGCGCATCTACTTCGACCAGCGCAACGCCATAGACCTCTACGGCAAGCGTAGGCCCGGACTCTACCTGGAACTGTTCGGCACGCCCGAATATGACTATCACGAGGAGTCTCCATTCGGGCGCGACATCTACAAGATCGGCGACGCGATTGGCATAGGTTCCGTCGCCGCGCTCGTTGATGGCAAAGTCGTCAAGGTGGCGAATGTGGATGAACGCTCATGGCGCATCGTCGCTGATGGCCCTGTGCGCTCCATCGTCGAACTGAGATACAAAGGCTGGGCGGTGGAGCGGCGCAAAGTCAATCTCACCAGCCGCATCACGCAATGGGCGGGCAAGCACGGCTTTGAACATCGCATCATGGTTGAAGGCGCGAACGGCCTGACGCTCGTCACGGGACTGCCGCGCAAAGATGGTCTCGACGAGAAAGATTCTGCGCCGACCGCAGACGCGCCCGCGCTGTGGCGCGCGACCTGGGGGCATCAAGTGCTCAAGACCGGCGCGACCGCGACGGAAAGCTTACCCGATCAAAATCTGGGCCTGGCGATTATCGCAACGGGGCGCGCGAGCAAAGCCATCACGGACGACAAACTGAATCTGCTCGTGCAGCCCGCGTTTGTGAACGGCACGGCGAGTTGGTATGTGCTGGCCGCCTGGGACCAGGAAGAGAGCGAGTCGCTGACCACGAGCGCGACGAGCGCGGCGGCCAAGTATCGCAATGGTTCTCTCGTCACTCCATCGAATGCCCGCTCAACGCGCGCGGAGTTCATCGAACTTGTTCAGCAGACCAGCCGACGCCTCACGCGGCCCGCGCACGTCTCAATTCTTTCCGAGCGCGCCGCGCCGCAATCTGCGCCACCCGATACGCTTCATCCCGCGCGCCGCAAGTCTTACGCAGACGCGCTCGAACTGATGCGACAAGCCGCCGAGCGCACCGCGCAGAAATGGGAACCCGTCATCTCGCAGACGCCGCCCGAACAATTTGATAAAAACAACGATCCTGGATTCTTTACGGAAGGCGACGATCAAACGGGCGAGTGGAAAGTTCAGAAAGGTTTTTTCTGGACCGGAAACTTCTGGGTCGGTGAGTTGTGGCAGCTTTATGCGAAGACGAAGGATGAGCGTTTTCGTCGTTGGGCTGAATTGTGGAACGCGCGCTTTCTCGGCAAAGAGATGACGGAGAATCACGACGTAGGGTTTCTCAACTTCTACACGTCCGTACTTGGCTTTAGCCAGACAAAGAATGCGAAGTATCGTGAAGGTGCTTTGCGCGCGGCTGAACGTTTGAAGCGACTCTACAACCCGACTACCGGACTCGTCGCGGCGTGGGATGTGAACGGTGACGACACGATCATTGACACGATGATGAATCTGCAAATCTGGTGGTGGGCTGCGCGCGAGACCAATGATCCGCAGTGGAAAGAGTTCGGGTTAAAACACGCGCTCAAAACATCCGAGTGGCTGGTTCGTCCTGACGGCTCTGTGATTCAGTCAGTGCATTACAATCCCGGCGATGACAGGCAGGTGTTTCACTCTGCCGGGGCCGATGACCTCACGTTTCCGAATCAAGCGCGTCCGGGTGAAAAGGTTTTCACGCACACGCATCAGGGCTTCGCCGCAGATACCAGTTGGTCGCGCGGCACGGCTTGGGCGCTTTATGGTTTCACTGTCGCTTACGCGGAGACGAAGGATGCTCGACTGCTCCAGACTGCCGAGAAGATAGCGGCCTTCGTCTTGGACCAACTGCCCGAAGACGGCGTGCCCTGGTACGACTTCGCGGACGAGGGCGTGCATTTTCGTAATCGTGACACGTCAGCCGCCGCGCTCATCGCGGGCGGGCTGTTTCGTCTGTCGGAACTGACGCCGGACAAAGCGCGCGCTGCCCTGTACCGGCGCGCGGGCGAACGCATCACGCAGTCACTCATTGACAGGTATCTGACGCCCGTCGCCGCCGAAGACAAGACACCGCCGGGCGTTCTGCGTCACGGCTCAAGCACCAGGCCGGGCAACAGCATGTTAATTTATGGCGATTACTATCTGCTCGAAGACCTCTTGTGGCTCGACGGGCACAAGAAGAGTTGAGCCATCCAACAAAAGGGAAGGGAGACACATGAGCACGCAAATGCAAGAGACATCTAATCGCATAATCTTTCGCCGCACGAATGCGCGTAAAGGGCGGCACCTCTTTATCACGCCGCAAAACAGTTCTATGAAGCACCTCGTCTATGGCCGCATCATTCTAGATAAGGAGACGCCGCGCGCCGCCTTCGCTACGGGAGAGCTTGAAACAGGACTTATCTGTCTGTCCGGCGAGTGCATGATCAAGGCCGATGGCGAGACACACGAGATTAATCGCTACGACTCAAGGCAAAGAGGATGAAGGCATCTTGTTAGTAAGGCAAGCAGGCGAGATGCTTTACAGGCTCAAGCCGGGCAGCCTCTGCCAGATGGATGTTGGGGTCCGATAATCTTAGAGCTCTGGACCGCATTGCACAAAAATCAGATGGGCCAACAAGATGTTGTGCCTAACTGCTAACCTATATACAACTAATAGTCATCTTTTCGACTTTTTGAGCCACCGGCTAAACTGGCGGCGTTATCGGACTCCGTAGAGTTGGGTGAGGATGAAAGCATCGCTCGTAAGGCTTTCGCTTGTGTCGCGCGGGGCGCGCGTGGGCCAATCGGGGCGGGGCGTGGAATATGTTGTGTTGGCAGCAAATTAAGTCTATGATGCGAGGTGAGCTATAAAGAAGTTAAGCGGGCTGTCGCGGTCGTTTTCGCAGTCGCGTTGAAGACTCTTGCGAGGAGGTCTTTGCAGGATGAGGTAGTGCCCGCGCTCTCTCTTTCGACTTTCGTGAGAATGGCTTTCGGGTTTCGTGATAACGTCAAGCCCGTCGGTCTCACAGTCATGACATCTGCTCATTTAAAGAAGGAGGTCTCTGATGTTCGAGCCTTGGTTTAGGGCTGTTGATTCAGCACATGGAATGTGGGTTGGAGCGATGGTGGGAAGCTCCGAGATCGCTAACGCGATGGCGCGGCAGGGCGCTAAAGAGGGCCAGGAGTATGCGGGGCCGTATGGCGCTGTGAGCGGAGGGGCTTTGGGCTGGGCCTACGGCGGATTAATAGGTCTCTTCATTGGCGCGGCGCATGGCACGATGGCGGGCGCGAAGCATTACATGGCCCCGCCGCAGAGCACGACGGTACATCATCCAAAGACGAGTCATCCTAAGACGTAAGGAGAGGTTCGTGCGCGCCCTTCTGCATCTGCGGGCGCAGAAGGGCGCAGAGGGCATTTGCGTTGACAGCGCGTCAATCCTCTTTGTAGAGAGAGGCGCGGTCGAAGACCGTTCGAGAGGCGCAGCGCGGTCGCCACCTTTGAAGTCAAATTCACGCGAGATGCATCTCAAGGCGGAAGGCAAAGGGGCGAGTGGGACGACTCGCGCACGGGCCGGTCACGAGCATCAATTTGCCTTCCGTCTCATCTTCAGTGTGAGTGGGAATAAAGCTCACCGAGCTTCAAAGCTGTCAGGAATTACCCCGCAGGATTCTGTAACACTTGTTCGAGATTTCAAGCCTTTAATCCTTCTGGAACAGTTCGCGCTCATCCGCACGGCCTTCGTGTCAGACGTGCATCGAACGGTTCGCCGCTTGAGAGGTATAGACTTGTGCAAACTATTGAGCTAGAGCCGCCCCCGGTCAGGCCGCAGAGCGCAGCCGGGCCGCCCGGCAAGAGACCTCACGTTGTCGCCGCGCCAACCGAGAGCTATTCCATAGACCTCAAACGCTATCGTAAAATTCGCAGCTTTTTCATCAAGACCAGTCTCCACATCGCCTGGTGGGACATCATTCTCAATCGCCCCGGCCTGCGCCGATTTCGCAAACCTTTTTTGCCACGCTGGCAGCAACTCGCCAGAGATTATCGCGCGCTGGCAGTGGAGATGGGCGGGGTGCTCATCAAGCTGGGCCAATTTTTGAGCACGCGTGTGGACCTGCTCCCGCCGGAGTTGACGGATGAACTGGCGGGGCTTCAGGATGAAGTTCCGCCCGTGCCGATTGAGCAGATTATGGCCCAGATAGATGCCGATTTCGGGCGACCCGTCGAAGAAGTTTTCGGCTGGTTCTCACCCGAAGCAATCGGCTCTGCTTCGCTGGCGCAAGTCCACAGGGCGCGACTGCGCTCAGGCGAAAGCGTGGCGGTCAAAGTCCTGCGTCCCGGCATCCTGATGATTGTCGAGACCGACTTGAAAATCATCAGGAAATTTATCCGGCGGTTGAGCTACTACAAGCCCATCAGCAAGTATGCTGACCTGGACCGGTTGGCCCATGAATTCACACACGTCACTTCAAAAGAACTGGACCTCACGGCGGAAGGGCTCAACGCAGAGCGCTTCGCGCAGGACTTCGCACAGGACGCGCAGACCTGCATCCCGAAGATTTACTGGGATTACGTGGGGCCTCACACGTTGACGATGGAGGATGTCAGCCATATTAAGTTTGATGATTTGAGAGCCCTGGAGGCCGCCGGTATCAGTCGGCTTAAGGTCGCTGAAAAGCTGTTCGATCTTTACATGGAACAAATCCTCGTCACCCACTTTGTCCATGCAGACCCGCACGCCGGTAATCTCTTCATCAAACCTTTGCCGCACCCGGACGAGATTCTTTCCCCGCAGGAAAGAAGCGAAATGTTTCGTCCCGGCGAGACGGTTCCTTTTTACCCGGATCGTCCCTTTCAAATCGCGTTCGTTGATTTCGGGATGGCGGTCTCGATTCCCAAACGGCTGTGGGGTTCCCTGCGAGATTACGTCGTTGGCATCGGCACGCAGGACGCGCGCCTGATTGTCGAATCATATCTGGACGCGGGCGTCCTGCTCTACGACGCGGATTTGAAGCAGGTCGAAGAGATGACGGAAGAACTGCTGGAACGTTTTTCCGGCTCCTTCCTGGGCCAGATGAAGGGCATAGACCTCACCGAGTACGCAAGATTTTATGAAGAGTACAAGGCGCTGCTCTACAGTTCGCCTTTCCAATTTCAAGCGGACCTGTTGTTCGTCATGCGTGCCCTGGGCATCCTCTCCGGCATCACTGCGGAAATCGCTTCGGACTTCAACCCGACGAACAAGATCGGGCCTCTGGCGGAGCGATTGATGCGTGAAGAGTTGCAGCCGACCATGGCGGGCGCGATGAAGGCCATCCCGCGCCTGCTCAAGATGCCCAGGAGCCTCGAAGATGTCCTGCTGCGGGCGCAAAGAGGGCAGCTTTCTTTCCAGACGGAATTTTCCGCCAGCGCGCAAAAATCCATCCGGCGCTTGCGCGGTTCTGTGGACGGGCTGACCTTCGCCCTCCTGGCGGTGGGCCTCTTTGTCGCGGGCGTCATCTGGCATACAGGCAAGTCAATCGTCGCCGTCATCTCGCCGAACGCCGGAAGCAGCGACAGCATCGGCATCGCTCTGATGGTCCTGGGCGTACTCATCTTTCTACTGGGGATGTTCAGGCGTAGAAGAGAGTAGGACAGGGAGCCTCAAAGCCCGCAGGTGTGCGACTCAAAGATGTGCAACTTAAAAGATGAGTAACTCAAAGGGAGCAACTGGAAGGTGAGCAAGTCGAAACGGCGTCTTCTGTTTTTCGCAGAGGCTGTGACTCTGTCTCACGTCGTCAGGCCAGCCGTGCTGGCGCAGGCGCTCGACCCTGCGCAGTATGAGGTGTATCTCGCCTGCGACCCGCGTTACAGTTTCCTCTTCGCAGAGCTTCCCTTTCCAGTCATCTCCATCAAGTCCGCCATTCCGCAGGAGAACATCACGGAGAGGTTATCAAGCGGGCAATCTCTTTTCGATGTCCCGATGATTGAGGCTTACGTCAAAGAGGACTTGCGGCTCATGGCCGCGCTCTCGCCGGATGTGGTCGTGGGAGATATGCGCCAGTCGCTCTCTATCTCCGCGAGGCTGGCTCATATCCCTTATGTCAACATCATCAACGCGCAGTGGAGTCCCTCCGCTCATACGCCCTTCGAGTTGATGCAGAATCCCATGTCCCCCTTCGTCGGGGAGACGCTCGCCAGCTTAGCTCTCAACATCTTCGCGCCCCTCGGCTTCGCCGCACACGCCGCGCCGCATAACGTCGCCCGCATCAAGTTCGGACTGCCCCCGTTGCCCTGGGACATCAAAGACCTCTATAGCGACGGCGACTTCACTCTCTACCCTGATATCCCTCAACTCGTTCCCACTCAGGGCTTGCCTCCTCATCATCGCTACATCGGCCCTATCCTCTGGTCTCCACAAACTCCCTTCCC
>JAXDFO010000377.1:0-17404 GCA_034665545.1 Blastocatellia bacterium
TGAAGACCATCTCTTACGGAGACTTCTGCTGGAACGGCGAATGCACCAACTGCCAGATTTGGTATCACGGCAAAGAACAATCAGAGGCCGACGATAAGACCGCCCTTGCCTGCCGCATGACCGCCACCGAAGGCATCGTCATCACCAAGATGAGCCGCTTCATAGAACTCGAAGGAATCAACAAGTAAAAGCGAAAGCGACAAGACAAAAGTGAGGCGAAGCCAGCCTTTAAATAAAAGCTGGCTTCGCCTCACTTTTGCCTTTTAACTTTTAACTTCTCTTAGCTTCTCCGCGCGTGGCGGCGGTCGTGCCTGTAGTCGCGCACGTCGCCGCGACGGTCTCGCCTGTCTACGCGAAACTCACGCCGGTCATGACGTATATCTCTACGATCCGCCCCTATCTCACGGCGGTCAGCGCGAAGCTCTGCGCGCGACGCGCCCTCGCGGCGGTCGCTGCGATATTCTCTGGCATCGCCGCGCAGGTCGCGCCGGTCAACGCGTCTCTCATGCCGGTCTCGATGAATATCTCTGGTGTCGGCCCTGACCTCGCGCCTGTCTGCGCGCAATTCCCGACGCTCCTGCGGGTCTATGCCGTTGCCATGCGCGGCGGACTGTTGCGCGCTGGCCGTGAAAGCCAGGCTGGCAAACGCCGCCAAAAGTATCATGCTGCTAAAAAGTAACCGTTTCATCTTTCGTCTTCCTCCATCAAGTTGAGATTTCAATTCGCTTCCAATGGGCCAACCGAAAATATCTGGAGGAGAGGCAAGACCGCTTAACTCCAAGCATGCGCGCGCACACTTCCGCGCCACATCCTGAAGCAAGACCCCTTGCTCCGGCGACCCCCTTGCTACTGACTTAGACGCATGCCCCCCGCGCTTAGACGAGAAAGTTTTTTGAAAGACAGGAAGTCAGAAGCCAGGAGTCAGGAGCCAGAAGTAAGAGCAGAGCCTTGAGCACGAAGAGCATGCTATCGCTTTTCTTCTGGCTCCTGACTCCTGGCTCCTGCTCTTTAGTACTTTGGAACAGAAGGGTCAACTTCGTTGGACCAAGCCGTGATGCCGCCTTTGAGGTTGGTGAGATTGCCTGTGAAGCCCGCTTGCCGGAGCGCGTTGATAGCCATGGCGCTGCGCCCGCCCATCTTGCAATGCACGACCGTTTCGCGGTTCGGGTCAATCTCTGACATGCGCGTGATGACCTGCGCGAGCGGGATGTGTATGGAGTTGGGGATGCGAGCGTAAGCATATTCGTTCGGCTCGCGCACATCTATAATCTGTATCTCTTCGCCCTGGTCCAATTTTTGTTTGAGTTCGGTCGCCGTCATTTCCGGCATCCGCTGGTTGGTCGCCTGGTCCACTTTTTTAGAGCCTCCGTTTCTCTGATTTGAGCGTGGCACATTGTATCTGCAACAGGGGCAGTATCAAAACGGCCTTTTGTTTTTCATCTCGCAGATTCTATTCCACAGCGAGGTGCGTTAAACTTCGTGCATGCGCGAAAATCAACGGCGGTGCGGCACGCTCTATTCATCTTTGAGAGGAGAACGAAGGGGATGAGATTCGAGTATTATCACGCGGGGCTGGCGGACGTGCCGAAGCTGTCCATAGACGGGACCGTGCCGAACAGCATCCACTTCTCGCACTGGGAGGGCAACCGCACGCCGCAGGAGGTGAAGGCCGATACCTCGACCGAAATCGCTCTCAATCTCGTCGGCTCGCGGGATTTCGAGCGGCTGACGCAGGGCGTCAAACTCGTCACGAATAATCACTTCGATACTGACGGCGTCCTCTCCGTCTGGACCGTGCTGGCGGGCGAGCGCGCACTGGACCTGAAAAGCGAGTTGATAGCCGCCGCAGAGGCCGGAGACTTTTCCGCTTACACGAACGAGCGGGCCGTGCGCGCGAGCATCGTCATACAGGGTTCGGACCAACCCATCGCTGGCGAGGAAGCAGGCTCGCCGCTCGCGCGCTATCTCGCCGGAGAAGTTGTGACGGATGATGCGCGCGCTTACGAATTGGTCCTGCCGGAAGTGGAACGCGTGCTGAGGCACACGGATGCTTACGAGCCTTTGTGGCGCGAAGCCTGGGCCATGATAGAGGCATCGCTTGAGAGCTTCGCGCGCGGAGAATCAACTGTCGAAGAGGATGCGGATGTCGGCCTCTCGGTTATCACTCTCTCGCCGGAACTATTCGGGCCGAGCGGCTTCAAACCGACCAGGCACGCCGCGCCCTTCACGGCCATCACGCGTCACGCGCGCGGGCAGGTCTACTTAATCGCCACGCCTTTGAAAGACGGTTGGAGTTATCGCGTTGACTATCCATATTATTCCTGGGCCGAGACCATCGTCCGCCCACGCATACAACGCAGAGACTTCGGCCCTCTCATCGCGCGCCTCAACGAATTGGATGAGAGCCACGAGGGACGATGGATGCCGGACACGAACGAACTCGCCTCGGCCCTCAAATTTATGGACCAGGATGGTCGCCCCGCCGCCTCCGCTCTTGAACCTCAAACCGTGGCAAGAGAGATGCGCGCCGCATTAAGAATTTAGACTTCCGACTTAACGCTTTATGTATGACGTTGTGATTATCGGGGCGGGACCGGCGGGGCTGAGCGCGGCCCTGTGGTGTGACGAGTTGGGGCTGGACACACTGGTCCTGGAAGAGAAGGCGTTGGTCGGCGGGCAACTGCTGTGGGTCTATAACCCGATTGGAAATTATTTGGGCCTGCGCGCGGCGAACGGCCTTGAGTTGCGAGACCTTTTCGCAGCGCAGGTGTCGGATGCTGAATTTGATTTGTGGACGCAGGTTGAGATAGGAAGCGTAGACCTGCGCGCGCGTCGCGTCATGTTGAGAAGCGGTGAAGAGCTTCAAGCAATCGCGCTCATCATCGCCACGGGAGTGCGGCGTAGAGGGCTTGGGATTCCGGGCGAGGCGGAACTGGCCGGGCGCGGCATCGTTGAATCGGCGACGCGCGACCGCGCACAACTCGCGGGCAAGGACGTGTGCATCATCGGCGGCGGTGACGCGGCGGCGGAGAATGCTTTGATGCTGGCGGAAGTCTGCCCGACCGTCACGTTGGTCCATCGCGGGCCGAAGTTGCGCGCGCGCAGGGAATTCGTAGAGCAACTCAAGGCCAACCATCGCGTGACGGTCTTTACGGATTCGCTGGTCCAACGAATCATCGGCGAGTCGGAAGTCGAGGGCGTGGAGATTTTGCGCGGCGGCGCGCTCAAGCCTTTTCAGATGGCGGTGCAGGGCTTGCTTGTGCGCATAGGGGTCTTGCCGAATACGGAGTTGTTTCGGGAACAGTTGCAGATGGATAATGCGGGTTACATAGTGGTGACGGGCGAGCAGGAGACCAACGTGGGCAACGTCTTCGCCGTGGGTGATGTCTCCAATCCACTCGCGCCGACTATTAGCGGCGCGACCGGCGCGGGCGCGACCGCCGCGAAGATTATCGCCGCGCGGCTCAACAGCGTCTCACGTTGAGACAAAACTATAATCGCGGCTTTTCCGGCTACTGACCACCGTTCACTGTCCACGTCTCTTTAACTTATGGAACGTCCGGCATACACTGATGAGCATGTGGCGGCGTACCCTGTGGAGTACATCGCGGGGATAGATTTGTACAATGCGGGCGAATTTCATGCGGCGCATGATGCCTGGGAGGATCGCTGGCGCGATGATGCGGGTCCGGCGGAGAAGCTCTTTTTGCAGGCGATGATTCAATCGGCGGTGGTCTTTCATCATCTGGAAATCGGGCGACCGGGCGCGGCGCGAGAGATGTACCGTCGAGCGTTGGAGAAGTTCGCGCGGCTCAAGGCGAGACAGTTTATGTCTCTGGACCTGGAGGATTACCAGGCACAGCTTGAACGCTCGCTCTCCTGGCTGATGACCGGGGCGGACCCCAGAGAGTTGGAGAGGCCGGAGGTTGACCCGCCGCAAATCAGGTTGCTGCCGGAAGTGATGGAGTATGATTGATGAGCGTGGAAGTCGAAGCGAGCGGCGCGAGGGTTGACGCGAAATTTGCCGGACGAGAAGGCGGAGCGTTGCTGTTGACGTTGATGAGAGATGTGCGATTGATGCTCATAGCGTTGTGGCTGGGGGCGGCTGTCTTCTTCAGCGCGGCGGTCGCGCCGACGGCGTTCGCGGTCCTGCGCGGGCGTCATGTGACGAACGCGAGCGAGTTGGCGGGCACAATCGTGACGCGCACGCTCGCCATCGTTAATACGAGTGGCTTTCTCATCGGTCTCCTTTTGCTGGCGAGCGCGTTTCCCTTTCGCGCGAGGCTCCGCGCACGCGCCTTCTACGCGGAAGTCGTCGCGCTCGCGCTCGTCGCGTTGACGACCGCAGTGGGCCAATGGATTATCAACGCGCGCCTCCTGGCCTTGCGCGCGGCGATGGGCAAGCCGATTGACGAAGTGGACCCGAACGATTCTTTGCGCGCGGCTTTCAACGACCTGCACGGCTATTCGGTCGTCGCGCTCAGCATAGCAATCCTGGCGGCGGCAGTCGCTTTGCTGCTCATCGCAAGACGCGAGAGGCCGCGAAGGCTTGAGACATCATAGGGAAGGGAAGATTCAGGATGGACATCATCGAACGAATTGACGAATGGCGTAAGCGTTACGATTCATGGCAGGGCGGCAGGGGGCCGGGCACGCCGCGCAACGAGTTGGGCGGCAACTACCCTTTCGTCGAGAACCGTCGCGCGCCTTTCGTTCCCGCGCGGCGCGCTCTGCCGATGCTCAACCTCGCGCTCATCACGAGCGCGGGCGCGTACGTTGACGGCACGGAGCCCTTCGATAGAGACGTGCGCGGCGGCGATGCGAGCATGCGCGAAATCCCCGTCGAAGTGGAAGCGGAGGACATGCGCTTTACCGCGTGGGGTTACGACGCGAAAGCGGTCGAGCAGGACATGAATTCGCAAGTGCCCGTCAGACGCCTTCAGGAATTCGAGAGCAACGGCATCATCGGACAATTGAATCCCGTGTACTGGAGCTTCATGGGTTTCATCCCCGATGCCTCGCGCGTGGTCGAAGAGTTGGCCCCGAAGTTGATCGAACGCCTCAAGCGTTATGAGGTCCAGTCCGCGCTGCTCATCCCCGCGTCGCGCCTCTGTCATCAATCAATCGCGCTGGTCGCGCGCGCTCTCGAAATGGAACGCATCCCGACGATGATGCTCGGCGTGGATAAGGAAGTCTTGGAACTGGTGCGCCCGCCGCGCGCCGGATACTACGATGGAGAATTCGGCAGCGTCGCGGGCCGCCCCAACTGGCCCGAACACCAGCGACGCCTGCTCGATGAAGCCCTGCGCTGGATAGAACCTCTGGACCAGCCCGCCGTGCGCAAGCTCACCGTCGAACTCGAAACACAGGTCGAGAATGACAGGGGCGAAAGATAAAGAAACGACAGGTGATGAGAGAAGACGAGTGATGAGAGATGGGCTATAGCTTATCTCTCATCAACGCTTTGCTAGCTCGTCACCTCTCACTTGTTAATCGCCAGTGGCTTGTGCGTCGCCTTCGCAATCGTTTCCATGATTTGGGTGAAGTCGAAGGGTTTGGCGATGAAGCCGTTGAAGAGGTCCGGGTCGCCGTCTATGCCGTCAGTGCCCTTGCCGTAGCCCGTGACGAGCACGATGTTCATGGAGGGCCAGCGACGGCGTATCTCTCTAGCCACTTCCCAGCCATCCATCACAGGCATAGAGAGGTCAGTGAGGACCAGTTCGACATCGCTCTCCGCGTCTGCCAGGCTCTCCAACGCTTCAAGCCCTCCGGCGGCGGCCTTCACATGATGGCCCAGGGCCAGTAGCATGTCGGCCAGCGTCTCGCGCACGAACGGCTCATCGTCAATCACCATGATGGAGAGAGATTGTATCTGTGCCTGCGCCTGTTGTTGGCCCACGGAGACGGAGGTGGGCACGGCTGCGGGCAGGTCTATCTCGAAGGTCGTGCCCCGGCCCGGTTCGGATTCGACGTTTATCTGCCCGCTATGGCGATTGATGATGCTATAGCTGACGGCGAGGCCGAGGCCCGTCCCGTTCGCGCCCTTCGTCGTGTAGAAAGGCTCGAAGATTCTCTCGCGCACGTCCTCCGTCATGCCCACGCCCGTGTCAGCGAAGCGCAGGCTCAGACGCTCGCCATTCTGCGCGCCCGCGATTAAGAGACGCCCGCCCTGCGGCATCGCGTCCACCGCGTTGACGATGAGATTGACGAAGACCTCGCGCAACTCCGAAGCATTGCCCGAAGTGTAAAGCCCCTCGCACGCCTGCACCGACACATCGTAGTGCAGCCCGCGCATGCGCGCCTCGTTCTCCCAGCGCGTGCGCGTGATTTCCAACACGTCATGTAGAAGGTCGTTCGCGTCCAGCAGTTCAAATTCCTGGTCCTGCGAGTTGCGCGCGAAGGTCTGTATGCGGCGCACGGTGGCGGCGGCGTCCTCCGCTGCGGTCTGGATAATCTCAAGATTGCGCATCAAGCCTTCGGTCTTGACCTGCCGCCGCATCAGTTGGGCGCGACCGAGGATGGCTGCGAGCGCGTTGTTGAAGTCGTGCGCGACGCCGGATGCGAGTTGGCCCAACGCGCGCAGTTTGTCCGCCTGCGCCGCTCGCTTCTGCTGCTGCTTGTGTTCTGTGATGTCGCGCGCGATGCCGAGCACGCCGGTCGTGCGTCCGTCTATGATGAGCGGCGCGTTATAAAAGAGCGCGTCGCGCACGTCTCCGCCGTGCGTCACGTAGCGCACCTCGTATGAACAGGACTGGCCCTCCAACGCGGCCCGGAAATTCTCTTCGGCCATCGGGTGGTCCGACGGGTGCAGTATTTCAAGAAACTGGTGGCCGATTAAATCTTCCGTGCGATAGCCGCTCATGACGGTCGAGGCCGTGTTGAGCCAGAGGAAATTTCCCGCCTGGTCCAGCGCGCAGATGGGGTCGCGCACGCTCTCCAAGATATTCGTGAGCAACGATTGATGCTCGCGGGCCATCGCTTCGACCTTGCGCAGTTCCGACAGGTCGCGCGCAGTGCAGACCGCGCCGATCATCTGCCCCTCGCTCTCGAAGACCGGCTCGACCGTCACGAGGAGCGGGCGATTGTAGCGTTCGGGCATAATCTCAACCGTCATGCTGCGTCCATCCGCGATGGTCTTTTCAACGATGCAAGTCTCGTCGTCATTATTGACGCGCAGGATGTCGCAGCAATGACGGCCCACGAGCAAGTGCGGCCAGGTCTCTTCCATCGCCGCCCCGGCGCGATTGGCGCGGACGAGTTCGCCGGAGTTATCGAAGATGAAGATGCCGTCGGACATGGCGTTGAAGGTCGTCTCCCATTCCTTCTTGGCCCGCCTGGTCATCTCGAAGAGTTCGGCCTGCGCGATGCCCGTCGCCAGTTGCGCGGCGACGGCCTGGACCAATTCCACTTCATCCTCCGTCCAGCGACGCACGCGATCCGTCTGGTGTATGCAGAGCGCGCCGCGAAAACTGCCGCTGACGACGAGCGGGCAGTTAATCTGTGAACGGATGCCAGCGCGCATGGCGTTAAGCCGCACATAGGAGTTGAAGTCCGGCGTGCCGATGGAGCAGGCGAGCGCGTCGTCAATCACTACCGGTTGGAGGACGCGCTGCAAGCGTTGGCCCAGCGGGTCGTCGTAATCAACGTCGAAATGCTTGGTGCCGGCGGCGTTGGGCGCGACGTATTCGTTCTCAATCTGCGCGAGATGGTTGGGGCGCGAAGGGTCGTAGAGTCTGAGGTGAACGCGCGAAGCGTTAATCGCGCGTCCGAGTTCGCGCGTCGCCGTGCCCAAGACTTCGGGCAGGCTCAGGGAGGCGCGAATGGCAAGGCTCAGGCGATTGATGAGAGCTTCGCGGGCGGAGGTCGCTTCGGCCTTCTGGTAGAGCCGCGCCTGTCGAATGGCGATGCCCGTTTGAATGGCAACGGCCTTCGCCAGCGCGATGTCAATCTCGCTCCACGGTCGCAAGTGGCGCGTCGTCGAGAGCGTGAAGGCGGCGGGCATCTCCTCGCCCACGTTAATCGCCACGTACATAATCGAACGCACGCCCGCCGGGCGCAGGATGTGTTGATAGATACTCGCTATGCGCTCGTCGTGCGCCGCGTCATCGAAGGCCAGGACGCCGTGCTGGTTGATTCCGTTGATAAGGTCGCGGACCTTCGCCAGGTCGAAGTGACTGCCCGCAGGGCGCACGCCCGGCACGTGATACTCCGCGACGTTGCGCACTATCTCCGCTTCCTCAAACTTCATGAAGAGCGCGCAACGGTCAACGTTCAAGTGCGAGCCGAGTTCGTTGACGGCTGTCTGGAAAATCTCCGTCGTCTCAAGCGAGCCGCGCACGGCCTGCGAGATGCGATTAATGAGAGCCTCGCGTTCGGCCTGTTGGGCCATCGCTTCCTCAGCCTGCTTGCGCTCTGTGATGTCGCGCACGACCCAGACCACCGAATCCTCAGGGAGCGGCGAGACAGTGCCCGCGAACCAGAGCTTGTTTCCAGTGATGGTCAAATTGTATTCGATATTGATGGGCCGCCCGGTCGCCAGCGCGCGCCCTATGTATCCCAGAAAGGCGTCGGCCTGGTCCTTCGGGAAGACATCGTGCAGGCGTTTGCCGAGCAGTTCATCGGGCGGCCTGTACAGGAGCGAGGGCTTGGTGGGGGCTATCTTGCGATAGTGGCCTTTGGCGTCCAGGACCAGAATAACATCCGTCATCGCGGAGAAGAGCGCGCGCATCTCTGCGGCTGATGCCTCCAACTCGGCCTTGACGCGCTTGCTCTCCGTGATGTCCTCAGTGTGGACCATGACGAGGTCCGGCGGAACATAAACGAAACTGATGTCCATCAGTTTCTCTTCCCCGGTCGAGCGCAGCCTGTAAAGCGTTTCGCGCCGGATGACGGTCTGTTCCGCGAAGCAACGCTCGAAGTCTGCGATGATGTCTGGCCGATCCGCGCAGTAGTTGCTGAGTTTCTGGCCCAGTGAATGCTCAATCTGGCCCCTCGTCATCTCCGCTGCGGCGACGTTGTAATCCGCCAGCACGAAGTCTTCGCCGACCCGCTTCCATGAATAGGTCGGGAGCGGAATGTTCTTATACTGGGCCTTGAATTTCTCTTCGCTCTCGCGCAAGGCTTCCTGGGCCAACCAGCGTTCCGTGATGTCGCGCACGACGCAGCGCACCCCGGTCGGCTGGTCCGACGCATCGCGCATCAGCGTGAGCAAGCCTTCCAGGTAATGGGGCACGCCCTGCGCGTCGTTGAGACAGTGGACGGAGCGAAGCGGCTGGCCCGAATCATCCTTGATGGTCTCTTCGATGTCGGCGGCGGCTATCTCGTCTCCGAGCAGCACGCTGAGGTGTTGGCCCACGAGTTGGTCCACCGGACGGTTGAAGAAACGCGCGCCCGCTTCGTTCATGCTGGTGATGCGGCCCTGCATGTCGCGCGTGTAGATGATGTCGGCGGCCTGTTCGACTATCTCTCGGTAATGTCGTTCGACGCGGTGGCGTTCCGTGAGCCGCGCCACCTTGACGAGCAATTCCTGGCGGCGAAAGGGAATCTCAAGATAATCATCCGCGCCCGCGTTGAGTCCCTCAAGGTTGTCTTCGCCCGTCCGCCTGACCGCGCTCATGAGCAGCACGGGCACGCTCTCCGTGCGCGGCTCGCCCTTGAGACGGCGGCACAGTTCCAGCCCGTCCATCTCAGGCATCACGACATCGCTGATGACGATGTCCGGCTCGATGCCGTTGAGAAGTTCGAGCGCCTGGCGGCCACTGCTCGCGGCCATCACCTTATAGCCTTCGTGTTCGAGCAGCACGGCCAGCAACTCAAGCACCGCAGGCTCGTCATTGACCGCCAGGATAATGGGACGATTTTGAGGAGACATCTCAGTTCCTTGCCTGCCACCAGGTCCGCTCCGCGAGAGAGAGGCGGGGGCCGTGTGCTCGGCTAATGGTGGGGATACGTTATCTTTTATTTACCGCGTGGGGGCGATAGCACAAAGGCACGCCTGAATTGAAACCAGTCGTGCCAGGCCACATCATATTGGGAGAGCACTGAGGCTGTGAGCGATTTTAACGCTCACAAGCGGTCGGGAACGCGAGCCATCAGCAGTTCGTAATATAACAAAGTCAAACACTGCTTGTCACGGAAAGTTAAGAGCAAGCCGGAAGGCGTTCGGGTGAAGGATGAGAGGAGAGCTATTGAACGGTTGAATAGCTCTCCTCTCATCCTTCTTCATTTATAATTCCGGCTTACGATTTGGTCTTGGCGAAGTAGCCCTGGCGATAGGTGAGGCGTAGGCTTTGTTTGCGCAGTTCGGGGTTGACGATTTCGATTTGAACTTTGCGGAAAGAGCCGTCGCGGTTCTTGTTGGTCGGAGCATAAGCGACAAGATATTGCGAGCGTAGTTCCTGCTGAATCTGCGCGAAGGCGGAGCGGAGGTCCGATTCGTCCCTCGGAAAGAAGGCGCGACCGCCCGTGCTCTCGGAGACTTTGCGCAGGACGCCTTCGTTGATGCCGCCGATGTAGAGGTCGCCGTAGCCTATGGAGTAAATCACGGCGTCCGCTTTGACGGCGCGTTCAATCGCGGCGTTCATCTTGGTGCGGCTGCTGGTATCCTCGCCGTCAGTGATGAGGATGATAGCGCGGCGCGTCTTGTCCGAAGTGTTGGCGAGCACTTCCTCCGCAGTGGTCCAGATGGCGTCCCAGATGGCAGTCGAACCGGCCCTCGAAGAACCGTTGATGGGAGGCGTGCCGCCGACGATAGTGCCGTTGCCGACATAACCCGCAGGCGGCTCGAACCTCACGCGGTCCAGCGCGTGCCTGACGCGCGAGACGTTGCCCGTCAAGCCCTGCTCCAACGTCGCATCGCCCGTGAAGGAGACGACCGCCGCTTCGTCCTTTTCAGGGCGAATGACGGCATCTATAAAGGCCGTGGCGGCGGCCTTCTCTTCCGGCAGCGTACGCTCTTCCGACGCGCTCGTATCAACCAGGATGGCGAGCGAGAGCGGGAGGTCCGTCTGTCGCGCGAAGGCGAAAATCTCCTGCGGCTGCCCGTCCTCCGTGACGCGCACATCCTCCTGTCGCAAGTTAGTGATGAAACGCTTCTGCTTGTCAGAGGCCGTGAAGAGAATGTTGGTGAGGTCCGTCTCCACGCGGACCACATCGTTATCCTGAATCGTCACATCATCCTCGGCCTTCGGCGTGGGCGTCGGCTTCGGAGTTTGCTGCGGCGTCTGCCGCGCGGGCGTTTGCGGAGTCTGTTGCGGAGTCTGCGCGCGCGCCGTGCCCCTTAAGCCTCCGAGCGTGCCGGACTGGACCAGCGACGCACAGAGGACGAAGGCCAGCGCGAATTTAATATTGCTACGGTAAAACATCTTTCTCCCGTTATAACTCAGTGGTCGGTAAAAGCAAGACAGTTTTTCTGTCCATCAATTACCACTGCTCTTCATGGTCTGACGCTGTCGGCCACCGCCGAATAGCCGTGTCTGGTACGCACCTTCATGCCGCCATGCTCACCCGCGAGCCTGACCTCTATGCGACGATAGCTGCCATCGTATTGAGCGTTCTTAGGCTTGTAGGTGACGATGTACTGCGTGTGCAGTTCCTTATTAATCTTATTGAAAGAGCGTTCGAGCGCGAGCATGTCTCCGGTGAAGAAAGCCTGGCCGCCCGTCTCTTCGCAGAGTTTGACGAGGTCTTTGTCGCCGGTATCCTGGACCGTCCCGGCCTCTACGCCGGGGACCGTGCCCGCGAATCCGGCCTTCGTCGAGATGGCGAAGATGGTGGTCTCCGTGCGTTGCGCGATGTCTATGGCATCGCGCAGGGTGGCGCGGCTGTAGGTGTCGTCGCCGTCCGTGATGATGACGAGGGCGCGACGCCCCTGCGCGGAACGCATCTTCTCATCACAGATTTGATAGATGGCATCGTAAAGCGCGGTCTGCTTGCCGGGCTTCTTGACGCTGGAAACGGCCTTGTCGAGTTGGTCCAAACGATCCGTGAAATCCTGTCGCAACTTAATCTCGTCATCGAAGGTGACGAAGGCGACGCGGTCCTTGCGCGGCTTAATCACCGTCTGGATAAAGTTCATGGCGGATTCCTGCTCGAACTTAATCTTCCCGGCGGTCGAAGGCGAAGTGTCCATGAGGACGCCCACGTTAAGCGGCGGGCTTTCCTGCGCGCCCGTGAAGCTGTCAATATCCTGCGGCGTCTTATCTTCAAAAATCTGGAAATCGCTCGCTGTCAGTCCCGTCACCAGTTGGCCCTTCTTGTCCAAGACGGTTATCGGCAACAGCACGCGGCGAATCGTGATGCGTTCGACATCGGACGGTTGTTGCGGCGTCGCCGGAGCCGTGGTCGTCGCAGGAGGACGCGCGGGCGGCTGCGTCTTTTGCTGGGCCAACGCTTGATGCGGCGCGTTGAGGGCAATCGCCAACGCGAAGAGAAAATAGTGAATAGCTTTTTTCATAAAGAATCAAAGCGGCGCGGGCTGGCTCCTCCTTAGAGACTTGCCTTTGAAAGAGACTGCCTGGCCGGTGGTTTGGATGCGGTGGCGGCGAAAAGCAGTTGCCCTTCAAGACCCGCGACAAGCGCACAGTATAGCAATTGATGCGCGTAAATGCTCAGGGCGTGGACCAGATGGCCTGTCGAAACGTTTCAAGCTCAGGCGGGAGCGGCGCGTTGAAGCGCAGTTGTTCCAGCGAACGCGGGTGACGAAAGCCCAGTTGCCCGGCGTGCAGAAACTGGCGATTGAGAGCCGTGAGCGCGGCCCGCACCCTCACGTCCTGCACGCTCTTGTCGCGCCCTTCGCCGTACACCTTATCGCCCACGATCGGATGCTTGAGCCATTGCAGGTGGACGCGTATCTGGTGCGTGCGGCCCGTCTTAATCTCCACATCGAGCAGTGTGAAACGCTCGGCGCGCTGGCGCACTTTGTAAAGAGAGAGCGCGGGGCGGCCCCCACGCACGACCGCCATGCGTGTGCGATGCCTGGGGTCGCGCGCGAGCGGCTGGTCTACGCGCCCTGACTCGGTTGCGAGCCGTCCGTGGACCAGCGCGACGTAAGACTTGAAGACCTCGCGCGCGCGAAACTGGTCCGATAAATTCTCATGCGACTCTTCCGTCTTGGCGACGACGATGAGGCCCGAAGTGTCACGGTCCAGGCGATGCACGATGCCGGGGCGGGTCGCGCCCGCGCGGCTTGAGAGTTCTTGAAAGTGATGCGCGAGAGCGTTCGCCAGCGTGCCCGACGGCGCGCCCGCAGCCGGGTGGACCACCATTCCGGCTGGCTTGTTCACGACCACCAACTCCTCGTCCTCATACAAGATTTCGAGCGGAATATTTTCCGGCGCGAATTCAGAAGGCGCGGCGGGCGTGAGTTCGACTTCCAACTGGTCGCCGGACCTTAGCTTGTAGGAAGACTTGAGGCCCGCCGCGCGGCCCGCCAAGAGCACGTCGCCGTCTTCAATCAAACGCTGGATGCGCGAACGGCTCCAACCGTCCATGTGCGCGGCTAGATAAGCGTCTAGCCGCGCGCCCGCTTCCGCTTCGGCTACGAGCAGGCTCAGCGTCTCCGTTTCCTGGTCCACCGTAGTGATGTGGTTGCTTTCATCCATCTGCATGAGAGACTTGCTGGGACGACTTCGCGCGCCGGTAACGCCCGATGAGCATGACGAGGGCGCAGAGGCCGACGACGAGGCTGATCATCTGTGAGGTGGAGAGGCCCGTCAGCGTCGTCAATCCGAGGATGTCGCCGCGCGGGTCGTCGCGGAAAAACTCTATCGTGAAACGCGTGATGCCGTAGAGCAGCGCGTAGAAGAGTATGACCTGGCCGTCGAAGCGTTTGCGCCTGTGGAGCCAGATGAGAAAGAAGAAGATGATGAGCGCGGCGAAGGATTCGTAAAGCTGCGTCGGGTGCAGGTGGACGGGCGCGAGTTCGCCGCCGAGTTTACTGGCCCAATAATTTTGTTGCGCCGTCTCGGAGAGTTGGCCCACGATGGTCGGCACGCCCGTCACCTCATGGCCCGCTTCCGTAAAGTGCACGCCCCAGGGCAGGGTCGAAGGCTTGCCCCAGCAGCAACCGGCGGCGAAGCAGCCCTGCCGTCCGATAGCCAGTCCGAGCGCGATGCCCGGCGCGAACGCGTCCGCAGTCTTCCACCACGGCAGCCCGTAACGGCGTATCAGCAGATAGCCGGTCAGGACCGCGCCTAAAAAGCCGCCATAGAAGACTCCGCCCGAGCGCAGAAAATCAAGCGAGAGAAGTTGCCAAGGATGCTCACGATAGACAGGCTCCGTCAAGAACATCAAGACCTTTGACCCTATCAGCGCGGCCAGCAGCATCCACAATCCCAAATCATAAACGCGCTCGCGCGGCAATCCGTCGCGCGCCGCCAGCCACGCCGCCACTATCAACGCCAGCAGAAACGCCAACGCCAGCAGCACGCCGTATGTATTGATGGGAAAACTCCCGATGCGAAAAAGCTCTGGGTACATAGTTAATCGAGAGGCCAGGAGTCAGAAGTCAGGCAACGGAAATTCATGGGCCAGGAATATTGAGCGGGGATATTAATGGACCGGAAGATGCGGAGAGTCTTAACCACTTGCTTTGGTCTCCTGTGGCTTCTGCCTGCTGGCTCCCGGCTCCTGGCTCTTGCTCTTGAAAAAAAGAACATAGGCTAAGAGGGCCGCGCCCGTGCAGATGCTGAGGTCTGCGACGTTGAAGACGGGCCAGTGATAAGAACCCGCGTGCGCGAGTATGAAATCTATCACGTAGCCGAATCGCGCCCTGTCCGTCATGTTGCCCAGACTGCCCGCGAGCAGGAGCGAGCACGCGCCGAGCACGCTATCGTCATTGCGCGGCGTGCGAAAAAAGTAGACGAGGACGGCGACGGCGGCGGCAGCCGCGAGCGTGACGAAGAACCAGCGACCGAAGTCGCCGCCCTCCTGCAACTGGCTGAACGCGACGCCGCGATTCTCCGCGTAGACGAGGTCGAGCAATCCGTTGATGACGGTCTTCTCCGCGCCGTGACGCAGGGCGCGCACGGCCCAAGCCTTGCTCGCCTGGTCCACCATGTAGACACCGAAGGCCGCGCAGAGATAAGCCGCACGCAAACCGTTGCGTCCCACTTTCACGCTCCGGCCTCCCCTTCTATCTCCGCGAGGGCCACGACGCAGCGTTCACACGCGGTCGGATACCTGGAAGATTCTCCGACGCGCGTCGAATAGTTCCAGCAACGCTCGCACTTCTGTCCCTCTGCATGAGTGACCGCGACCTTCACGCCGTCAACGAGAGTTTCCGCTTCGCTCTCACTTGCGAGAGCGAGGTCAACCTGAGAGACGATGAAGATATAACGCAGGTCGTCCCGATAGTGCTGCAACAACTGGTAGGTCTGCGTATCTGTCAAGAGAGCGACGCGCGCTTCGAGCGCGCTGCCTATCAGCTTCGCGTTGCGAGCCTCTTCGAGCGCGCGCAGGACCGCGTCGCGCACTTCAAACACTCTGGTCCAGCGCGACGCTAACGCTTCGTCCTTCTCACCACTCGCTGTCGGAAATTGGGCCAGGTGAACGGACGCCGCGCGCTCTTCATCAACGGAGGATGGAAGGTTCTCCCAGATTTCGTCCGCCGTGAAGACGAGCACGGGCGCGACGAGGCGTGCCAGCGCGTCCGTGATGTGATAGAGCGCGGTCTGCGCCGAACGCCGCGCGTGGCTGTGTGGCGCAGCCGTATAGAGACGGTCCTTGATGATGTCCATGTAACGCGCGGAGAGCGTCACGGTGCAGAAGTGATAGAGCGCGTAATAGGCCGCGTGAAATTCGTAAGCCTCATAACCGGCCACCGCTTTCTCTATCACGGCGTCGAGTTCGGCTAAGGCCCAACGGTCCATCTCGTGCATCTCTTCAAGACTCACGGCATCGCGCGCGGGGTCGAAGCCGTGCAGGTTGCCGAGAGCGAAGCGCGCCGTGTTGCGTATCTTTCGATAAGCATCGGAGATGCGCTGCAAGATTTCCGTAGAGCAACGCATGTCCTCCGTGAACTCTATAGAGGATGTCCAGAGGCGCAGGATTTCCGCGCCAGACTCTTTCATAAACTCATCGGGAGCGATAGCGTTCCCTGCGGACTTGTGCATGGCCTTGCCCTGGCCGTCGAGCATCCACCCGTGCGTCAGCACGACCTTGTAAGGCGCGGCGTCATGAATCGCCAGGCCGACCATCAGAGACGAGTTGAACCAGCCGCGATACTGGTCGCCGCCTTCCAGGTAAACATCTGCGGGCCAACGAAGGTTCTCCCTGTGTTCAAGCACGGCGACGGACGATGAGCCGCTATCGAACCAGACATCAAGAATGTCAGTCTCTTTGGTCCACTCGGTCCCGTCGCACTTAGGACACTTGTAACCTTCTGGCATGAGCTCGCTCGCGGGCCGCTCGTACCATGCATCCGCCGAGTCGCGCTCGAAAATATCCGCGACGTGATTGACGACCGCCGCATCCGCTATGCCCTCATCGCATCCGGCGCAGTAGAAGACGGGAATCGGCACGCCCCACACTCTCTGGCGAGAGACGCACCAATCGGGCCGACCCTTGAGCATGTTGCGCATGCGGTCAACTCCCCAAGCGGGAATCCACTTGACGCGCTCTATCTCGCGCAGCGCGCCCGCGCGCAAGCTATCACCGCCGCGCCCCTCGTCGAAGTTCTCCGTGAAGTTGGAGATGTCGCGCCCGTCTTCATCCTGTTCGATGCGCTGCGCGGGAAGCGTCTGGTCCATAGAGATGAACCATTGCGGCGTGGCGCGGAAGATGACAGGGTTTTTGCAACGCCAGCAATGCGGGTAACGATGCGCGTAATTCTCTGTGAAGACGAGCACGCCGCGCTCGCGCATGAACTCGACTATCTTCGGGTTGGCCTCGAAGACGCGCTCGCCCGCGAAGTGTTCCACTTCATCCGTAAAGCGACCGGCGTTATCAACGGGACAGTAAATCTCCAACCCGTATCTCTTGCCTATCACGAAATCGTCGTGGCCGTGGCCCGGCGCAGTATGCACGCAGCCAGTGCCCGCGCCCTTGCCTGTCGAACTCTTGTCGCGCGCTTCGCTGACATCAAGCTCCGTCTCCGCGTCCGCTTCGCCGCCGAGCGTGACGTGCTCTCCGAGCATCACAAGAGACGGCCTGTCTATCCAAGCATGACGACATTCGAGCAGGTCCAGCACGACGCCCGGAAAGCGAGCGAGCACGACGGGCGGCAGCGCATCGCCGTTCGCATCGCTTGGACCAACGCCGCACTTGGCCGCGACCGCGCCGATCAGTTCGCTGGCGACGATGTAGACCTCATCGCCATGTTCAATCGCCGCGTACTCGAAATCAGGATTGACGGCGATTCCCAGATTCGCGGGCAGGGTCCAGGGCGTCGTAGTCCAGATGAGAA
>JAXDFO010000378.1:0-12710 GCA_034665545.1 Blastocatellia bacterium
GAAGAAAGCTTTTTACTTTGCCATCGTGTGCTTGATGCTACTTCCCACGGGCGCGCTCTCGCAGACCCGAAGACGAACCACCAACAGCAACAAGCGCAGCACGCGCGCGACCGCCGCAGACACAACGCAACCCGCGAGCATGGGAGTGCGCGCGGGAGCCGAGCGCGTCGCGGACCAAATCAAGAACCTGACGCGCTTTCTATACTTGCTCGGCGGCGTCGCCAGGGGCATAGAGACGGCGGACGATGCGGCGCGACGCGGCCAGGCTTCAAACGCCGTGCAGGACCAGACGGCGCGGAGCAAGGAGACGGTCAGGACCAGCTTGCAGAACGTGCGCGAGGGATTGGATAAACTCGAAACAGATTTTCGCGCGACGCCTGAGTTGCAGCGTTACTACATCAAGCTGGCGGGTTCGGCGGCGGGCGCGGCGACGGCTGAAGAGCAGGCGGGCGCGGGGCAGTATGACCAGGCCGGAAGGTCTCTGCTGGGCGTCGTCAATCGTCTGACGGATGTGCTGTTGGAGATGCGCTGAAGCCTGCGCGGTTTATTTGCGCTTGGCGTAGTAGCCCTGGCGCGCTCGCACGCGCAAGGCTGGGCGCGCGTTGACGCCGACCTTGATGTGAAGGAACGTGCCGTTGGCCGATTCGTTCTGCGAGTAATACTGTAAGAGGTATTGCGAGCGAAGCTCCGAGGCTATCTGGCGAAAGACTTTCTGTAAATCTTCCAGTCGTTCAGGGACGAAGGATGTCCCGCCAGTGGTTTGCGAGAGTTGTTCCATCCCGGTTTCGGCGCGCGTGCTGATGATGTTGAGGCGCAGTGATTCGCCGCTCGGATTGATGGAGTAGAAGGCTGCGTCCGCGCGCTGGACTTCGCGTTGCACTTCCGCGAGCACTCGATTATAAATGCGGAGCTTATCCTCCGGCTTCACGGATTCCTGCTCTGCGCGAGTCGCGCCGATGGCCGCTTTAATTCTATCGCTGTAATTGTCCTCGCCGTCTGTGATGACGACGATCACGCGGCGATGCTGCGGCGGCGTATTCTGGGCCAGGTATTTCGCGGCCATCACGACCGCATCATAGAAGGCGGTCGCGGCCTTCGCCGGTTCGATGGTCATGAGGCCGCCAGCAGCCTGTTCGGCATTGGCTGAGGGCTGGACCAATTTAGGCTCCGTGCCGATGGAGAAGACGGCGGCGCGATCCGAAGGCTTGAGCACTTGCTTGAGAAATCTAGCGGCGGCCTCCTTCTCAAAACCGAAGCGCGCGTCAACGCTGCCCGACACGTCCAAGAGTAGAGCTATTTCAAGTGGGACTTGTTCCGGGTCGCCGATCTGCGCTATCTCCTGCGGCTTGCCTTCCTCTTCCAGACGAAAATCCGAGACCTGCAAGCCCGTCACGGGTTGTCCCTTCTCGTCAGTCACGGAGACGGGCACGACGACGAGATTAGAGGTCACACGCACGACCTCATAGTTCTTCTCATCATCGGCGGGGGGAATCGGAGTAGGCGTCGGCTTTGGCGTCGGCGTGGGCCGCGCGGGCGGCGGGTCGCCTAATTGGTCCAGAGTCGGGACGGGCGCAGTGGTCCGGCGCGTGGGCGTGGGTTTCTGCTGCGCGGGTTTGCTACGCGTGTTGGTGTTAGTGACGGTACGTCGCCTGCTGGTCTGCGCGCCCGCGCTCACCATGAACAAAAGAAAAGCCAGTGCTCCCAAGATGAAGAGCACTGACCATTCCTTGCCTTGCCCGCTAAACTGTCTTCCCCTCATCAAGCCAACTCCTCATGCCAACAGCGCGACGGCCATCGTTCAGCCGTCAAGCCGCTCAAGTCAATTGATGCACCGTCACGGCATGATGGTTGGTCCAGGAATAATTATGCAGGTGATAGGAGAAAAGCTTTCGCTTCGTTCCTATCACCTGTCGCCTGTCGCCTGTTACCCGGCTCTTACTGTCCGGGGGCCGAACTGCTGCTCGGCGTGGTCATCGTGGGCGCGCCCTGTTGCAAGCCCTTGTTGACGAGAATCTTGACTTCGACGCGGCGATTCTGTGCGCGTCCCTGTCTGGATTTATTGTCCGCGACGGCCTGCGCTTCACCGAGGCCGTAAGGCGTGATGATGCGGCGAATCGGGATGTTGTGGTTCTCTACAAGGTAACGGACCACGGCATCTGCGCGGCGTTGGCTCAGGCGACGATTGGCTTCGATGCTGCCGCTCGCGTCCGTGTAGCCGAGGACTTCTATAACGTAGCCCTTCGCGTTGAGAGCCTTCGTCGCTATCGTGTCAAGTTGCGTCTTGGCATCTGGCAGGAGCACTGCGCTGCCGACTTTGAAGTTGACGGCGGCGGTTTCCTGCGGCACGTAATCATCAAGAGCGGAGATGCGGTCGTTGGTCGCGTTAACTCCGGCGACCGCCGCATCCGCAGTCTCTTGCGCAGCCTTCGCTCCACCCTTCGCGGCGTTGGAGACGGCGGCCAGTTCGTCTATCTGGCCGGAGAGGCGTTGCGCGTTCTGCTCGACCTGTCCGATTCTGTTCTCAGCCGTGCCGACGCGATTCTCCACAGGGTCAACGCGCGCTTCGAGTGACTGCGCCGTGCGCAGGTCCGTATCGGAGAACCGGATTTTATCCGCGACGAGTTGGCCTGAGCCGTCGCCGCGACCGTCAACCTTGACGCGCAGGCCGCGCAGAATGTTGGTCACGCTGTAGTTCTTGCCGCTACGCAGAAAGCCGCCGTCCGTTTTGACGCTCGTGCGGTCTGTTAACTTCACGATAGTCTCCGCGCCGTTGGCGTCCTTGATGGTGAAGGAGTCCGCGTCGCGGCGTGTGACGTTGCCCGTGATGGACATCTTCTGCCCGTTGGCGACCGAGCGCGAACTGGTTGAAGCGTTGTTGTCCTGCGTCGTCGCGCCGTTGTCCTGCGCGAACGCCGCCGTCGTAAACACCAGCGCCAGGCCACAGGCCAGCGCGAATAACCGAAATTCTGTTTTAATACTGATCATCTCATTAAGCTCCATAGTGGAAATCAACCGGAAACGCTCCGAAGCAGAACGTTTCGACAGTCTGGCAAGTCGCACGCGACCCATGACGCAAACGAGCGTGGTCGAATACTAACTGCCGTTTAGCTTATGGATGGCACGCGCGCTCTTCCGAGTTGCAAGGCCAGCCATACATCGCGCGAGGTTTTTCGAGCGCAAAGGTTAAAGCCATAAACTGTTCCCAGAGTTTAGAAAGCGAATTCTATCGAACCGACAGGGGAAGTCAAGCGCGAGCAGGAAGAAAACCGCCGCTTTCCGCCCTCGCAAGCAATTTATTAGATGTCCGCTAGGGGATTGCAAGAAATGCAGAGAGGCTCTTGAAGAACAGATGTTCTTCAAGAGCCTCTCTGCAAAGTCTCTACTTTCTCTTATCAGGGAGTGAACTGTCCCGCTTCGAGTAGCTCTTTGACGTAGGCTAGAAATTTCTCGGCGTCGGAGCCGTCAATGATGCGGTGGTCGAAGGTCAAGGCGAAGTAGGCCATCTGGCGAATGGCTATGTGGTCGTCGCCTTCGGGGCTGGTGATGACTTTGGCGCGTTTCTCAATCGCGCCGACGCCGAGGATGGCGACCTGCGGTTGATTGATAATCGGTGTCCCGAAGAGACCGCCGAAGACGCCCGGATTGGTGATGGTGAATGTGCCTCCGGCCACGTCGTCGGGCTTGAGTTGTTTGGTGCGAGCGCGGTCTGCGAGGTCGTTGGCGGCGCGCGCGAGGCCCGATAGCGAGAGGTCGTCTGCGCGCTTGATGACGGGCACTATCAAGCCCCAGTCGAGCGCGACGGCCATGCCGAGGTTGATGTCGCGTTTGTAGATAATCTGGTCGCCGCTGACCTGCGCGTTGAAGATGGGAAACTTGCGAATCGCGCTCGTCACGGCCTGGAAGATGAAGGGCATGTAGGTGAGCTTTGTGCCCGCGCGTTCGAGGAAAGCCTGCCTGTGTTTTTCTCTCAGACGTGCGACGCGCGTCATGTCAATCTCATAGACGGTCGTGACGTGCGCGGAAGTCCTGCGCGAGAGGACCATGTGCTCCGCGATCTTCTTGCGCATGACGCTCATGGGCTCAACGCGGTCTCCGGCGGCGGGCTGGACGGGCGGCGGAGTGTGCGCGGCTGGCGCTTGAATGGCCGGAGGGGTTGGACCAGTTTGCGTGGAAGGCGCGGAGGCGGACGTTGCGGCGGCGGCTGTTGTTGTGTCCGCTCCCGCCGCGCCCGCGCCGGATTCAATGAAGCTCAGGATGTCATTCTTGGTGACGCGCCCGCTCATGCCTGTGCCTTCAAGGCGAGAGATGTCTATGCCGTGTTCTTTGGCGATGTTGCGGACGAGCGGGCTTGACTTGGTCTTGCGCAACTCTTCTGCGGTCTGCGCTCCCGCTGCGCTCGACTGTCCTTCCTGCTGCTCCTGCTGTGCGCCTCTATCATCTGTTGTGGATGAAACTCCCTGGCCTTGAGCAATCGCGCCGGGACGCTGGGCGTCATAACCTCTTCCGGCGACCTCCGCTTCGTTGGGCATGATGGAAGGCGCGGGCGCATCTGATGCTTGCGATGATGAAGAGGATGCTGTTGAAGCAGAGGGCGCGCTTGCTGCGGGCGGTTGCTGCGGTGCTGCGTTGCTGCTGCTGGCGTCGGCCTGTGCGGCTGCGCCGGAGTCGGCTTGCGTTGTCGTCGCGCCGCCGCCATCGCCGCCATCGAGCACGGCCACGACCGTGTTGACCTCGACCGTGTCGTTCTCCTTAAACTTGATTTCGGTCAGAATCCCTGCGGCGGGCGAAGGAATCTCCGCATCAACCTTGTCAGTCGAAATCTCAAACAACGGCTCATCGCGCTCGACGCGGTCGCCGACCTTCTTCAACCATTTCGTGATCGTCCCCTCCGCGATGGACTCGCCCATCTGCGGCATGACAACTTCTGTGCTCATTATGCTCTCCCGAAAAGCAGGAGTCAGGAGCCAGGAGCCAGAATAAAAGCGTTCGCTTGTCTTTCATTCTGGCTCCTGGCTCCTGTCTTCTGGCTCCTGTCATTTAATATGCTGCAAGTTTACGCGCCGCATCAACCACGTCTCTGGTTTGCGGTAAATAATATTCTTCGAGGGGCGGCGAATAGGGCACGGGTGTGTCTAAGGATGCGACGCGCACGACAGGGGCGTCTAGCCACTCGAAAGCCTCTTCGGCGATGGTGGCTGCAATCTCTCCGCCGATGCCGCCCGTGCGCGAAGCTTCATGCAGGACCAGCGCACGGCTCGTCTTCCTGATGCTCGACAGGATAGCTTCCTTGTCGAGCGGCGCGAGCGAACGCAGGTCCAGGACTTCCACGTCCAGCCCCTCCTTCTCCAACTCTTCAGCCGCATCGAGCGCGGTCAAGGTCATCGCGCCGAAAGTGATAATCGAGAGGTCGCGTCCCTCGCGCCGCGTGCGCGCCTTGCCTATCTCGACGATGTAATCATCAACGGGAAGCTCTTCGCGCAGGCGCGGCAGGCGATAAAGTTTCTTGTGCTCGAAGAAGAGCACAGGGTCCGGGTCTCGTATCGCGGCCTTTATCAAACCCTTCGCATCGTAGGCGGTCGAAGGCTCTACTATCTTGAGGCCAGCCGTGTTGAGAAAAAAGCTTTCGGCGTTGAGCGAGTGAAACGGACCCGCATGGACGCCGCTCCCGCACGGCCCGCGAAAGACGCACGCCAGCCCCGCGCCCCAACGATAGCGACACTTCGCCGCGTAGTTGGTCAGCATGTCGAAGCCTGCCGAGATAAAGTCTATGAACTGAAATTCAGCGACTGGTCGCATACCCATGAGGGCCGCGCCGCACGCCGCGCCGACAATCGCCGCCTCGGAAATCGGCGTGTCAACACAACGCCCCTCGCCGAACTCGTCAATCATCCCGTCCGTGACCTTGAACGCGCCGCCGTATGCGCCCACGTCTTCGCCTATGATGAAGACGGAGGGGTCGCGCTCCATCTCTTCCCAGATGCCCTGTCGAATCGCTTCGACAAAAGTCGCCTGTCCGCCGCGCGCGGGCCTGTTCGATTTATGCTCTTTCCTGGCTGCTGTCGTCATAACTATTTTTCCAACACCTTCGGGCGCAACGCTGGCGGCACGATTGAGTTATCGAAGACTCTCTGAGCGGCCTCTTCGGCTTCCGGCATCGGAGAGCTTTCGGCCCACTCTACGTCCTCATCAATCTCTCGCTGGATGTCTGTTGTGATCTCCGACATCTTCTCGCGCGTGGCGATCCCTCGCTGGACCAGGAAAGCCTCGTAGCGGTCCAACGGGTCGTTCTGTTTCTCCCAATATGCTATCTCTTCGGGCGGGACATAACGCTGGTCGTCATGCTCCGCGTGGCCCTTGCGGCGATAGGTCTTGGCTTCTATGAGGACCGCGCCGCCACCGCCGCGCGCGTACTCGACGGCCCCCCTCGTCACTTCATAGCAAGCGACGATGTCGTTACCGTCAACGATATGTCCGGGGATACCATAGCCAGCGGCCTTCTCGGCCAAATCCTTAACGGCGGTCTGCTTCGCGGTCGGCGTAGAGTAAGCGTAGTGATTGTACTCGGCGATGACGATGAGAGGCAGTCGTTGAACGGCGGCGAAGTTCAAGCCCTCGTGAAACGCGCCCGTGCTCATCCCGCCGTCGCCGATGTAGGCGAGCGCGACCGTCTGCTTGCCCTGCATACGCGCGCCCAATAGCACGCCTGTCATCACCGGAATCATGTCTCCGAGGTGCGAGATTGGACCAATAAAGCCGCGCTCCATATCACCGAAGTGGATGTTCAAATCGCGCCCGCCCGAAGGCCCCCAGGCTTTCGCCATGTACTGCGCGAAAATCTCGCGCGGGCGAATGCCCTTGACGAGCACCGCGCCGAGGTCGCGTATCAAGGGCGTGATGAAGTCCTGCGCTTCGAGCGCGTAAGCGGTCCCGACGGCAGTCGCCTCCTGGCCCAGTGAACGAAAGACGCCGCCCACCACCTTCGTCTGCCGGTAAAGATTAACGAGCCGCTCCTCCACCATCCGCGTCAACTTCAGATAACGGTAAAGCTCCAACATCTGCTCCGATGTCAGTCTCGTCTCATTCGTACAAGTAAGCTGCGTCGTTGTATCCATAAAAAAGAATCCAGGAGCCAGGAGCCAGAAGCCAGAAGGAAGAGAAGTCAAAAGGAAGAGAGGTCAAAGCTTTTTCTTCTGACTCCTGGCTTCTGGCTCCTGCCTTTAAAAGTGAATCGCCAGTTTATGAACGTCTTCGGCGGCTTCCATGACTGCCTCGGAGACGGTCGGGTGGGCGTGGATGGTGCGGCCCAACTCTTCCGCCGTTGATTCGAGTTGCATGGCGACGCAGGCTTCGGCGAGGATTTCCGTCGCGTGCGGGCCGATGATGTGAACGCCGAGGATTTCGTCGTACTTCGATTCGCTGACGATCTTGACGAAGCCCTCCTCTTCGCCGAGGATGCGCGCCTTGCCCGAAGCGGAGAAGGGAAACTTCCCGATTTTCACATCGTAGCCTTCTGCGCGCGCCTTAGCTTCCGTGAGGCCGACAGAGCCTATCTCCGGGTCGCAGTAAGTGCAGGATGGAACGAGCCGCAGATTAATGGGCCTGACCTCCTGCCCGGCTATCTGTTCGACGGCGAGAATGCCTTCCTTTGAAGCGAGGTGCGCGAGCCACGGCGTCGGAATCACGTCGCCGATAGCATAGACGTTAGGCTCGCCCGTGCGCAGGTATCCATCAACCTGCACGTTGCCGCGCTCGACCTTAATCTTCGTTCCTTCGATGCCGAGTCCTTCGAGGTAAGGCATGCGGCCCACCGCGACGAGCAGCATCTCGGCCTCCAACTGGACCTCTTTGCCGTTCGCATCTTTACCTGTCACGCGCACGCCGCCGTCGGTCTTCTCCATCTTCTCAAGGCGCGTTCCGGTCTGCGCCTTAATGCCGCGCTTGCGAAACGCGCGCTCTAAATCTTTCGAGACTTCCTCATCTTCGAGCGGGACGAGGCGGGGCAGCAGTTCAACGATGGTCACGTCCGTGCCGAAGCGCGAGTAAACGGAAGCGAACTCGACGCCGACCGCGCCCGAACCCATCACGATGAGAGATTTCGGAACCTCTTTTAATTCCAGTATGTGGTCAGAGTTGACGACCCTCTCGCCGTCTGTCTCGAAGCCTGGGATGGGACGAACGACCGAGCCTGTGGCGATGATGATATTTTTGGTCTCGATAGTTTCCGACTGCCCGTCATCGCCCGCGACTTCAACCTTGCCGGGCAGGGCCAGTTTCCCCTTTCCCTTAAAGACCGTGATCTTGTTCTTCTTCATCAGAAACTCTATGCCCTTAGAGTTCTTGGTCACGACCCGCTCCTTGCGCTTCTGCACGTCCGCGAAGGCGAGTTGAATCCCCGTCGCTTGGACGCCGAAGTCCGCCGCGTGCTGCATCTGTTCGTAAATGTGCGCGGACTGTAAAAGCTGCTTCGTCGGGATACAACCGCGCAGCGTGCAAGTCCCGCCGAGCCGCTTGTCCTTCTCCACGATAGCCACCTTGAGGCCCAACTGCGCCGCGCGAATCGCCGCCACATAACCGCCCGGCCCGCTCCCTATGACCGTCACATCAAATTGTTCCGTAGCCAATGTGCCCTCCATCAAAACAGGAAAAGAAGTCCGAAGTCTGGAGTCAAGAGTCCAGAGTCAAAAGCTGCGAGTTTGTCTTTGACTCCAGACCCGTGACTCCAGACTCCAGACTTCTTTACTGTTGTTTCGCTGCTTTTCCAAAAGAGCGGTATTATAATCTGACTCGCGCTTTTACTCCAATCGGGGAGCGCGCCACTACGGTTCGGACACATGCTTTCATCACAGGGAGTTTTCTGCAACATGCTTCACCGTGCGACATTCGGCTGGCTCTCCCACAGCGCGGCCCTGATGCTGCTCCTCTTTTGCGCCTACGAGGTTCCCGCGTTGGCCCAACAGTCGCCGCCGCAACAAACGCAGGCGCAGGCGCAGGCGCAGGCGCAGGCGCAGGCGCAATCCGACCTGCCGCCGATGGACAAGGAGACGGAGCGGCTCTTTCATGCCGGGCGCGAGGCATCGGAGCAGGGACGCTACGATGAGGCCATACTCGATTACAACCAAATCGTGCTGCTCAACTTCAACTCCCCGCGCACGGCGGCCCTCGCCCATTACAACGCGGGCAACGTCTATCTCAACCAGGAGAAGTACACGCAGGCCATCGCCAACTACCAGCGCGCCATCGAACTGGACCCGCGCCTCGTCATGGCCCACAACAACCTCGGCGAAGCCTACGGCCACATGGGCGAAGCCCGGCCAGCCCTCGCCGCCTTCAAACAGACGCTCGAACTGGACCCGGACCTGCCCTCCGCGCACTACAACCTCGGCGTCATCTACGGCATGCTCAACCGCCCCAAAGACGCCATCGCCTCCCTGCGCCGCGCCGTCCATCTCAAGCCTGATTACGCGCTCGCCTACGACGCCCTCGCCGTCTCGCTCACCAAATCAGGCCGCGCCAGCGAGGCCATCGCCTATCACCAGAAAGCCATCAGCCTCAACCCACGCGACGCCCTCTATCGCTTCAACCTCGCCATCAGCTATCTCATCATCGGCCATCGCGCCGGAGCGTCTGAGCAACTACAGCAACTACAGCAACTCAGCCCCCAGGCCGCCGCGCGCCTCGCCGCCATCATGGAATTGGACCAGAAAACACAACCCTGAAAGGCCACCCACATGATACATACAGAAGGATTCCTCAAACTCGTCAACGCAGCCAAGACCCGCATCCACGAAGTCTCCGTCGAAGAGACCCTCCACCGTCTCTCCAACGCCGACGCCGCTTCTACAGTTCGTCTCATAGATGTCCGCGAAGACCACGAATGGCAAGCGGGCCACGCCGCCCAGGCTCAACACCTCAGCAAAGGCATCATCGAACGCGACATCGAAACACAAGTTCCGGACAAGCACACCGAACTCATCCTCTACTGCGGCGGCGGCTACCGCTCCGCCCTCGCCGCCGACGCCCTCCAAGGCATGGGCTACACCAACGTCCACTCCCTCCAAGGAGGCTGGACCGCCTGGCAACAATCCGGCGCACCCACCGAAGGCGATTGAGGAGAATGAAATAAGTATCGGCTTTCGTGTTCGGCTAACTATAATAGGTCCAGAGGAGCAGCCCGGAAGCTGCGCGGGAAATTTAGAGAGGGTGGTGGGTGAGTGAAGCGGCTCTGTAGATTCGGGGCCGAGGGATAAATCCTTTGGAGGCGTGCTGGATTCCTTTGGAAGCAAGGCGATGTCCTTAGCACAGGACACTGTGTCCTTTGGAAAGAGAGGGATGTACAAGGAAAATAAAAGAGACTCCTTTGCGCACGAACAAAATTTCATTGGACAGAGAAAAAATTTCATTGGACAGAGAAAAATGTCCATTGGACGCAGGAGTGATTCCAATGGAATTAGCGGGGATTTCATGGGAAAGATGCGGAATTCCAATGGAAAGGGGCGGGTTTGCGTGGCAGGCGAGAGTGTGGGGGCGAAGGCTTGGGGGTCGAGAGGGGGCGGTTTTGGGCTGTTTTTGACGTTTAGGGTGGGTGGCGGGGTGTTTTTAGTTATTGCGCGGGGGCGGGCAGGGGCGTAGAATGCGCGCGGCCTCACGACGGTCCTCACATTTCTGAGATTTTACCAGCCCGTGTTCGGAGATAAAGCTATGGCAAAAGATGAGACGAAACGGTTGCCTGCTCGTGACCTCAACGACGACGAGGAGATTTACGCGGCGGTGAAGGCGATGGCCGATTATGCTCCGGCTAATGCGGCTTATACGCAGGCGAAGTTGGATGCGGGGCGTGATGCTCTAGAGGCGGCGCACCATGCTTTGGTGCAGGCTGATGCGGCGGCGAAGGCGGCGAGGGATGCGTTGGTGGCAAGGCAGTGGGAGTTTCATAATCTGGTGCTGGGGACGAAGGACCAGATAATGGCGCAGTACGGGCCGAATTCGGACCAGGTCCAGGCGGTGAAGTTGAAGAAGAAGAGCGAGTATAAATCGCCGACGCGGAAGAAGACGGGCGGGAATTAGAGCGAAGCTTTAAGGGGCGGGAAGAGAGTTAAAAGTTTACAGGGTTGAGGAGAGGATGCGTGCGCGTGGTAGTCGCATGGCATCCTCTCTTGTTGTTTGGGGGATGAGGGGCGGGGGAGAAGTGAAATTATCTTATGGCGGGTGATTGAGTCAGGGTGCGGTTTGCGCGTTAGTAGATGAGGCCGTTAGTTTCGGCCAGTGGAGAAAGGAAGAGGATGATGCAAGCCGTGCAATCAATATTGAAGGATGATGCGAGGGGCGCGAGGAGAGTCTCGCTGTCGCTCGCGGTGGGGCGCGGGCTGAAGCGCGTCTTCGGGTGCTGGCACACGGAGATGGGCCGCCCGCAGACGCAGGGCGAGGAGACTTACCGCGCGTGCCTGCGTTGCGGCGCGCGCCGCAAGTTCGACCCTGAGACGTGGCAGATGTCGGGCGCGTTTTATTATCAACATCCGACGCCGAGCGAGATTTATACTATCGAGAATGGCGCGGCGCGTGTGATTAAGCGCAGGCCCGCGTTGATGAAAGTAGCGGCGTGAGAGAGGCGTTGAGTTGTTTAGCGGGCGTCGTTGATGAGGATGACATCGCTGCTGGTGAGGCCGCGCGCGAAGACTATGCGACCGTCGCGGGCGAGGTCGTAGGCGTAGAACTCATCCTTGTTAAATTCGGTCAGGGGTTTTTGTGGACCACCATCGAGGGGTTGCAGTCTGAGGTTGGTGACGCCGTTGCGATAGTCCGTATAGATGAAGTTGCGGCTGTCGAGCGTCCAGCGAATGGCGGACATCCCGTCGGCGTCGCTCTGTATCACTTCAAAGGAGCGGGTCGCGGCCTGCTCGCCTTGCTGCGAGTCGAAGGGAATGAGGTTGATGCGCCAGTGCGCGTTGGGCGTCTCATTTTTGGTCCAGTAGGCTATCCACTGGCCGTCGGGCGAGATGGAGGGCCGCATGGTGTGCTCGCTCGTGAGGGCCACGGGCGTGCCGCCGTCAATCTTGATTTTCCAGAGAGCGGGCCGCCCGCCTTCTGTCGCGTGCGTGTAAATCACCCACTTCGAGTCGGGCGAGACCTGCGGCCAATTGCTGTCCTCCTGGTCGTAGGTCAACTGCGTCGGGTTGTTGCCGTCGCTGTTGATACGCCAGATTTGCCACGCGCCCGAACGGTTCGAGTGGAAGAGAATATACTTGCCGTCAGGCGAAGAGACCGGCGCATAGTTGCGCCCCGCGCCCGGCGTCAACTGCTTCTGCCCTGAACCGTCCGCCTCCATCTCCCAGATGTCTGCGGTCCCGCTCGCGTCCGAGGCGTAGAGTATCTTGCCGTCGGGCATCCAGGTCAGGTCAACATAGCGGCCCGCGCCGGAGGTAATCTGGAAGGGATGGTTGGCATCTCCTTTGGGGGCGACCCAGACGCTCGTGAAGGTCTGCCCCTGCACGGTCAAGAGCGTGTTGGCATCCGCGTTGAGACTGACCCCCTTGTAGTCGCTGAGGTCCGACGTTATCCTGCGCGCCTGCCCGTCCGGATAAGAGAGATGCCACAGTTGCAGGATGGAAGAATCCTGGTCCTGCGCCGCCATCAGCAGCCCGCTCCCGTCCATGAGCCAGGCCATCTGGTCAATCCTGGACCAACGACGCGAATTGAGAGAGGTCTCCGCGCCG
>JAXDFO010000379.1:0-13054 GCA_034665545.1 Blastocatellia bacterium
CCTGGTTCGCCCGTTACATCCCAGGCGATGCGCGCGTTCTCGAAGTCGCGGCGGGCTACTGCGAGTTCATCAACAACATCGCCGCCGCCGAACGCGTCGCCGTTGATTTGAATCCTGAGACGAAGAATCACGCCGCGCCCGGCGTCGCGGTCCACTTGATAGAGGCGGAGCGGCTCGCTGATGTCGTGCCGCACGATTATTTTGACGCCGCCTTCGCCAGCAACTTTCTAGAACACTGCCGCACGCGCGACCACGTCCTGGCCGTCCTGCGCGCTGTCCGGATTGTGCTGCGCCCTGGTGGCCGCCTGCTCATTCTCGGCCCGAACTTTCGTTATTGCTATAAAGAATATTTCGATTTCTTCGACCATCACCTGCCTTTGACGGAGAAGGCGGTGGTAGAGGCTTTGCAACTTGCGGGATTCGAGCTTGAAGTAGTAGAGCCGCGCACCCTGCCGTTCACGTTCAGAAGCAGGCTGCCGAGTTGGCCCTGGCTGGTCCAATTATATCTGCGGCTGCCTTTGTTCTGGCGTATCTTCGGGGCGCAGTTTTTCATCGTCGCGCGGAAAACCGGCTGACTCGCGGCCCGTCTCCTGCGAACTCTATGCGCTTGACATGGAAGAGTTAGCAAAGTAGGCTCTCAAAGCGAATCTTGAGAGCCTATGGGACGAATAAATAATTTTACAAAGTTAATCGCTTTCTCTTGTTTAGTGCTTTGATTTTAAAGACGGATTTTGCGTGCTGGCTTACGGATTTGAATCCTGCTCGAAAGTGGGCCAAGAACGGTTCGCTTCCCGCCGCGAGAATCTTTTAGCCTGAATCAAAAATGTATCCCCGTAAGAATCAAATGCTGGATGCCCTGGAGCCTGTCACCTACTCTTTCGGTGAGCATCTTGAACACTCGCCGGACGAGCAGTCGCTCGCGCTCCTCGCGCTCAGCCACACGCCCGTCGAGCACCAGTTGTACCAGGCCATGCGCAGGGAAACGACCGCCGTCGGGACGCGCATCGGCGCGTTCAATTCACGCCGTTTGATGCTGCTGACGGGCATCAAGGGATACAGCACCATCAGGCGCGCGCTCGCAGGGTTGAGCAGTAAGCTGAGCGTCGAGCGGCAGAAGGTGGCGGGCGCGCCGCACAACTCGCAGCAGTTGGAGACGGTCTATCTGGTCTTCAGCCCGGAGGAGATTTTCGCGCGGCGTCGCGCGCGCGGCCTCGCGCCCTACCCCGAAGAGTTTCAAGCGCACGAGCACAATAAAGCCTTCGGGCTGGCCCTGGAACGCGTCGTCGGCCTCAATAACCTGAGCCGCCGCGAGGCGCAGGTCGCGCTCTGTTGCGCGGAAGGATTGTCCAACGCGGAGATAGGAGAGAGGCTGCGCGTCAGCGAGCAGACCATCAAGTTTCACCTGCGCCACATCTTCGTCAAGTTCGGCGTCAAGCGACGCGCCGAACTGGTCTCGCGCCTGCTGACGCAAGGCACGGAGCAGGGCAACGGCCATCACCTGTAGCATGGCCTTCATCAACCAAGCGCGCCACACTGGACCAGGAATGAACGGCGGCGCGCCGCAGTTGATTTGACAATACGATGCCGCCTCGCAAGAGAGGCTTCCCGTTTTTTGGGTACAGCGTGAACGCAGCCCCGGCGCATCTTTCATAGAGCGCAAGGGCCAAAGGATTCAGGCAGGGGCCGTAGTGTATCAACTTTGGATAGGAAGAATTGACGAGATGAGTGCGAAGAAGGGTAAGAAAAAGAAGAAGACGGCGCTGGTCGTATGCCGCGACGGCAGGCAGTTTTGGACGACGCAGGCGCAGTTCTGGCAGTGGATGAGAGACGGCGTCATCGTCAAGACGCACGACGGTCCTTTGACCGGCGCGTTCAATCGTGAACATGAGGAATTGATGGTGTTGTTAAGCAATACTGTGCTCAACCTGGCCCATCCGAATCACATGCGCGAAGCGTTGGCTTCGCGCCGGATAGGCATGACCGGGAAGTAGAGGTCTTTTGAAGCGATGAGAAAATCTGAAACATCTTTGCAGAGGAACAGCCATATGAATTGGTCCAACGTCTTAAAATCCTTTGCCCTTCCGGCGTTGCTGCTACTGTTGGCCGCGCCCCTCTTCAACGCTCAAGCACAGGACGGGCCGCTTGTCAGCGCGCCGAAAAAACAGGCCGCAACCAACACCGCGACGACAACGAAGCAGCCAGACAATTCGGCGCAGCCCAATGCTTCGTCGCAACCGAAGGCCGCCAACGCGCAGCCCGCGACGACGAGCGACCTGACTCAGCTTGCTCCGCCGCCCGTTTCGCAGGGCGACATGCGTTATCGCATAGGCGCGGGCGATGTGATAGAGCTTCGCGTGCTCAAAGCGCCGGAACTTTCGCGCGATTCGATTCGCGTGGACCAGCGCGGGATGATTCGCATCCCCATGATAGAGGACGAGGTGCAGGCGGCATGCTTGACTGAGGGCGAGTTGGCCCAACGTATCGCCACGCTCTATCTGAAATATAAGAATCACCCGCACGTTGATGTCTACGTCAAAGAGTTTCAATCGCAGCCCGTGGCCGTCGTGGGCGCGGTCAATGCGCCCGGCCAGTTCAAACTTCAAAGGCAGGTTCGCCTGCTGGACCTGTTAACATACGCGGGTGGGCCAGCCGAACGCGCGGGGCAGAGCATTCAGATAGTCCACGCCGGTGGGCCTTCATTATGTGAGAAGACGGTCGAACCGACTGAGGGCGAGACGGCGATGGCCGGTGGCTTCGTGACTTACAGGTTGAACGAGACATTACTGGGCCAGCCGGAGTCTAATCCGTATGTTCGTCCGGGCGACATCGTTTCGGTGCTTGCGGCGGACCAGGTTTACGTCATCGGAAACGTCATCAAGCCGACGGCCATCGCTCTCAAAGAGCCTACGACCGTTTCGCGTGCGATAGCGATGGCGGGCGGACTTGGGCCGGACGGCAAGAAGAGCCGCGTGCATATCGTCAGGCAAGAGCCGGGGGCGAACGGGGTCAAGTCAGACTTTTATGTTGACCTCGCGGCGATTCAAAAGCGCAAGGCCGAGGACGTTGCCTTGCAGGCCAACGACATCATAGAAGTGCCGACCTCCACGACCAAAAATATTATGCATAGCTTGCTTGGCATCATCGCTCCGACCGTAACTCAGGGCGCGGTGCGCGTCATCCCCTGACAGGGCGCAGGCCGGTTGAATCGCGCTCGAAAATTTTGTTCGAGCGCAAATCCTAAATCGTGACGAAGCGTGCGCCCCGGACCTTCAGAATAAAGTCCATGCAAAGCTTCTTGTCGTAATCGGGTGAAATGATGAGAGAATCACACGAACTGACCAAAAGGGTGACGGAAATTAGAGACCTGGGACGGCCCGAAGACATGGCCGCGCCCATCGCCTCCCCCATCGTCACTTACGGCGTCGAGAACAACAGTGAGAATGAGGTCCACTTGCTGGACTACTGGCGAGCGGTGCGCAAACGTTTGTGGCTGGTCCTGGGCGTCGCCGCGCTCGTCACGCTTCTGACCGCCATCTACATGGCGCGCAAGCCTGACATCTTTGAATCAACGGCGCGGCTTCAAGTTGACGTGGAACGCAATCCCGCGCTCGCGGGCGTCTCCAAGTCCGCCCCGATTGTTCTCAGCAACTCCGTCACGGACCCCGCTTACTTCAACACGCAACTGCAAATTCTGGGCGGGCCCGCGTTGCTCCGTCGCGTCGCCAAAACACTCGACCTCGAACACAACCAGAGCTTCCTGCGCCCACAGACGCAGCGCAATCGTTCGACCTGGCAATCCTTGCTCCGCATGTTCGGCATGGGCGCGAAGGATAATCCGGCTGATAAGAATCCGTCGCTCGAAGAACTGCCGCTCGTCACCCAGTCCGCGCAGAACGCCGCGCCGGACAATAAGGCCGACCTTATTGAAGCCAAGCGGCTCGCGCCCTTCGTCGGCGCGCTCCAGGGCGGCTTGAAGATTGAGCCGGTCAAGGAGAATCGCACGGGCTTCTCTAAAGACACTCGCCTGATTGATATACGCTTCGACCACCCGGACCCGCAGGTGGCCGCGAAGGTCGTCAACACCATCGCTGACACCTACGTGCTCATGAATTTGGAGAAGCGAGACGAGACCAGCAACTCAACCAACGTCTACCTCGAAAGACGCATCGCGCAGCTTCAACAGGACATACGCACAGATGAGGAGCGGCTGGTCAACTACACCAGGAATAACCAGATGCTTTCCATCAACGACAAGGACCAGAACGTCGTCGTTGACCGTCTGGCCGGACTCAATCGCCAACTGCTCGAAGCGGAGAACGACCGCGTCGCCGCAGAGGGAGCCTTGCGCGCCGCGCAGGCGGACGGCGCAGCCGCAGCCCTCACGCGCAATGATGACAGGGGAACGAACGAGGCCGAGAGCAAACTCGCCGCGTTGCGCCAGAAGCGCGCGGAACTGCTCGTGGAGAACACGAAGGAGTGGCCCGAAGTCAAAGAGACTGACCAGCAGATAGCCGTGCTCGAAGAGCAGATTAAGAGTGGTTCGACGCGCGCGACCTCGACCCTCCTGACCAATTTGCAGACGCGCTATAACCAGGCCAAATCGCGCGAGGATGCCTTGCGCGCCTCTTTCACCAAGCAGAAGGCTGAGACCCTGACGCAGAACGAGGCGGCCATCAACTACAAGATTATTCAGCAGGGCATTGACACCAACAAGGAGTTGCTCAACGGCCTGCTTCAACGCAACGGCGAGAACGATGTTATCAACAAGGGAACGATGAATAACATCTACGTCGTTGACTACGCGTTGACGCCGGATGGGCCCATTGGCCCACAGCGCATGCGCGCGGTCTTCCTCGCGCTCATCGCCTCCATAGGCTTCGGCATCGGCATGGCGCTCTTCCTCGAATACCTTGACGATACTGTTCACTCTACGGACGACGTGGAGAAGATGCTGCATCTGCCCGCGCTCGCCGTCATCCCTTCGGCCAGCCAGAACGGAGGACGCCGTTTCCTGCCCGGCGGCGGCAACGGAGCCTTGCAAACGCGCAACGGCAACGGAGGCAGCAGCACAGAGCTTCTCGTCAACATGGACGCGCGCTCGCCCCTGGCAGAAGCCTACAGGCAACTGCGCACCTCCGTCCTCTTATCAACTGCCGGACGCGCCCCCCGGTCGCTGCTCATCACTTCCAGCCTGCCCGGTGAAGGCAAGACGACGACCGCCGTCAATACCGCCTTCAGTCTCGCGCAGACGGGCACGAGCGTCGTCATCATTGACGCGGACATGCGCCGCCCGCGCCTGCATTCGATTTTCGATACGAGCAATCGTCGCGGCTTGAGTAGTATTCTCTCGACCGACAAGACCGAAGCCGAGATGCTCAGCATGATAGAGCAGCATCAATCGAGCGGCCTGCATGTGCTGACATCCGGGCCGATTCCGCCGAACCCTGCGGAACTGCTCGGCTCCGAGCAGATGCGCAGGCTGGTCCGCGCGCTCGAATCAACCTTCACGCACATCGTCATAGACTCTCCGCCGATTAGCTCTTTCACGGACGGCGTGCTCGTCTCCTCTATGGTGGACGGCGTGCTGCTGGTCGTGCATGGCGGCAAGAGTTCGCGCCATGTCGTGAGGCGTTCGCGGCAGCTTTTGCAGGATGTCGGGGCGAAGATTTTCGGCGTCGTCCTCAACAACGTCAACCTGCGCGGCGCGCACGATTACTACTATTACCAGCGTTATTACAACCAGCAGGGCTATTACAGCGCAGATGAAGAAGAGGCGGAGCAACCGGTCGCCTCCGGCACGCAAGTCTAGAAGACTCGAAGGAAGGCTCTCGAAAAAGTTATGCCCGTCGCGCCCGATGTGGTCTTAGGCGATAACGTCAGAATCTTTCAGCCCGCACTGGTCAACCTCTACGGCTGCACCATCGGGAGCGAGACGAAGATAGGCGCGTTCGTCGAGATACAGAAGAACGCGTCCGTCGGCAGTCGTTGCAAAATCTCCTCGCACACTTTTATTTGCGAGGGCGTGACGATTGAGGATGAAGTCTTCATAGGCCACGGCGTCATGTTCATTAACGATTTGTACCCGCGCGCGACGAGCGAGGATGGAGAGTTGCAAACGGAAGCTGACTGGCAAGTATCCTTGACGCGTATTAAACGACGCGCCTCCATCGGCAGCAACGCGACGATTGTCTGCGGCCTGACGGTCGGCGAAAACGCGCTGGTCGGAGCCGGTGCGGTCGTCACGCGCGACGTGCCCGATTACGCGATAGTGGCCGGAGTCCCGGCGCGCGTCATGGGCGACGTGCGCGAACAATTAAAATAACGGGTCGGTTTAACCTTAAGTGAATGAGATGGTGTTATTCAACACAGAGACACAGAGCACGCAGAGGACGCACAGAGAAGCAGCAAGCCTCTGTGTAAGCTCTCTGTGCTCTGTGTCTCTGTGGTGAACGCCTCTTAAGCGGCGGGCAAGTTCGGAGTCAAGAAACAGGCATGATAGGAATCGGAGTGATTGGGTATGGTTACTGGGGGCCCAATCTCGTGCGCAATTTTATGGAAGCAGATGGCGCAAGGGTCGTCGCGCTCAGCGACCTGCGGCCTGAGCGGCTCGCGCTCGCGGAGAGGCGTTATCCTTCCATCAAACGGACAACCGATTACAGGGAGCTTTTGAGAGACCCTGCGGTGGATGCCGTCGTCATCGCCACGCCCGTTTCGTCTCACTTCGACCTCACTCTCGAAGCCCTGCAAGCTTACAAGCATGTGCTGGTCGAGAAGCCGCTCGCCACTTCCTCCGAACAGGCCGAACGATTAATCGAAGAGGCAGAGCGTCGCCAGCGCATCCTGATGGTGGACCACACCTTCGTCTACACGGGCGCGGTGCGCAACATTCGAGAGATGGTCGCGGGCAACGCCCTCGGAGATATTTATTATTACGATTCGGTGCGCGTCAATCTGGGTCTCTTTCAGCATGACATGAATGTTATCTGGGACTTGGCCGTGCATGATTTGTCCATCATGGACTACGTGCTCCCGGTCAAGCCCATCGCCGTCTCCGCCACAGGCATCAGCAACATACAGGGCCAGCCGGAAAACGTCGCCTATATCACGCTCTTTTTTCCCGACCGTCAAATCGCGCACATACACGTCAACTGGCTCGCGCCCGTCAAGGTCCGTCGCACGCTCATCGGCGGCAGCGAAAAGATGGTCGTCTATGACGACCTTGAGCCGAGCGAGAAGGTGAAGATTTACGACAAGGGCGTGACCGTCTCGCAGCGTCCCGAAGCCGTCTACGAGATGCTCGTCAGTTACAGGGCTGGCGATATGTGGGCTCCGCGTCTGGACGGCGCGGAGGCTTTGCACACGGAGGCGGCCCATTTCATAGAATGTATTCTGGACCAGAAACGCCCAGAGACGGACGGCGAGGCGGGACTCCGCATCGTGCGTATTCTGGAAGCGGCGACGCGCTCGCTCAACGGGCGCGGCCAACTGATGGAACTCTCCCTCGCGGCGCAAACGGCATGATTCCTTTCGTAGACCTTAAGGCCCAATACCGCACCATCAAAGATGAGATTGACGAGGCGATAGGGCGCGTCCTCGATAGCGCGCAATTCATCCTCGGCGAACAGGTCGAAGCGTTCGAGTCGGAGTTCGCAAACTACTGCGGGACCGCTCACGCTCTAGGCGTCAACTCCGGCACGAGCGCGTTGCACCTGGCCCTGCTCGCGGCGGGCGTCGGACCAGGGGATGAGGTCATCACCGTCAGCTATACTTTCGTGGCGACCGTCGCGGCCATACGCTACTGCGGCGCGCGGCCCGTCTTCGTTGACATAGACCCGCGCTCCTGCACTATGGACCCCGCGCTCATCGAAGCGGCCATCACGCCGCGCACGAAGGCCATCATGCCCGTGCATCTCTACGGCCAGTGCGCGGACATGGACCCGATACTCGACATCGCCCGCCGCCACGACTTGACCGTGATAGAGGATGCCGCGCAGGCGCACGGCGCGTTCTACAAAGAGCATCGCGCGGGAAGCATCGGGCATCTCTCTTGCTTCAGTTTCTATCCGGGCAAGAACCTGGGCGCATACGGTGAGGGCGGCGCGGTCTTGACCAACCGCGCGGATTACGCGGAGAAGATAAGAATCCTGCGCGACCAGGGACAGAGCCGCAAGTATTATCATCCGGTGCTCGGCTACAACTATCGCCTGGAAGGAATGCAGGGCGCGGTCTTGAGAGTCAAGCTAAAACATCTTGACGAGTGGAACGCGGCCCGCGTTCGTCACGCCGCAGCTTATCGCGGTTTGTTGAAAGAGACCGGCGTGAGGCTTCTGGAAGAGATGAGTTGGGGCCGTCCCGTTTACCACATCTTCCCAGTCTTCACCTCTCAACGCGATGCCTTGCAGGAGCATTTAGGCGCGGCTGGCGTGAGCACGGGCATACACTATCCGATACCGGCACACTTGCAGGAAGCACATGGCGATTTAGGATACAAGTCCGGAGATTTGCCGCACACGGAGAAGGCGAGTCTTGAAACATTGTCGCTGCCGATGTACGCGGAGTTGACGGAGGACGCGCTGGTCCAGGTCGCGGATGCGGTTAAGAAATTCGAGATTAAATTGGTCCAGGCACACGCTTGAGTAGCAGGATGGAAAGCAAACTCGAAATCGTTTCCCAGGGTGATGCTCTGAATCACAAGCTGCCGACGCTGATGATCGGCCCGGCGGAGGGCTGGACCTCTCTAGGGTTGAAGGAGGTCTGGGAATATAGAGAGTTGCTCTACTTCCTGACCTGGCGCGACATCAAGGTGCGTTACAAGCAGACCGCGTTGGGCGCGGCATGGGCCATCATCCAGCCTGTCTTTATGATGATTGTCTTCAGCCTCTTCTTCGGCAAGCTGGCGGGCGTCAAATCCGATGGCGTGCCTTATCCCATCTTCACCTTCTGCGCGCTGCTGCCGTGGCAACTCTTCGCGCAAGCCCTGACGAGTTCCAGCAACAGCCTCGTCTCCAACGAGCAACTCATCACCAAAGTCTATTTCCCGCGTCTCATCGTGCCCATTTCGGCGGTCATGTCTGGGCTGGTGGATTTCATCATCTCCTTCGCCGTGCTGCTTGCCTTGATGGCTTACTATCGCGTCGTGCCCGGCGTGGCCGTCCTGAGCCTGCCCTTCTTTATAGTGCTGGCGGTGATGACGGCGTTGGGCGTCGGTCTCTGGCTCTCGGCCCTCAACGTGCAGTATCGAGACGTGCGTTACACGCTCAACTTTCTCACGCAGTTCTGGCTCTTCGCCACGCCCGTCGCTTACTCAAGCACGATTGTGCCTGAGCGGTGGCGTCCGCTCTATGGACTCAATCCGATGGTCGGCGTCGTGGAGGGATTTCGCTGGGCGCTCCTGGGCAAGACGGATGGACCGGGAATGATGCTCTGGGTCTCTGTCGGAGTGGTGATATTGATTCTCATCGGCGGGCTCTTCTATTTCCGGCGGATGGAACAAACATTCGCGGACATCGTCTGAAGCATGAGCGAGATTGTCATTAGCTGCGAGAACGTGAGCAAGCGTTACCGCATCGGCCAGCAGGAACGCTACGGGACTCTGCGAGACACGCTGGCGAGCATGTTGGCCGCGCCCGTGCGTCGCCTGCGTTCGACCGTGGAGCGCGCGCCCGCGCAGAACGGTCATCGTGGGCCAAGCACTTTCTGGGCCTTGAATGATGTCTCTTTCGAGGTCCGGCGCGGCGAGGTCGTCGGCATCATCGGGCACAACGGAGCGGGCAAAAGCACCCTTCTCAAGATTCTCTCGCGCATCACCAGGCCGACTTCAGGCTCTATCGAACTGCATGGCCGCGTCGGTTCTTTGTTGGAAGTCGGGACGGGTTTCCATCCGGAGCTATCGGGTCGTGAGAACATCTTTCTCAACGGCGCGATGCTCGGCATGAAGCAGGCCGAGATTAAACGCAAGTTTGATGAGATAGTCGCTTTCGCCGATGTCGAGAAATTTATAGACACGCCCGTCAAACGTTACTCAAGCGGCATGTACGTGCGCTTGGCCTTCGGCGTCGCCGCGCATCTTGAGCCGGAGATTCTGATTGTTGATGAAGTGCTCGCGGTCGGCGATGCGCAGTTTCAGCGCAAGTGTCTGGGGAAGATGAACGACGTGGCGAAGTCCGGGCGCACCGTCCTCTTCGTCAGTCATAACATGGCCGCGCTCAGGAGTCTCTGCAACCGTGGCCTCGTGCTTGATAAAGGCAATTTGATTCTGGACACGGATACGGAGACGGCTGTGAGAGAGTATTTGTCGGACGACTCGGCTATGGAGGCGCAAGTGGTCTGGAACGAAACGGATGCGCCGTCAACGCCTGAGATACGTTTTCTCAAAGCCTATATTCTCGATGAAGAGGGCCAGTATGCGCCCGTCATAGATTGCCGCAAGGATTTCTCCATCGCGCTCGAATACGAAGTGCTCGAGCCCATCAGCGGCTTGCGCATAGGCTTCTTCATGCGCAACGCGGAGGGCGTCGGGATGTGCGGCTCCAACGACCCGGAAGCCTGGGCCAACTTGACCAGAGAGCCGCACCGTTACGTGAGCCGTTGCGATTTTCCCGGCTATACCCTGAACGCCGGTAAATATTCCGTCTTCTTCGGCGCGGACGCTCCGCCCAACACTCACCCGAGTTTCGTCACTCCATACTGTCTCAGTTTTACAATCGAAGATGTCGAAGGGCATGGTCCCTTCAAGGACAAACTGCCGGGCGTCGTGCGTCCCAAACTGAAGTGGGACGTGCGACAGCTTTCGCAGAGCTAAAAATGGATAATGGTTACACGCTGGAGAACGCGCGAAAGTTTGGTTGGGCCTCAATCACCGGCAAGCTCAATCCGTCTCGCGTCTCTCTCCTGAAAAATCATCTATTGGGTGAGCGGATTCTCGATGCAGGTTGTAGCGGGGGCGCATACGCGGAATTTGTCGCTTCTCAAAATCGTAGAGTGATAGGTCTCGACAGGTACGCGGACTTTCTTCAGCTTGCGATTAACGATGATAACAGGGCCGCTTACGTTCAAGGCGATGTGACGAGCCTTCCTTTCGCGGACAAGTCTTTCGATTCAACCTATTGCTTCGATGTCCTTGAGCATGTTGACGACGAGGCGAGCTTGCGTGAACTGGCGAGAGTCACGGCGCGGCGTTTGATTCTGGTCGTGCCGCAAGAGAATCAATTGCTCGAAGCATACGGCCTCACCTTTTATCATTACATAGACCCGACGCACCTGAGGTATTACACGGAAGAGACTTTCCACAAGCTCATTTCACGTATTGGCCCAACGCGCATCTCGCTTATCCCGGACCAACCCGTCGAGTGGAACCTGATAGTCCGCGAGATGATGCAGGAAGACATGCCAGCCCTGCATCCTGAAACTATCCTGAACTTGCCTCTCATGCTCAGAACGATTAAATACCTGGCCCAGGATTTGGCGTTGACGAAATCGCTGGACCTGAAATCATCTCTGGCGAAAGCGAAGAAGCGTAATTTCATAAAACAGTTGAGCGGCATTTCGTTCAAAGAGATACACATGGAGCTTATCGCCATCGTGGACCTCGTCTGATTTATTGGTCCATCAATGTGTCATGCAAAAGAGCAATGAAAATCGCGGTCTGGCATAACCTGCCGAGCGGGGGAGGCAAACGTGCGCTGTACGATCATGTGAAGGGATTGGTAGAGCGCGGTCACACAGTTGAAGCCTGGTGTCCTCCGACCGCCGACGAGACATATTTGCCGCTCCGCGAACTCATCCGGGAACACGTCGTTCCTTTCGACTGGCAACAGCCGAAGGCGACTCTCCCGCTCGCGCGTCTCCTCTCGCACTATCGCAACCCCGTCAACATGCTCAAGGCGATGGACCGCCATTGCCGCCAGTGCGCGGGCGAGATTAACGCGGGCGGGTTCGACCTCCTGCTGGCGAATCCTTGCAGATTTTTTCGGACCACTTCAATCGCTCGTCACGCGAAGATACCGGGCGTTCTATATTTGCAGGAACCCTATCGCTGGCTCTACGAGGCGATGCCGCAATTGCCCTGGGTCGCGCTGCCCGCGCCGGACACGCTCCTTTCCGCGAGCTACTGGAAAGATTACCTGCGAGATTTTTTCAAGGTCCAGGGATTGCGCATACAGGCCCGCGAGGAACTGCTCAACGCGAGGGCGTTCGACGCTATCCTCGTCAACTCTTTTTTCAGCCGCGAGAGCGTCCTGCGCGCTTACGGTCTTGACGCGAGGGTTTGCTACCTCGGTGTTGAGACGAACAAGTTCGTCAATCAACATCTGGCGCGCGCGCCCTTCATCGTCGGCATCGGCGCAGCCGTCCCGGAAAAAAATATCAAGCTGGTCATAGAGTCTTTAGCCAGGTTGCGAGAGCCGCGCCCGTCCCTCGTCTGGATTGCCAATGTCGCGGAGCCTGTTCACCTCGAAGAGTTGAAACAACTCGCCACGGACCTCGACGTGCATGCCGAGATTAAGATCAACGTGAGCGATGAACAGGTCGTGCAACTTTTGAATAGCGCGCTGATGATGGTCTACGCGCCGCGTTTGGAACCATTCGGATATGCGCCGCTTGAGGCCAACGCGTGCGGCCTCCCCGTCATCGCCGTCGCCGAGGGCGGCGTCAGAGAGACCGTTGTCAACCGTGCCAACGGATTGCTCGTCAGTCCACAACCGCAAGCGATTGCCGAAGCCATCCAGTCTCTGATTGACGATAAAGAGTATGCAGCACAACTCGGCGAGAACGGTTGCCGGATGGTCCGGGAGCGCTGGTCCATTAATTGCGCCATAGATAACCTGGAAAAGAATCTGGCGGAGGTTCTCGACCGAGCGCGCTGATTATTTCAAGGGGTCCGGCAGACACGCGGCACATGTCAAAGATTAAACCGATAGCATTCTATCTCCCGCAATTTCATCCGATACCGGAAAACGACGAGTGGTGGGGCAAGGGCTTCACCGAATGGACCAACGTCACCAAAGCGAGGCCGCTCTTTCCGGGCCACTACCAGCCGCACCTGCCCGCCGACCTC
>JAXDFO010000380.1:0-6129 GCA_034665545.1 Blastocatellia bacterium
AGCGCGATGCTGGTGTTTCGACGCTTGCGCGAATCAGGCTCAATCCGTGGCAGTGACCCGTTCAGCAGTTGCTTGCTTCTTAAAGCCGCGACCACTATCAGCCGATACCTTGAATCTATTCCAGGCCATTGATCTTCGTTTGCGAAATGGCCCTGGCCGTTGCTCGTTGGTTTTTTCGGTTCGGTCATTAATTGCTTCCCTGTCTCTTTCAAGATTAAGTTTGGAGGGTTCGAGGCTGCTGCGAAATTTCATTTATCCCTAGACGAACACGCGCGCCCAACCCGTCCCGGCGCAGGTCAGACACGAACTGTTGACGTTACGCCTGCCGCTGCCGCTACATGGCTGGCATGGTCCTGCCGGTTGGGCCACTGAGACCTTGCCTTTGCCGCCGCAGACCAGACACGAAATGATGTGGCCCATCGAGACGGCTCGCGTCCCCGTTCCCGCGCACCAGGCGCAGACTTCCGGCGCATGACTTCTCTGTGGCTGGCTCATATTTCACTGTCTTTCTAACTGTACTAGCAATGGGAGTTCAGGGGTCCGGGTAATTCCAGAGACGCTGATGAAGAGAGTGGGCTAGGCTCGGTTCTGTTTAACTGTACGTTAGACAAAGGCATATGTCAATTGTAGAATATAGTTTATACGTGATATATTTCGTGTATGATTACTATCGAAAATAAAGATGAGAGGTGTGCTTTGATTGAGATTCGAGTTGATGAGTTACTGGAAAAACGCGGGCGGACTTTCTACTGGTTGTCGAAGGAGACCGGCATCAGCCACTCGACGCTGTGGCGGTTGAAGAAAGGCAAATCGGTGGGCATCAATTTTGCCACTCTTGAGCGCATCTGCCAGATGCTCAGTTGCCAGCCGGGCGACGTGCTGCGGCTTGCGAGCGAAAAGAAAACTGTTAAGAGACGAGCGACGGGAAACAAGCCAAAAAAGGGTTAGGCTTCCTCAAGCCTCTCTCTCAATCTTCGATTGAGACACTAATGCCCGGCCTTCCTTTAACCTAGCCTTATCTCCGCACGCTCATGACTCTCCCCGTAGAAATTAAAAGAGCCTGCGCGGGATAGACCTTGCGTAGCGGGAAGAATTGTTGCTTAATATTTCAGCGAAAGCCTTTCATTATAAAATTAGTCCCCCGTTTTGAATCCTCTTGTCGCAAGAGAGAACGTCTATCCATTTAGAGGAGCGTCTCAGATGACTGAGTCTACAGTCGTGTATACGGACCTGCCCGACAGCACGGAAGCAGGCCAATTACTCGGTTCAAAAATCATAGAGGACTTAGACGGCCACTCGCCCGACGCGCTCATCGTTTTCGCTTCATCGAAACATGACTACTCGAAGTTGTTAGAGGCTATCAAGGCCGCGTGTCATCCCAAAGTGATGGTCGGCTGTTCGTCTGCCGGTGAGTTCACGAGCGAAGCACAGGGCGAACAGTCTGCCAGCGCGGTCGCCCTGAGGTCTACGGAGATGCGCTTCGCCGCAGGGGTCGGCCATCACCTGCGCGAGGACCGTGAGGCGGCTGCCGAGGAGATGGTCTCATCTTTCAAGGGCATGGACAATCACAGGTATCTGTTTCGCTCCGCGCTGGTGCTGACGGATGCGCTGGCGGGTTACGCCGACGATCTGATAGAAGCCCTCAACATGCACACGGCTGGGAGCTACATGCTGTTTGGCGGTGGCGCGGGCGACGACGCGCAGTTCACGCGGACGCACGTTTTTCATGACACGGAAGCTATTCCAGATGCGGCGGTCGCGCTTGAGATTCTCTCGAACAAGCCGCTCGGCATCGGCGTCAGTCACGGCTGGGTTACGGCCAGCCCGCCCATGCGCGTGACCGAAGCAGACGGGATGCGCCTCTTGAGTTTGAACTCGTCTCCCGCCGTCGAAGTCTTTCAAGACCACGCGGCATCTACAGGTCAGGCTTTCGACCCGCATGACCCGGTCCCTTTCTTTCTTCACAACATCATAGGGATTGATACCGGAAGCGGTTACAAGTTGCGCGTGCCTCTAGCGGTGAACGCGGACGGGTCCGTGGTGTGCGCGGCGGACATCCCTGCGGGCGCGACCGTTCACATCATGAGCGCGACGGGCGCGTCTTCGGCCAACGCGGCAGAGGGCGCTGCGCTCGCAGCCCTGGGACAGATGAACGGTTATCAACCCAAAGTCGCGCTCTTCTTCGACTGCGTGGCGACGAGGTTGAGGATGGGCAAGGAGTTCGGAGTGGAGATGGATGCGCTCAAGAAAGTGCTCGGCAAGACGAAGTACGCGGGCTGCAATACCTACGGGCAGATAGCGCGCGCCGAAAGACAGTTCAGCGGATTTCACAATTGCACGGCGGTCGTGTGCCTGATTCCCGAATAAAAATCTTCTGCCGGAAATGGACCAATTAACCAGACCAATCTCGCTCATCTCCTCGCTGGTAGATTCCGGGGAACGGCCTCTGAACGCGCGGCGACTGGCGGAACATCTGGGCGTTGAAGACCTCATAGTTTTTATTCGAGACCCGGAAATAAATATCCTCCTACCGGCCCCCGGATTCTTACAGACGCTTCCTTCCGGGCGAGCCTGGCGAGCGGTGTTAGAGGAATGCACGAGCAAGGGCCAATGCACGACCACCGTTCCCTTTCCCGATGCCGAATCTCAAAAGCCCTTGACGGCGATTGCCGGTCAGGACGGCTCTGTGCTCGCGCTCATCGGCGGCACGCCGAGGCCGGAGGAGCTTCAAGACTTAGTAGAGCTACTGCCGCTTCTGGGAGCGGCCTTTCGCGGCGAGCGCGCACTGCTCATCGCGGAAGCGCAGACGCGCGTGGCGCGCCAGGCGGCGACTCAGTCAAAGGCGCTGGCCGAAACGCTGGACACCACTCGCTCCAACCTTGAACGCACCCTCCGCGCTGCCGAAGCCGCCAGCCGCGCCAAAGACGATTTCTTAGCCACCGTTTCGCATGAACTGCGCACGCCGCTCACACCGATATTAGGATTCGCCAGGATGTTGCGTAGCGGCCAACTTGATGCCGAAGGTGCGGAACGCGCCTTAGCGAGCATCGAAAGAAATGCCGAGCTACAATCCACCCTCATCGAAGACATTCTTGACTTCGCGCGCATCGTCGCCGGAAAGCTGCGGCTGGACGTGCAGCCTCTAGACCCCTCGGTCGTCATAGAGGCAGCGTTGGACGTGGTCCGCCCGGCGGCGGCGGCTAAGGATGTTCGAGTACAGTCGGTGCTTGACCCTGGAGCCGGGCCGGTCGCGGGAGACGCCGGTCGTTTGCAGCAGGTCATCTGGAACCTACTCACCAACGCCATCAAGTTTACGCCCAAAGGTGGCCGCGTGCAGGTTCGGCTTGAACGCATCAACTCTCACATCGAAATCACTATCAGCGACACGGGAGAAGGCATCAGCCCGGACTTTCTGCCCTACGTCTTCGACCGCTTCCGCCAGGCGGATAACAGCAGCACTAGAAGACATGGCGGGCTGGGCCTGGGGCTTGCGCTCGTGCGTCAACTGGTGGAGATGCACGGCGGGACCGTCAACGCCTACAGCGGCGGACTGGACCAGGGAACAACTTTCACAGTCAAGCTGCCGCGCATGATAGTTCATGACTCTAAACGTTTGAAGGAAGACCCGACGCGCCGTCATCCGACAGCAGATGAGCGCGCGGTCCCTTTCAACTGCCCGCCGGAACTCGTTGGCCTGCGCGTGCTCGTGGTTGATGATGAAGCAGACGCGCGCGAGATACTCGCAGTGGTGCTCAGGTCGTGCGGTTCCGAAGTGACAACCGTGTCGAGTGCATCCGAAGCCCTCGCCGCTTTACAGAGATTGAAGCCGGACCTGCTCATCAGCGACATCGAAATGCCTGCCGAGGATGGATACTCGCTAATCGCCAACGTCCGCTCTTTAGAACAGGAGAGCGGAGGCCAGATTCCAGCCATCGCATTAACGGCCCACGCGAGAGTTGAGGACCGCATGCGCGCGCTCTCAGCCGGTTATCAAATGCATATAGCGAAACCCGTAGAGCCTGCCGAACTGGTCGTTGTTATTGCCAGCCTTGCTATACGCAACACCAAGAACGATGCGACTAACAACGAAAGTTGATTGAACGCAGGTTCAAACAACTTGTTAAGTCTCTAAAGGGTAGGGCCGTTACATGGCGCGCGCGGACTACTTCCCTTCCTTAAGCCGCTCATGCCTGCACCTGGCGACGCCTCCCTCGAATCCCTTCGGATAATAGAATCCTGTTCCGCCACAGTCCGGGCAATCTTTGGCTTGCTCGTTCGAGACCGCCGCTTTCCCTTCAACGGACCTCGCCTTCCCTTCAACGCTCATCTGCTTCTTGTCCATCTTCCAGAGCCTGCGCCGCAGGTGCTCGGTCAGGAACGCGGGCACGTTGGAAACGGTGGTCCGCGCAGCGGCGATTTTCAATTCGGTCATGAGCAATTCGGCCAATTCATTCCACCGCTCTGCCTCCATTTTTGAAGCCTCTTTTCCTGTGATTTCCTTCACCGTTTCACGGAAAAGATTGGTCAATCCGGCGAAAGCCTCATCATCAATCTCAGTATTAGTCTTAATTAAAGTATTAGGAAACGTGGAAGTGCCTGTGTTTTCAATGGTTTGACCCCTCCTACCTCCTACCAATTTTTGGGTGGAGGGGGGTACCAATTTCTGGTTGGAGGGAGGAGGTGGTTGGAGGGGGGTGGTAGGAGGAGGTGGGAGGAGGTCCAATTCCTCCGGCATTCTGACCTCATAAATAGCTCCATTGTTATCACCCAACTCCCACTTGATTTCAATCAGGCGAACCGCCTCCAAATGGCGTAAATGGGTCCGCAAAGTGTTGTGACTGACCCCGGCCCAGTGCATTAAATCACCATGCTTGGCCTTTATCTCGCGCACGGGAACGATGGCTCCGCGCGTGCGCAAATAGAGCGCGTCGTAAAGTTTTTTGCTGGTGCCTTTGAAGAGTCCTCCGGGGATGGCATCCCTGGTGATGGAATTGGCAACCCGCGCGAAATCACGAGTCGGCGCAATCGGCTCATCAATTGGTTGGAGGGAGGAGGTGGTAGGAGGTGGTAGGAGGGGGTGGTCGCGAAACTTGGCGATTAAGCTCGAACTCTCCTTTGACTTGTCGGGGGCCGGAGCAGTCTGCCGTTCGACTATCTCACTTAGCCCTCTTTGCAGACCTCGTTTGCTCTTCTGGCTCATACTCTGACAATAGCTCCTTACTGAGTTTGAGGAAATCAAAGCTACCGGGCGCGGAGGCGTCGAACTCTATAATCGGCTGGCTGGCCGAAGCGGCTTCCGCTAACCGCACGTTTTTATGGATGATGGTCTGAATCATCAGCCCGCCAAAAAAGTCCGAGACCTCCTTCTTCACATCTCTATCAAGGTTTTGGCCCCGATTGAACATGTTCAGTAATCCGCGAATGACTATGTCGTCCTTCTCATAAGCGTCTGAGACGCGTGCTATCTGGCGCATTAAATCCGTCAGTCCATAGAGGGCGTAGAAGCCGCAATCCACCACCACGATTACTTCATCGGCGGCCACGATGGCGTTCATGGTGGCCGTACGCATCGCGGGCGGAGTGTCAATAATCACGTAATCATACTGTCCTTTAAGCTGCCTCAAACGCAGGCGGAGCAGGGAATCGCGGTTATGGCTGGCCTCCAGGCGATTCTCCAGGTCCGGCGAGATAGCATTGGCTATCAAGTGAAGGTTCGGCTTTATTTCCGTAACATACTCTCGAATGTTGGGGGTTTCAGCGGTCAGCAAATGGTAAGCCGTGTAGGTCAACTGCCGTGGGTCAACCCCGAAACTGATGCCCAGATTGCCTTGCGGGTCCAGGTCTATCCCCAGCACACGCTTGCCGTGATGAAGTGCCAGACAGGCAGATAAATTTACGGCGCATGTAGTCTTGCCCGTGCCGCCTTTCGCGTTAGCCATGACGATGGTTTTCATGCGGCTTTATCCCTCAATCTCAAAGCCAGGGCTTCAGTGCGACTGACAAGCTTTACGCGCTTATCCAAAGGGTAAGGAAAACTGCGTATGTGGCCCTGCCTGAGCAGGTCAGCCATCTTCACCGGACTCACCCCAAGAAGCTTGCGCGCTTCTGCAACGGTAATTAAGTCTGTTG
>JAXDFO010000381.1:0-4633 GCA_034665545.1 Blastocatellia bacterium
CGGGTGAAGCCACATAACGCCCGCCGCTCTTGCTGGCAAACTCGCGCAGGGCCGCCGCGTTCTGACGGTCGCGCGATGCATTGCCGTCCGTCGCTGACATGTCAACTGTATAAATCGTCGCGCCGACCGCCAGCGCGCTCTCCAGAGCCTTGTTCGCGGAAGCCTTGCTGAAATTGTCCATGCCGTCCGAGAGGACGATAATCGCGTGGCGTTTCTCGGCTCGACCGGAAAGGTCTAGGGCGGCGCGGCGTATCGCATCGTTGAGCGCGGTCATGCCTTTGGCGCGAATCGAGTAGGCCATCTCCGGCAAGTCACGACCGGGGGAAAATTCCTGGACCTGTTCTATCTTGGCATCGAAACGATAGATGGCCGCCACGTCTTCGTCTCTCAAGCCATCCAGAAAACGTATCGCCGCAGAGCGCGCCAGCGTCAGCCTCGATTCCATACTGCCGGACGTGTCCAGCAGCAAGACAGCCGCGAACGGAGTCTCTTCGACGTTGAAGCCAGCAATCGTATCGAGCGGTTGCTCGCGTCCATCCTCGAAAATCTTGAAGTCCTTCGCCTTCAGCCCGTGAACATAATTGCCTTGAGCATCCGTCACCGTCACGTTGAGCACGACGAGGTCCGTGTTGACGCGCACCACTTCATCATCCTGAGAGCTTTGCGCGCGCGCGAGGGCCGGGAAGATTGCGAGCGTGAGAAGGATTAGGAAATTGAGAATCAATCGTCGCGGGCTGTCTGAGGGCTGCCGTGTGTCGCTCATAGCTGATTGCATTGACGTTTAGTGTGACATCGTGCGGACGTATCGGATGATTTCCAGAAGTTCGTTGGTGCGCTCTATGACTTCTGCGGAGACGACCTGGCGCGGCGTGTTCTCGACGCCTTTATGAACAGCCTCGGAGACTGACGCGATGCGCTCCAATGCCGTGTCCAGCTTTTGCGGCGCGTCCTTTAACTCCTCTTCATCGTCGGAGCCTCCGGCCTCGCTGCGTATCTTGCGCGTCACTTTTTCGAGGCGGTCCAGCTTTTTTAAATCTTCACGGCTGAGCGATTTGTTCTTGATGAAGTTGTCGTGGAGCGACGCGCCGATTTGCGCCGCTTCGCGCGCACGCTCAAGATTATCCTGCCGCTCCTTCTCCGCGTATTTGATGGCACGCCGCGCCATCATCTCCTCTTCGGGCGAGCCGACCATGTTGGTCCTGGAATCCGGCGTGCTTTTATCCGCGCTCATCGAATCAATCGGAGTGCTCGGGCGCGACGTTTGCGCCTGCGCCGCGAGGGAGCAGAGGAGCAACAGCAGAGCCATGAAGATTGTGCGAGACAGCATTAGCTTAACCTTGACGGACCATTGTAAAGTAAGAGGAGGCATCACAGATGTTCACGGAAATTCCTATCGCATGGAATTCTAGCGAAAGATGTTGTTCGCTTCAAGCCGAGTCTGCGATGTTGTTGTGACGACGCGAGCGTTATAAATGGTTGTCTACGAAACGGAGAATAACAGTTCGCGGGTGAACGACGCGAGCCCGACGGATGGCTTGCGCACAATCGTCGTGGCGGGCGTCTCATCCGGCGCGGGGAAGACCTGCCTCGCAGAGTCCATGACGCGCTCCCTGGCCGGACGCTTTCGGACAGCCGCCGCCAAGATGACCGTCACGCATGGCGAGCGCGGCTGCCCGCATGGCGGGAAGGGCTGCGACGTGTGCGGCTCGCTCGGCGGAGAGTTTCAGGTCATCACTAGAGAGAGCATCATCAAGCAGGAGGGGACGGACACGGCGCGGCTCTCGGCGGCGGGCGCGAGTCCTGTCGTCTGGGCCATCACCAAAGAGGCCGCCGTCCTGGAAGCATGGCGCGAGATGAGCCGACTGATGCGTGGGGCCGCCTGCGCCGTCATAGAAAGCAATACTCTGGCCCTCGTCATCAAACCCGCTTTGACCCTCATGATTGTTGACCCGAGCGTGAGCCGCAAAATCTGGAAGCCTTCGGCGGAACATCTCATCGCTCACGCGGACTACGTCATCTTCAACGACCGTGGGCCAAAGGAGAAGCGCGCAGAGCGACTGGCGGAAGTGGAGAGTTTGCGCGGCTCGACTCAAGATTTAATCTTTGTCTTTCATCCGCATCAAGCGGCGCAGCATCCCTCGCTCATCGCAAGGTTGAAGGAATAATCAGTGAATCTTGGCGGGCGTGTCCGGCGTGTTGATGAACTCTTCGCCGTTGCCGCGTTTGGGCGGCGGCTTGACGATGATGGTCTTGATTTCCGGCTTGATGACTTCGGGCGGGCGTTGCGCGCCGGGCACGGTCTTGAAGGCGACCTCTTCCGTACGCGCGCTGCTCTTAATTCGCAGAAGGCGAGCGTGGCTGTAATCCTGCGTGGCGACCTTGAGAGAATAGCGGCCCTGTTGATTCGGGGCGAGGTCTTTGGGTTCGACCGCGACCGCGCGCGTCTCCGTGCTGCCGCCCTTGCGCGGTCTCAATTCCAACTCGACTGAGATGTCCGAAATCTTCTCGCCGGAGATGTTGAGCAGCGTCCCGCCGATGACGGTCTGCGAGCCTTTGAGCATCGCATCGTCCACGAAGACCTGTAACTCCGGCGGCGCGGCTGGCCTGGTGGCTGCTACCGCCATCTCCGCCTGCCTCTGCGCGTTGACCTGCTCCGCGTGACGCTTCTTGAGGAACATGTAACCGGCAAAGAGGCCGCCCGTCAGGGCCAACGCGGCGATGACAGCGATGACCATGACGACGGGAGACCTGCCGCCTCTCTCCTCGAAATTTTCCGTCCCCGTGGTGTCGCTTGAAACGTGCAGGCTTTCCATCACGTCGTCCCTTTTTACGTTAAAGAAAAATCTTAGCCGGGGAGAGCCAGACAGTTAATAACTAAACTGACGAGCGATTAGGGTTGAGGCGTCGGATGTCCCGGAGGCGCAGCGCCCGTGATGTTTTCCACCAGCGCGCTCATGAACTCTTCCTCAGCCGTTCCGTTACTGCGAAGCGTCGTCCATTCCGCGCCGGATGCGCCGTCCGTGCGCCCTTCGATTTTGGCGTTGACCGAGACGTTTGCGCTGACGCCGTCAATGGGCTGGACCTCGACGATGATGGTATAGCGGCCACGCGTCCACCCGCGCGCGTTCGCGCTCGGCAGGTCCGCGTAACGGCTCAACTCGGATTCGGCGACGACCGCTCCCTTGATGAAGGTGAAGGGCTGGCTAATCAGGATGCCTTCGTCCGGCTTGGAGGCGGCGGTGTCCATGACCATCTTGCGGTCATGCATAATCGTCTCGACGGCCTTGACGAGCGCGTCCCTGCGCGCCGTGAAGCGATAAGGATTCGGGACGGGCGGAACCTCCGGCGTGCGTCCCTTCCCGAAATCAATTCCGCGCCCCGTGCCCGTGTTCGTTTTCTCACCGTTGACGCCCGCATTGGTATTGCTGCCGGAATCACGCACGCGCGCACGCTGCTGATCCTCACCCGTACTCTGTTGGCCCAGGACACAGGCGGCGGTGAGAGTCATAAAGAGGATGGTGGCAAATATTTTTTTCACTTCAGTGGCCTTCAAAGCTTTCCGGTGGCTATCCACAAATCAAAAGAGGGGAGACTCTTCGGAGCATAAATCAACGTCCCGGCAAATACAAGAAGACAGTGCGCGGTGGAGAGTGGCGAGAATGAAAAGCGCGTAAAGATTCTTCTATTGGACCACTCTTCATCGGACCACTCGCCACTATTAACTGACACCCTTTCACTGCGCAGGGTTGTCCGGTTGTGAGGCGGGGCGCGTGTCGCGTTGACGTTCCCAGTCGCGCAGAGCCTGGACGCCGCGATTAAAGTCCGCTTCGTTGTTATAGAAGTTGTGCGCGCCGTCGTTGCGCGCGGGGTCTCGCACGTAATAGAGATAGTCCGTGTTCGCGGGGTTGAGCGCGGCGGCGAGGGAACTCGCGCCGGGCGAAGCGATGGGGCCGGGCGGGAGGCCGGGTTGAAGTCGGGTGTTGTAGGGCGACTGGCGTTCAACGTCGCTCTTGTAAACCTTGCCGTCGTTGCGCCACTTGCCCGCCAGTTTGGAGGCATAGATGATGGTCGAATCAATGCCGAGCGTGATGTTTTTGCGCAGGCGATTATAGATGACGGAGGCTATGACCGGTCTCTCGTCTTTGAGCTTGGCCTCTGTCTCTATGAGCGAGGCGACGGTCACAATCTGGCGCGGCGATAGATTGAGCGACTGCGCTTTAGTGGTCCAGTCCGGTTTCCATTCCTGGCGAAAGCGTTGGACCATCGCATTTATCATCTGCGGCGCGGTCGTGTTGGGAGGAAAGCTGTAGGTGTCGGGATATAGGTAGCCTTCCAGATTTTTGGCCTGCGGGTCGAGGTCACGAATCGCTTCTGTGTCGTCCATCAAGGCGAGGGCGGCGTCCGCATCCGGCAGTTTCAGTTCGGGGATGCGGGCCATAGATGCTGCGATGTCCCAGCGCGTCCAGCCTTCTATGACGGTGAAGCGGCTCAGACGTTGCTCGCCTTCCAGCAGTTTCCTGACCACTCCGAGCGGGGAGATGGGAGAAGGGAAACGATATTCGCCAGCCTTGAGCTTGCCGCCGACGCCCTTCCATTTGATGTACATGAGGAGCGGCCAGGAACGTTTGATAAT
>JAXDFO010000382.1:0-3280 GCA_034665545.1 Blastocatellia bacterium
GTTTGAACCGAAGACAAAAATATTTTCATCACTCATTTTATAGTACCGGAGTCTCCTGTAGAGCATCAGCTAGAGTTTCGGGCAATCTCTTTGACAATCAATTCAGTCTTGCCAAGATACTCTTTAAGTTGCCCGAATGCTCGCTGACCTGACGTTTATCCCACTCAATCCCATACATCGGATAGCGGCTCGGGACGCGAAAACTAGCGAATCCTCGTCATCTGTTGCCAGAAGAATTTGCCGAGGCGCGTGAAGGCGTTGTGGTCGCCTCCCTTGCCTGCGTTGGGGTTGACGCCGAGGGCTGCGGCGAGGTTCGGGTCCGGGGGCGCGATGTCTTCATCGCCGCGTTTGCTGTTGAGCCAGCGCGTGAAGAGGCGCGCGACATCTCGCTTCTGCGCGGGGGGAGCAGATGAGAGAAAGGCTGCACGCAGGTCTTCGACTTCCGCTATCGAGAAGATGTTGGCGCGATAGTAATGACCGAGCGCGGCGAAGAATCTCTCATCGCCGAGCAGGCGGCGCAACGCTGCGAACATCAATGCTCCCTTGCTGGCAATGATGGCCGCATACTGGAAGGCGTTGCGATACTCGCGCGCGTCCCTGGTCGCTTCCATGTCTTCGCCGCCAAAGGTGCGATAGATTTTATAGACGCCGCGCAGTTGATCGTCGAGCGCGACCTGCGCGCGTTGTTCGCCGTACACGTCCTGGTAATAAAGCAGCGCGGACCAGTTTGCCAACGCTTCGTCCAGCACAGGATCGCGCGCAGGGTCGTTGCCCACGGCTGCGCCCCACCATTGATGCGCGACGACGTGGGCCACCGTGAATTCCAGGCTGTCTTCAAGAGAGGCTCGCTGCTCTCTGACTATCTCCGGCAGGTTTCGCATGAGCGGCGAATCGAAATCCACGTAAAAGGCCGAAGCCATTGCGCCGAGACCCGCGAACTCAGTGCTGCTCATGCCCGCGACGAGAGGCAGTTCAACGACGCTGATAGTTTTAAAGGGAAGCGGCCCGAAGCGAGCCGCGTAGACGCGCGCCGATTCGGCAGCGACGCCGAGCACGCGAAGAGCGGTCGTTTCATGCTCGGCCATGAAGACAGAGCGCACCGTCACATCGCCCACACGTCGCTCCTTCGCGCGCAGCGAACGACCGGCCACGATGGCGAAATCGCGCAGGTTCGCTCCGGTGAATTCGCGCGCCGTCGCGGGAGCGTTGGCTTGAGTTGTTTCATCGCTCGCTGGTCCAGTAATGGATTCGCCGGAAGTGAAGAGGGCGACATCTGCGGGCGCGTCAATCTGGACGCGATAATCCGCCGTCTCGGTAAAGATCATGTCGCCGATGCTCATCTCGATCTTGCGTTGCCAGTCGTCGCCGTAGCGCGTGGCGAGCACAGGGTAAGCAGTGCCGAGCAGCATCACTCCGCGACAGCGAAAGTTGATGTCACGCGCGCGCCTCATCTCGCGCTCGCTTCTGAGGGCCGCGCCGACTTGCTGAAGGACATGCGAACTGAGCGTCGTCTCTTCGGAATCTATCTCAGGCACGTTTCCCTTGAACCTGATGGAGAGTTCCGTAGTTGCGCCAGCCGCGACCGCTTCGCGTAAATTAACGCGCAGGATGGTCGCCTGTTCATCAAGAGAATAAGGGATGGCCCCGCCGCTCGCGGTCGAATTGACGCCCGTGATTTCAAGGCGCGGCTCGTCCGTCGCAAGGCTGCTGCTGTTGCTGCCCTGCGGTTCGCGGCTCGCCGAAACGTTGCGTTGAGCGCGAATGTTCGAGTAGAGATGAAAGTAGAGGACGGAGGCCGGGCGGTCGTCGCGGTTGGTCCAGCGCACGCGCTCTAGCCCCGTGTAGGAACGCGCGTCCAAATCGAGCGTGAGATTGATTTGATACCAGGTGTGCGTGACCACTTTGCCGGGCTGCGCTGCATTGGCGGGCTTCTCTTGCTGTTGCTGCTGATGCGAGGCTCGCGGCAGGGCCACGCATATCATCGCCGCCGCGAAGAACGCGACGCAGAAAATCGCACAGGGGCGAACGGCTCTCCGCAATGAGTTGACTTGTCTGCTCGTGTGTTTCAAATTCCCTGCACGCTCTGCTTCTTCATCGCGCTGGTCCAATAATCTCTTCTGCTACTGGCCGCCCTTCCTCTTTTGTGTAGAGGCGGCGCGGGCCGTCTCCGTGATGCTGATGCTGCGGATGTGGTCGCCGCGCGTTATCTGGTCCACGACGTTCATGCCAGCCACGACGCGACCGAAGACAGTATAGCCGCCGTCAAGATGTGGCTGCGGCGAATGGGTGACGAACCACTGCGAGCCGCCCGTGTCTTTGCCGGAGAGGGCCATCCCGACCGCGCCGCGCTCGTAGGGCGTTTCGTTTATCTCACAGCGTATTTGATAGCCGGGTCCGCCGTTGCCGTCGCCGCGCGGGTCGCCGCCCTGGACCACGAAGTTGGGAACGACGCGATGAAACGTGATGCCGTTGAAGTAGTTGCGACGGGCCAACTGTACGAAGTTATCAACGTTGAGTGGCGCATCATCCGCGAGCAACTCTATGGTGAAGACGCCCTTGTCCGTCGCCACAAGCGCGCGCACCTGCTTGTCCCTGCGCGCCAGCGCGCGTTGATAATCGGCAAGTGTATTGCGCGACGCGACCGTTCCTATGCGCGACTGGAAATCGCCCGCGCCGTTGGCTTCGAGAAGCGCGGCGGCGCGACGGCGCAAGAGATGGTCCGGCGAATCGAGCGCGGTCTTGAGAGCATCGTTGGCCGCAACGGATTTTTGTTTGCCGAGAGATTCTAGAATGGCGAGCGCGGCGTCGTTCAACTCGTCGTGCATCGCAACGGGCAGGGCCGTTGCGAGAGCGCGCGTGTTGGCTTCGGATGGCGCGAGGCCGCCCAGCAGTTCTGCGGCGGTCGCGCGCACGATGACATCCGGCGCGCTCAACTTTTGTCGCAGGGCTTCTGCGGTCTCGCCGGATTTGATGGACGCGAAGGCGCGCAGCACGTCCGGCACGGCCAGCGCGGGGACCGAAGCATCATCCAGCATCGCTTTCAAGATGATTTGCGCGTCGGCCTGGTTGCTGATGATGCCGCTCCCGGCGGTCTCTCCGTTCATCCCGTTGATTTCGCCCAGACCCTGCGCGAGGCTCGAAGCGGCGCGCCAGTCCTTCCCTATCATGGCGCGCGTGGACGGGTCCGAAAGTCTATCGAACGGTTTCTCCCTCAGGTAGAGCGCGGGCGAGACGCGCGCCAAGGCAATCTCTATCTCCGGCGCGGTGATGGCTTCGGCTT
>JAXDFO010000383.1:0-10451 GCA_034665545.1 Blastocatellia bacterium
GAGACCAGATGAAAGAGCGTCGGGTGTTCCTCTATCGCGCACAACTCTCTGACCGACACGGAGCCGTAAAGACAGACGCGCCCCAGGTCGTTCCTCAACAAATCAACTATCATCACATTCTCGGCGCGGTCCTTTTCGCTACGGAGCAATTCCGCCCTCAACGCGCGGTCCTCATCCTCACTAATCCCGCGCCGCCGCGTCCCCTTGATGGGCCAGGCTTCTACGACGCGCTCGCTTCCCTCACGGCAAACGCGCAAAAATCTTTCCGGCGACGCGCTGATGACGGCATCCTCACGTCGTCTTATGAAGGCCGCGAAGGAAGCCGGATGGTCTCGACGCAGGCGCAGGTAAACTCGCTCCGGCCCTGTCTGCTTGGGAAGTTTACAACTGAACTGTTGCGTCAGGTTGGCTTGATAAATATCCCCCGCCGCGATGCGCTCTTTAATAGCTCGAATCGCCGCAAGGTATTCATCCCGCGTCATGTTCGAGACCGCCTCGGTCGAAGCGGGCAGGGATGCCGGAATAGCTTCGCTCTCATGCTTCTCAATCTCCGTGGCAATCGCCCTGTAAGTCTCTTCGACCCTTTGCGCGCCCGCGAGACTGGCTATACGCGTCACGCCCCGCTCGTAATCATGTATCAACAGCGCGTCATAAAAAGCGAAGACGGCATCAGGCTCATCGGTCGCGCTTCGCGCTCTCGGCTTGAGACGCAAACGCTCAAGGCCGCGCGCGAGGTCATACGAGAAAGTAGCGATGCAGGCTCCCCCGTCAAGAGCTTGCGCGGCCTTGTTCCGAGCGATGCTGTATTGCTTGAGCCGCTCGTCCAGAAGCGCGAGCGCATCGCCCTCTATCGTCTGAACGCGGCCCGCCAGATGCTCCTCTATACGCAGGCTCGTGCCGTGCGCTTCAATCGTCTCAAAGGGATCGAAGCCCGCGATGAGGAAACGCGCCGACGCTCCACGCGCCCCGCAGCTATCGAGAATGCTCAAACGCCTTCGCGGATGAAGGGCCAGCAGGGCGCGCAGGAGAGCGTCTACAGTTATCCCTATTTCATGTAAGTGAAGCGTCATCACGGATGACAGAAATGCTATTTATAAAGCAGAGCCTTCGCGCGGGCGCGGCGAAATTCGTTGAGCGCGCTGGTCCAGGAACTTGCTATCTCTTCGGGCGCGTCGCCGCGCTTGATGCGGTCGAACGTCTCCTGGTTGACCAGCAGGCGCGAGTAGTCTTCAACCTTCCAGTCCGCAGGATAGAGACGACGCAGGGCGACGGCGATTTCCAGTCCCGTGCGGACGGGGCGAAACTGCGCGCGGTCAGTGACGATAAGATTGACGCCGCCGCATTCCTGGTCCTTGAAAACGGAGGCGGCGGGCGTGAACCTGACGGGCACGAAGCGCACGCCCGCCAGCTTGCGTTCGTTGAGATAGGCGGAGAGGCGTCGCCCGTCCAGCCAGGGCGCGCCGATGATTTCAAAGGGCGTATCGGTCCCGCGTCCGACCGAAAGGTTGGTCGTCTCAAGCAGGCCGATGCCGGGATAGAGCGTCGCTTCGGTCAGGCTGCGCATGTTGGGCGAAGGATTGACCCACACCAGATTAGTCGCATCGAACCACATCGCGCGACGGTAATTCTCCATCTTTATCACGCGCAGGTCGCAGTTGATTTTTCGCTCCTCGTTAAAGAGGCGCGCGAGTTCGCCTATCGTCATGCCGTGACGCACGGGGATAGTGTGATAAGCGGTGAAAGAAAGTTTCCCGGCATCCGCGACCGGGCCTTCCGTCTCAATGCCGCCGATAGGATTCGGGTGGTCCAACACGAAGACAGGAAGATGCGCGCGCGCCGCTTCCTCCATCACGTAACCGAGCGTCGAGATGTAAGTGTAAAAGCGCGTGCCTATGTCCTGTATGTCAAAGACGAGCGCATCCAGGTTCTTTAACTGTTCGGGCTTCGGGCGACGCGTTTCGCCATAGAGCGAATAGATCGGCAGCCCGGTCTTCTCATCCTTAGTATCCGAGACCTTCTCATCCGCGAGGCCGCGTATCCCATGCTCAGGCGAAAAGAGCGCGGTGAGTTTCACTCCCGGCGCGGCGCGCAAGACATCAATCGTCTGTTGGCCCATGCGGTCGCGGCCCGTGTGGTTCGTCACTAATCCGACCCGCATTCCCGTTAAAGGTTTGAACCCCTCGCGCTCAAGCACGTCTATGCCCGTCAGCACTTCGGCATCAATCGGCGCATCCGCGCTCGCGGCTTGAGAGCGGGCGGCGTTGGCCGTTTGCAGGCGCAGGACATCCATAGAAATTTCAGACAACGCGCGCGCCGATTCCTGTCGCGCTCTTTGCGCGTCCGTGTCCATCAACGAGCCTGCGACGATGGATGCGATGCGCCCGCGCAGTGGGCCCACGTCTCCCTTGCCGGAAGGATGCACGCGATTGCTCAGAAAGATAACGAAGGTCTCGCTCAAAGGGTCAAGCCAGATTGAAGTTCCCGTGAAGCCCGTGTGACCGAAAGAGCCTACAGGGAAGAGGTCGCCGCGATTGGACGAAAAGCTGCTGGCGATGTCCCAACCTAACCCACGCGCCTGCCCGTCCTCCGTCACCGTGCGCGGCCTCGTCATCGCCGCCACGCTCAAAGGACTCAGGATACGCGCGCCGCCATACTCGCCGCCGTTCAAAATCATCTGGCAATAAAGGGCCAGGTCATCGGCAGTGGAAAACAGACCGGCGTGCCCCGCCACGCCGCCCATGCGAAAGGCCGTCGGGTCGTGAACCTCGCCGCGCAACCAACGCTCGCCCAACGCTCCAACACTCGCGCCGCTTCCGCCCAGGTAACTCGCAGAGGCGCGCAGCTTTTCCGTCGGCGCGATTCTTGGTCCAAGTTCCGCGCGCGGGCGAAAACCCGTCTCGCGCATCTTCAAGGGTTCAAAAATATTACGTTGCGCAAACTGGTCCAGCGTCAGGCCGCTGATGCGATGGACCACTTCGCCGAGCGCGATATAGTTGATGTCGCTGTAAACGAAACGCGTGCCCGGCGCGCTGCGCAGTGGCTCTTCCTTGAGCCGCTTGATGGCTTCTTCGTAACCGTTCCACTGTTCACTCAAATCGAAATCCGGCGCATAGCCCGAACGATGCGTCAGCAGATTCTCGATGGTCATGCGTTCCCTGCCCTCGCCCTTAATCTCAGGGATGTAACGAGAGAGAGAATCATTGAGGCCCAACTGACCGCGCTCGACCAGTATCATGATGCTCGTCGCGGTAGCGACTACTTTGGTCAGGCTCGCCAGGTCGAAGATGGTGTCCGTCGTCATGGCTTCGCGCGCAGGCTCTAAGGCGCGCGAGCCGTAAGCCTTCCGCCAGACGATGCGACCGCGACGCGCCACCAGCACCACGGCCCCCGGCGCGGCCCCTCCCGCCAGAGCCTCCGCGATGACAGCATCCATCTGTGCCAACCGCGCCGCGTTCATCCCGACAGACGCGGGGGCCGCGCCCGGCAGCGTCGTCCCGTCAGCTTGCGCTAATTGGACCAGTATCAGGCAAACGGCGAGCGTGCCTCTATGAATGAAGCTGATGCGAGACGAGGTGATGCGCGGTTTGTTGAAGAGTTTAATCACTGCTCTTGATTGAACGACGAGATACGAAGTCTCTCATCACTGAACGGTCGCCTTCGCGGCGGGCGCGCTCGACTGTGTGGCCTTTAATTGAATGCCCGCGCCGCGCTCGTAGAGTGAGGGCAGCGTAATCGGAAGCCTTCCGCCGATGTCGGTCTCTCCGAGCAGAGCGCGCGCCGCCGCCGCTTGCAGGCTCGGCATATCGCCATAGGCGACGAGGTACGTTTGCATCTGCGGAAAGTTGAGCAGCAGGTACGGATTGCCGAAGCTGATGCCGACCATCGGAGCGCGCTTGTTGATGAGCGAGCGCAGCGCACGCGCTCCCGCCTCCGGCAAGCCGACGCTGCTCGATTGGCCCGAACGCACGCGCCCGTAGAGCGAGGCGATAACCAGGTCCGCGCCCTCCGCGCGTTCGAGCGCCTTGCGGACTTCCGCCTCCGAAGAACGTTCGTCAAGGACCACCGTTTCAACTGGCCTGCCCGCACGCGACATCGCCGTTGTGAAGGGCAGCGAAATCCAGAGCCGGTCCTCGCCGTTAGTAATCGCCAAATTGAAAATGCGCGTGTTCGCACGCAGCCTGCTCACGGGCAAAAGCTTCGCATCGTCGCGCACGAGCGTAAGCGCGTGCTCCGCTATTTCCTGGGCCAATTTGAGGGCTTCAGGACTTGAGACGACGCGGTCTATCCCATCCACTGATGTGAGCCGCGCTTTGACTAATCCGAGGTCGTACTTGGCCGCGAGGATGCGGCGCGCGGAATCTTCTATGCGCTTTTCCGTGAGCCTTCCGCTATGCACGGCTTCGCGCAAACCGCGCGCGCAAGCCTCCGGGTCCGAAGGCTTGAGCAGCATGTCCGCGCCCGCCGCTACGGCGCGCACCGCCGCCTCGTCCTGGTTAAAATAAATCGTCAGCCCGCTCATATCCATCGCGTCCGTCACGATGATGCCGTCGAAGCCTAGTTCGTGTCTCAACAGTTGTCCGGTCAAGACGGGCGAGAGCGTCGCGGGCAGCGTCGCGTTCTCAACGATAACTTCCGAATCCGCGTAAGAAGGTTTTGTGCGCGGCGCACTACTGCCATCGCGTGGGAGCGGCTTGATGGTCGTCGGGTCAATCTGCGGCAGGCCGATGTGGCCCGTCATGACCGAGCCGACGCCCGCCGCAATCGCCGCGCGAAACGACACCAGTTCGACGCTGTTGAGACGCGCGCTGCCGACGTTGATGACGGGCAAGCCTCTATGCGAATCCACAGCCGTATCGCCGTGGCCCGGAAAATGTTTGGCCGTGGCGATGACGCCGCCGGATTGCGCTCCCTCCACGAAGGCCGCCGCGAAGCGCGCCACCTCACTGGGGTCTTCGCCGTAAGAGCGCACGTTGATGACGGGGTTCGCCGCGTTGTTATTAACATCAACCACGGGCGCGAAAATCTGTTGGACGCCGAGCGCGCGCGCCTCCCGCGCCGTCATTAATCCCTGCCGCCGCGCATAGTCAGGATTCCCTGTCGCTCCGACAGCCATGTTCCAGGGCAGATTCACCGTATCGTCAAAGCGCATGCCCGCACCCGCTTCGAGGTCTGCGGAGATGAGCAAGGGGCGTTGGGCCAACTCCTGCATGCGATTGACGAGGATGACGGATTCGTAAACCGGACCACGAAAAAGAATGATGCCGCCGATCTTGTTTTCCTGGACCTGTTTGCGGAGCGCGCGGAAAGCCTCGCTGTCCTGGTTGAGAAAGGTCGCGTTGACGCCGACGGAGATAAGCTGCCCGATCTTCTCGTCAAGAGACATGCGCGCCAACTCTTTGTTGGCCCACTTCAAGGCCCCGGCGGACGGTTTGGCAGGATACGGCGCGGGCGCAGAGGAAAGTTTATGCGTGTCTCCGTCAGTAAAATTTGGCGATGATGTCTTGTGAACGCGCGCGCCGGATGCTGGCAAAGGCATCAGTAAGAGCGCGGCGAGCGTGATGCAGGTTGCGCCCCGGCGCAGTATGAAAGGGATGCGACTCATTTCGAGATTTCCGTTTTGGCGATTGGCAAGAGTTCTTCAATCGAGCCGCCGGGCGCGAGTTCGTCGCGGCGATTCTTGGGCGCGGGCGCGAAGGCGAAGCTCGCTGCCCATGAGACCGTGAAAGTTATCAGGCTGCCGATGAGCACGTACCAGGTCCAGGCTATCTTCGTTCCGAAATAGACGTAGAGCATGACGAGCACGCTCGCCAGCATGCCTATGAGGGCGGGCGGCTCGCTCACGCGGCGCAGGAACGTGCCGACCAGAAAGACGCCCAGCACTGGTCCATTAATCAGCGACGCGATGGAGAGAGCCTGGTCCAACGCCGAACGATTCCTGTGACGCACGACGAGCGCGACCCCAATCTGCACGACGCCCCAGATGAGCGTGAGCCAGTGAGAAACTTTGAAGTAATGCTTGTCGCTGCGCTCCGGCCTGAAAGGTTTGTAGAGGTCGTTGACCGCAGTGGCGGCTATAGAGTTGAGCGATGATGACATCGCGGCGGCGAAGATGGCCGCCACGACGAGGCCCGAAAGTCCCGTCGGCAAGTGCTGCGTGATGAAGTCTGGAAAGACACGGTCGCCGCCCGCGAAAGGAAACGCGGACTGAGAGGGCTGCAAGCTCGCATAGGCCGCGTCCGTGTAAGGATGATAAAAAGCGAAGAGCAGCACGCCTATGAAGAGGAAGCCTATGAACTGCGCGAGCACGACCGCGCCGCTCGTCAGGAGCGCGGTGGCCGCGCGACGCGGGCGGTCAGTGCAAAGATAACGCTGGACCAAATATTGGTCGGTCCCGTGCGTGCTCATCGTCAGAAAGCAGCCGCCGATGAGACCGGCCCAGAAGGTGAAGGTCTTCGTAAAGTCCAGCGAGAAATCGAAGATGCGAAACTTGTCATACTGTGAGCCTGCCGCCATCGCCGCGCCGAAGCCTCCGGTCGTCGAATTGGCGATGACGATGGCCGCCGCCAGCGCGCCCACGATGTAGATGCCGAGTTGGACCACTTCGACCCAGATGACCGCCTCCATCCCGCCGAAGTAGGTGAAGACGATCATCACCACGCCGATGAGAATCACCGAGCCGACGATGAGCGTTTCGGCGTCCGCCGATGGTTGAAAAGATTTATAGACGGCGGCCAGCACGATGGCCGTCAGCAATAGTCTGATGCCGTCCGCGATGTTGCGCATGACGACGAAGAGGGCCGCCGCCAGCATCTTAATCTTGCCGCCGAAACGCCTGTCCAGCAGTTGATAGACGGTCAGGAGTTCGCCACGAAAGTAAGAGGGGATGAAAAGCAGCGAGATGACTATGCGTCCGAGCATGTAACCGAAGACGAGTTGCAGGAATTGAAAATTCCCGCCGCGCGCGAAGGCTATGCCGGGCACGGAGATGAACGTGATGGTAGAGGTCTCGGTGGCGACAATGGAGGCGGCGATGGCCCACCAGGGCACGGTCCTGTCTCCCAGAAAGTAATCGCGTGTCGTCTCCTGCTTTCGGGCAAACCAGGTTCCGAGCAGCGTCACTCCGATTAAGTAGCCGAAGATAATGGCAAGGTCGAGCGCTCTCATTCTGGGTCCGGTCGCTTTCCCGCACACGCGTGGCCCTGTCAATCAACAAAGCCCGCGAAGCTTAGATTGTAGAGCTAAAAGAAAGGCCGTCATATTAAAACAGTGACAGGCGGCGGGTGACAAGTGAAGACTAAGAAAAAGCTGTCATGATGATGAACCTGTCAGGGCTTTAACCGCTTCCCGGACCAAGCCATGCGCCGCGTTGAGCGCGTTCTCAGCCGTCGCGCGCGCGCATCCGGTCTTGCTCATCACCAGCGCGGCGCGCAGGTCTCCGCCAGCAGATTCTAACAAGAGGATAGCCGCGCTCTCATCAAGATTCGTCTCCGCGCTGAGGATGCGCGCGGCGCGTGCGCGCAGTTTCGCGTTGCGCGCTTGCATGTTCGTCATGCGATTGCCGCTCACGTAGCCGAGGCGAATCATCGTCGCCGTCGAGAGCATGTTGAGCGCCATCTTTTGCGCCGTGCCCGCCTTGAGCCGAGTCGAACCCGCGATGACTTCCGGCCCGACCACCGGAACGATGCTCACCTCAGCCGCGCGCGTAATCTCCGACTCAGGCACACAGGTCAACGCGATGGTGAACGCGCCCTGCGCGCGCGCGTGCTGCACCGCGCCAACCGTGTAAGGCGTGCCACCCGAAGCGGCGATGCCGACCAACGCATCCTCCTTCTTAAAGCCGCGCGCATCGAGGTCTCTCGCGCCAGCTTCGCCGTCATCCTCCGAAGCCTCCACCGCGCGATAGAGCGCGTCGTATCCGCCCGCGATGATTCCCTGGACCAATTCCGGCGAGACCCCGAATGTCGGCGGACACTCCGAAGCATCCAATACGCCGAGCCTTCCCGAAGTGCCCGTGCCGATGTAAAAGAGACGGCCCCCCCCGCGCAATCTCTCCACCACACCCTCTACGGCGCGCGCCACATCCGGCAACACTTGCGAGACCGCCGCCGCCACGCGCGCGTCCTCCTCATTCATCAACCGCACAATCTCCAACGCAGAGCGCGAAGCTATCTCCCGCGTGCGCGGGTTCTCCTGTTCGGTGACGGGTAATTGGTCCATAAAAAAATGACAGGCAAGGAGGTCACAGTTGAAGGTTCAAAGACAAGCTGTTTTATCTTGTCACCTGTTACCCGTCACCTGCCGCAGATTTCAGACAGCGAGCGCGATGTGCCCACGATGTTCGTGGGCCATGCGTGCGGCGGCGACGACGGGTGACATCAAAGGAGGGGCCAGGTAGGCTTTGGAGGCGCGGCGCGTTATCTCTTGACGCAAAGGTTTGAGCAAGAGTTCGCCAGCCTTGAAGACGCCGCCGACATAGGCCACTTGAAACTTTTCGCGCTCCATGCGCAGCCCGCGTATGACGGCGGAGGCGGCTGTCCCCAACTCGCGCCCCGCGCGAAAGATAATCGCCAGCGCGACCGCGTCTCCTCCCTGCGCGGCTTCGACTACCTGCTTGCCAAAACCCGCGATGCGGTCGTTCGTCATGCTCGGCGCGTAAATCGCCATCGAGAGGTCTTCCGGCTGCGGCACGTTAAAGTAAGCGCAGGCGGCCCGGACCAATAATGTGGTTGGCCCACGACCATCGGAAGCCCTGGCGACCGCCTGCAAGGCTTGGCGCGCAATCCATGCACCGCTGCCCTCGTCGCCCGCGAGAGGCCCCCAGCCGCCCGCGCAGACGCGTTTTCCGCGCGCGCTCCTGCCGCAACAGATAGAGCCTGTTCCGGCGATGATGACGAGGCCCGGCTCTCCATTCGTCGCGCCGAAGAGCGCGATGTCAGCATCCGTCACCACCTCAAGCTCGTTGATGCCGAGCACCCTCAGCGCGTTGTAGACGCTGATGCGAACGTCCGCGCGCCGGACTCCCGCGAGACCGATCTCCGCCGCGACTATCTCCGCGCGCTGCACGCGAGCATCATCGCAAGCCTTGTCGAAAGCTTCGCGCACGGCGGCGGCCGCGCTGTTGACCCCGACGCGCAAAGGGTTCGACGGTCCGGCGATTCCCTCGCCGAGCGTTTGATGTGCGCCGTTCGTGATAATCGCGCGCGTCATAGTGCCTCCTCCGTCAACTCCGAGGACCAAATCGCGCGCTTGCGTTCTGAGAGGACTCATAAAGTTCGGAGATATTAATCGCGGGCCGCATCGTTAATATCAACTCTTGATTATAATGGGCCAAGACTTATAATAGAAACTAAAAGATTTTATCAACGCAATAATCGTCACTGATAGCAGCGCGAATCTTCTATGGAAATCAGACAGTTGAGAGCCTTCGCGGCCATCGTCGAAACCGGAACCTTCACGGCTGGCGCGGAGCGCGTCCACATCACGCAGGCGGCCATCAGCATGCAAATCCGGCAGTTGGAAACGGAGACCGGCGCGCGCCTCTTCATACGCGCGCCGCGCCGCGTGATTCTCACGGAGGCGGGCGAGACACTGCTCACGCGCGCTCGTCGTATATTGCGAGAGCATGACGCCGCGCTCGCGGAGATAGCGGAACTTGCGGGGGCCGAGCATGGAAGACTTCGTGTCGGAAGCGCATCCGCGATGGTCAGCACGGACCAGCTTCCGCGAATCTTGCATGAGCTTCATGAGATACACAGCCGCGCGGAAGTCTCCGTCACTTCAGGCACGAGCGCGGCACTGGTCCAACAAATTCTCGCGGGCGAGCTTGACGCGGCCTTCGTCTCTTTGCCCGTCGCGGCGCATGGTATCCAGACCGAAGTCCTGAGCCGCGACGAGCTATTCGCCATCGCTTCGCCGAGGCATCCGCGCGCTAAAGAACGCGTCGTGAGCGCGTACATGCTGGCCGGTGAGAAACTCATCCTGGGCGAGCGCGGCGGCAACACTCGCCGGTTGATTGATGAATATTTCGCGGCGGCGGGACTCAACCCGACCGTCTCTATGGAACTCAGCAGGCAGGCCGCCATCAAGCGCATGGTCGAGATGGATATGGGCGTCGGCATCGTGCCGACCAAATCCGTGCGCGAAGAGGTGAAGGAAGGACGCCTCGTTGCGTGGTGGATAGAGGGCGCGCAAATCAACTGGGAGATGGGCCTCGCCAGGTTAAGCGACGGCTACGACTCGCCTATCACACAGACCTTCATAAAACTCTGCCGTCAACACTTCATAGATAAAGCAAGTAACAAGGCAAAAGCAAAGCAGAAGGTGAAACTAAACCACTCTGCACTGAAAGTGCAGAGATTTGAGCGGGACTGAAAGTCCAGCTATTCCAAGATGAATGACTCGCTTTCCTTGTTCGATGAACTTCGATGATGCTCCAGATATTCCTGCACCAT
>JAXDFO010000384.1:0-4851 GCA_034665545.1 Blastocatellia bacterium
CGCCACTACTGCTTCGCATATTTGGCATCTATAACCTTTTATGCGATCATTGTAACCTGCTTTTCAAGGGCTTCGTCGTGCCGGGAACTTTGCCCAAACACGGCAGCGCCAGGAAAAAAAAGAAAGCCCTTGAGAACTCTAGCAGGAAAGAAACCAGCCCCGGATAAATAATCGGCGTCCACTCACTTGTTGAGGATTTAATCATGAAAGCTAAAATCTCGCTCATGCTTCTGGTCTTTGCCTGCGCGGGCGCGGTCTCCGTGCTCTCGGCGCAGGAGTCTTCGTCGCAAGGGGGCGGGGCACAGACGACTACCGTCACGACACCCAACGTCATCATGCCAGCCTCTCTGGATAACCAGGGCATCCGAAATTACGTGCTCGGACCCGGCGACACGGTTGACGTGCGCGTCTTCGGCCAGCCGGACTTCAACACGATGGCGGACGTTGACGGCGACGGCAACATCTCTCTGCCTTTTCTGGACAAGCCGATTGTCGCGCGTTGTCGCGGCGAAAGAGAGATTCAAAAGGACATCAGCACGGCCTATTCAAAGTATCTCAAGAACCCGCAGGTGAGCGTGCGCATAGTGGGACGCAATAGCCGTCCTCCGGCCATCGTGCATGGCGCGGTGGCGATGCCGCAGCGCGTCCAGATGCAGCGGCAGATACGTCTTAACGACCTGCTCGCCCTCGCCGGTGGAATCACGGAGCGCGCCAACGGCATGGTCCAAGTGCTGCATACGGAGCCTGTCATGTGTCCCGCGCCCGGCGAGATTCAGGAGCCTGAAACGACCGTCACGATGAGCGACGGCGAGAAACTGCAATCGTTCAAGGTCTACAGGGTCACGGACATCGTGGCCGGTAAGGAAGACGCCAACCCGATTGTGCGTCCCGGCGATGTCATCAAGGCTCTGGAAGCGGAGCCTGTTTACATCACTGGCAGCGTCATCTCGCCGCAGGGCGTCTACCTGCACGAGCGACAGACGCTGACAGGCGTGCTGGCGATGGTCGGCGGCGTGAAGAAGGAAGCCAAGTCCAGCGACATACGCATCTACAGGCAGAAGCAACCCGGCTCCGTGGAAAGAGAATTGATAGTCGCTGACTTGACGGCCATCAAGAAGAAGCAGAAGGAGGACGTAGTTCTCATGCCTTACGACATCATAGAAGTGCCGGAGGCTTCCAAGTTCTCCAAAGGCCGTCTTGCCGAGACCCTCACGGCCAGCGTCCTCGGCGGCTTCAGCAGCGCCATCAGCGCGACGGGAGGCATGCTGCCTCTGCGCGTGCTCTACTAAACAACGGACCCCTTTGATGACCTTTGAAGAGGTTGGCCGAGAGAGAAGGGCCAGCCTCTTCTTCTTGTTTGAACCTGAGAGACAAGCGAACGCGCGGTCGCCCTCCATGCTCGCGTTGTGATAAATTATTCGCTTATTCCATCGGGCAATTATTCTTTAGGAGAGAGAGAAATGAGTCGAAGAGTCAATGCTGCCGCTGGCCGTAGAAGCCGACGCACGAACACGTTGCTATGGATGGCCGCGCTCGCCGCCATCATCATCGCCCTCATCTATTTCGAGCAGACGGAGATTCTTTACATCCTCGCCACGCTCGGTGTGACGGCCCTGCTGGCCGTCGTAGCGATGGCTGACCTGCACGGCACGGAAGGAACCGTCAGCGAACCACTGCCCGCAGATGATTCCGCCGCCATTGGCACAGGCATCAAAAAGCAAGTGAGAAGTCGGAAGTAGGAAGTTAAGAGATTGACTCACCTCGGTCAATGAATCAAATCTTTCATCCCTCCTCCTTTCGACTTCCGACTAGCTCTTATGCGTCCGCTCAAGCTGCATACGAAGACGACGGTTCTGGCTTCGGCCATCACCGTCACCGTGCTTGCCGCCGCGCTGGCCCTGGTCAACCCGCGCGTCGCCGCCATCCTCAGTAAAGAGCAGCGCGACCGCGCCGAACTGCAAGCGATAAATCTAGCGGAACAGATAAGCCACATGCCCGCGCCGCGCGACCCGCAGATGTTGGCCCATGCCGCCAACATCGTGCGCGGCTCGCGCAAAGACCTCGTCGCGGTGCGTATCTGGGAACGCGTCGGCGGCAAGTATGTGGAGGTCGCCGCAGCCGCAGACAGCCAGCCCCCCTATGAGATTCCAGACGAGACGAAAGCGGCCCTCCGCAACGGTCTCGCTTCCGACATCACAAAGCCCCTGCCTGACAGGACCAACGCTTCGCTCTACAGGGTCTTCGCGCCGATCACGGAGCAGGGCCGCTATAGCGGAGCCGTCGAACTGGTCGAGCGACTCGACACCGCGACCCTCATCGCCGAACGCTTTGAGGTGACGGCGATGTGGATGGCGCTGGCGGCGGTGGTCCTCATCACGCTCGCCACCTACCTGCTCTTTCGTCAACTCGTCTATCGCCCGATTGAACGTCTCCTCTGGGCCATGTCTCGCGCGGAGGCTGGCGACTTGCAGGTTGAAGCCCCGCAACGCGAGCCTGACGAACTCGGCCTGCTCTCAAGAAGTTTCAATCGCATGATCGGTCGCATACGCTTGATGACCGAAGAGCGAGAGGCGCAGCGCATGGTCTTGCAGGAACGGGTCAGCGAAGCGACCTCCGAACTCGAACAACGCAACGAGCAGCTTGAAGAGATTAACCGTCAACTGTCGGAAACGACCCTGCGCGTGACGGAACTGGAAAGGCTCGCCGCCGCCGGTCAGACCGCCGCGCAGTTCGCGCATGAAGTCGGCACGCCGCTCAACCTGATTAGCGGCCACGTCCAACTTTTGCGCGCGCGCCTCACGGGAGACGTGGCCGCAGATGCCAGGCTCGAAACCATCAGCGCGCAGATAGAGCGTATCGAGCGCATCGTCCGCGCGATGCTGGCGCGCACGCGCCCCGGCACCGTAGAGCTTGCGCCGCTCGACCTCAATGCCTTACTGCTGCGCACCTTCGACGCCACCGCGCCCGCGCTCGATGCGCGCAACGTGCGCCTCGAAACCGAACTCGCCAAGTCGCTGCCCGAAGTCGCCGGAGACCCTGACCGCCTGCAACAGGTCTTTCTCAATCTCATCAACAACGCGCTCGACGCGATGCCGGGCGGCGGCGTCCTGCGCGTGCGCACGGGCATCCTTGAAGCCGCGAACGCGGAAGCGAAGCCGCCTTCAAACGGCGATGCCGCCCGTGGGCCCACCCGAAATGTTTTCGTCGAGTTGGCGGACACGGGCGCGGGCATGTCCGAAGAGTTGCGCGCGCACATCTTCGACCCTTTTTACACGACGAAGGAGACGGGTTCGGGAACCGGTCTCGGCCTCGTCGTCGTGCGGCAGGTGGCGCGCGAACACGGCGGCGAAATCGAAGTCGAGAGCGAGCCGGGAGAGGGCGCGCGATTTTGTCTCAAACTCCCCGCGATGAAGGAAGAGGGCCAGCCGGAAGAGGTAAGCGAAGGGGTCAAGGTCAACGCCTGACCTCTCATGCTTTGTTATGAAGAAACGTATTCTTGTCGTTGATGATGACCGCGCTTCTTGTGAACTGCTGCGCGAGATTTTCACGGAGCAGGGTTGGAGCACGGAGACGGCGCAGACGCCCGCGCGCGCCAGAGAGTTGGCGGCGAAAGAGAAGTTCGACCTCGTCGTCAGCGATGTCAATCTTGAAGCGGAAGAGTCTGGACTGGACCTGCTCAGGCGACTGCGCGACGAGTCTCCGGTGATTCTGGTGACGGGCTTCGGCACACTAGACGCGGCGGTCCAGGCGACGCGCGAGGGAGCATGGGATTTCATCTCCAAGCCTTTCAAGGTTGACGAAGTAGTGGCGACCGCGCGCCGCGCTCTCGAAAGGTCCATCAACGAAGGCGAAGCTGACGAAGAGCCTCTGGCGAAGGCTCTCTCGGCCACATACGAGGACGCGGGCCTGATGGGACGCTCGCCCGTCATGATCGAACTTTATAAAGAGATAGCGCGCGTCGCTCCCTCGCGTTCGACCGTCCTCATCATGGGCGAGAGCGGCACCGGCAAAGAACTGGTCGCCCGTGCCATTCACCAGCACAGCACGCGCGCGCAGCATCCCTTCGTCGCCGTCAACTGCGGCGCGCTCGCGGAGACGCTCCTCGAAGCCGAACTGTTCGGCCACATGCGCGGCTCCTTCACAGGCGCGGTCGCTGACCGCAAGGGACTATGGGAAGAGGCAGGAGACGGCACGCTCTTTCTGGACGAAGTCGGAGAGACCAGCCCCGCGATGCAAGTCAAGCTGTTGCGCGCGCTGCAAGAGGCGGAGATTCGTCGCGTCGGAGCCTCGCGCACGGTCCACGTCAACGCGCGCGTCGTCGCCGCGACCAACAGAGATATTGAACGCGAAGTCAAGGCGGGCACATTCCGCGAAGACCTCTTTTATCGTTTGAGCGTGGTCACGTTGCAAGTGCCGCCGCTCAGGGAAAGGCGCAGCGACATTCCTTTGCTCGCCGAACGTTTCCTCCACACTGCTTCAGAGAGCGTCGGGCGGCGTCTGCATTTCAACGACGCCGCGCTGGTCCTGCTCGCTGCCTACGATTGGCCCGGCAACGTGCGCGAACTTGAGAACACGGTCGAGCGTGCGGCCCTGCGCGCTCGCGGCACGGAAGTCGAGCCGGAAGACTTACCGCCCAAGATGCAGACCGGCGACACACGCTCACGCGCCGTCAATGCGCGCACCGCGCTGCAAAACCTCTACGCCGATTTGCCTCCGCTAGATGAACTCGAACGCCGCTATCTCCTGCACGTCCTCGAAGCGGTTTCGGGCAATCGCACACGCGCCGCCGAAATCCTACACATAGACCGCCGCACCCTCTACCGCATGGCCGAACGCTTCGGCATCAAACTC
>JAXDFO010000385.1:0-10108 GCA_034665545.1 Blastocatellia bacterium
AAGGCTTACACTTGCAAGTGAAAGCCTTACACTTGCAAGTGTAAGGCTTTCTTCCGTTCACGTGAGCTTCTCTTTTGCACGCGGAAGCCTTCCTTTTGCACGCGCGCGCCTCTCTTTCGCTGGCGGAAGGCTTTCTTGTACGCACGGAAGCATCAATTCCATAGACGGAGGCTTCACTCCGACCTCTCGCTTTACGTCAGTCGCACTTAATATCTCTGCGGCGCGCCGAGGACGCAGCGCACTGTGTCGCGCGCGATTAAAAGCTCTTCATCCGTCGGGATAACGTAGGCCGCGAGCCTCGAAGCATCACTGCTGATGACGCCTTCGCTCCCTCGTGTCTGCGCGGCGTTGCGTTCCTGGTCCAGTTCCAGCCCCAACCATTGCAGACCGTCGCAGATGTTCGCGCGTATCTCCGGCGAATTCTCCCCGATGCCGCCCGTGAAGACGATGGCATCCGCGCCGCCCATCCCGGCCAGGTACGCGCCTATATACTTGCGCGCGCGATAACAGAAAATCTCTATCGCCAGTCGAGCGCGGCGGTCGTCGTGCTCGTGCGCCTCGTCAAGAAGCTCTCGCATGTCGTTGGTCAATCCTGAAATGCCGAGCAGCCCCGCCTGCTTATTCAAGAGCGTCTCGACCTGCTGCGTATTGAGTCCCTCCTTCGCCGCGATGAAATCTATAATCGCCGGGTCTATATCGCCCGCGCGCGTGCCCATCACCAAGCCTTCGAGCGGCGTCAGGCCCATCGAAGTGTCCACCGAATCGCCCGCGCGAATCGCGGCCACGGAACATCCGTTGCCGAGATGCAGCGTGATGACGTTGGTCTCATCGCGCGCGATACTGCGTAGCTGGCGATAACGATAGGCGACGTAACGATGCGACGTGCCGTGAAAGCCGTAACGACGAATGCGATAGCGACGATAGAGTTGATAAGGAAGCGCGTAGAGATAAGCGTGTTCGGGGAGCGTCTGGTGAAAGGCCGTGTCGAAGACTGCGGCCTGCGGCAATCCCGCGCCGAGCACTTCGCGCGCGGCGATGATGCCCTTGATGTTCGTCGGATTATGTAGCGGCGCGAGGTCTATGCAATCCTCTATCCCGCGCAACACGTCGTCGGTAATAATCACCGAATGCGTAAAGCGTTCGCCGCCATGCACGACGCGATGGCCCACGGCATGTATGTCCGCCACGCTCCGCACGGAAGCGATGCCCGAATCATCGCTACAGGCCCAGCGCACTATGAACTCAACAGCCGCCCGCGTGTCGCGCAGCGTCGCGGTGGACCTCTGCGACTCCCCGCTCAAGCCTTGCAGCGTGACAATCGCCTCGCCGCCGATGCGTTCGATAAGGCCGCGCGCCAGCCGCCGGTCATGATTCGACGCAATCTGGTCCAGTCCCGTCTCTATAAGTTGGAACTTGATGGAAGAACTGCCGCAATTGAGCACTAGAACATTCATAAGTTTTGCGAGACTAGAGACCGTCGGATAGCTTCTCTCCTATCTCCTTCATACGCGCGCGCAATCGTTCTTCATCAACTGTCTGGATGCGTCCATCGCGGAAGACTTCCCTTCCCGCGACGACCGTCATCATGACATCACGGCCCGATGAAGCGAAGACGAGCGCGCTCGCCACATCATAGACGGGCAGTTGATGAATCTTATCCAGAGAGACGATGCACAGGTCCGCCTGCAATCCCTCTGCGAGCGCGCCCGTGTGATGGTCCAGGCCGAGGGCGCGCGCGCCGCCGAGCGTGGCCGTCTTGAGCACATCATCCGCGCTCATCATGCGCCCGTTGCGAGTCGTGTCGCCCCGCGCGCGTGAGAGCAACGCGGCGAAGCCAGCTTCCGATAGCATGTCGCACGCGTTGTTGCTCGCCACCGAATCGCTGCCGAGACCGACCTTGATTTCATGTTCGAGAAAGTTTGCCAGCGATGCCTGTCCGTGTCCGAGCTTCGCATTCGATTTCGGACAATGAGCGACGCGCGCATCGTGCTCTTTGAGAGTATGCAGGTCCGCTTCATCCACTCTCACGCAATGCGCGAGGAGCGGTCTAGTTTGCAGTATGCCGTGCCGTGCCAGATATTGAACGGTCTTGATGCCGGGCGCGCGCCACTCTATGCCGCGCCGCTTCAACCCTTCGGCGAAGGGGCCGCGCCCCTCCAACATCAAATGCTCCTCCGCCTCCGATTCCGCCGCGTGCATCATCAAGGGCAACTCTTGGTTGAGCGCATACTCGGCTATCAACTCAAGCTGCGGCGCGCTCACAGTGTAGGGCGCGTGCGGAGAAACGCCGACGCGCACGCACGCGCTCTCAAGCTCGCGCAAGGTCAAGACCTTCTCGCGCAGCAACTCGAATTTCTCGCGCGCCTCCGAAGGGTCCGGCCCGAAGGCTTCCTGATAGACGATGCCGCGCAGGCCCACGGACGCGAGCGCACGCATGCTCGCGCTCGCGGCATCGCTCGCATCACCGACGCAGGTCACGCCCGCCCGCGCCGCTTCCACAGCCCCGCACGTCGCGGAAACGCATAAGTCATCCGGCGTCATGCGATCCAGCCGCGCCCTCGTCAACTTCTTGAGCCAGGCCGGAAAGTCTCCCTCTTCCGCTTCGAGAAATCCGCGCATCGCCGTCAACTCAAGATGCGAATGAGCGTTGACGAAGCCCGGCATGATCACAGCCTCGCCGAAATCTTCCACGGATGCTTCTGGGAATCTGGCCGCGAGCGCGGCGCGCGCTCCAACGCCCGCGATGCGCGAATCCTCGACGGCCACCGCGCCATCATCAAGCGGCTTTGAAGTTACCGGCATCACACTGCGCGCGCAGTACAGCTTCATCATCAGTCCTCAGAAAAATCCCGTTAAGATTAAAGCCTTTCCCGCCATGTGTCACCTGTCACATGCACTGACCTTTATCTGGACCAATAAACTCTTGCCCGCTTCCGACTCTTCATGCGCTGGCCGCGCTTGTTTCTTGCGTCTCTCCGCGTTGTCTTCGACGGAGCACGAACCAGAGCAGGCCCGACATGATGATGATCATCCCGCCCGTGAATGCGACCGGCTTGACGCCGTAAGCATCTGCGGCGGCCCCGGACACGAGCATCGAGCCGACCATCATGAGCGTCGTGAGCGTCTCATACGAAGCGAAGACGCGCCCGCCGTAGCGGTCATCCGTGCGGCTCATGATGATGGTCTGCTGCGCCGTCCACCAGATAGCAAAGTTGACCTCGCGCGCGATGAGCACGATGGATGCGCCCAACAAATTCGGCATCAGGCTGAAGAGGGCCAGGCCACACCCGTCCAGGAACATCGAGCGGCCCATGCGCGAGCCGAGCGCGTCGTCCGCGCCCGCGTTGAAGCGGCGCGCGACGGGCGCGCCCAGGACGCCGCCGAGGCCCATCGCTATGAAGAGCACGGAGATGCCGAAGTCAGTCGGGCGCGCGACCAGACCGCTCGCCGCCTTCTCGCCAAGATGCGCGCCGAAGACGCTATACAGCGCGCGCGCCACGCCGTTGCCAAGTCCCCATCCGGCGGCGACTATGAAGAGCGCGGACAAGACCTGCGTTCGACGCACATAGGCGAGGCCATCCCGGAACTCAACGAACGCCGCGCGCAGCACCGCGAGCAGGCCGCCGCCGCGCGTCTCGTATGTGGCCTTGCGCGCGCTCGTGCTTCCGTGAATGCGGCGAATCATTTCGGCGGAGATGAGAAACGTCGCCGCGTTGAGGATGAAGACGATGTCGCGCCCGACGAAGGTGGAGATGATGCCGCCGAGCGCGGAGCCTAGAGCGAGTGTCGCGGCGGTGGTCGAGGCGGAGAGAGAGTTGGCGGTGAGCAGTTCGTCCGCGCCGCGCACGAGGTTGGGGATGGTGGCGCGCTTGGCCGCGTTGAAGAACGCCGAGACGGCGAAGAGCGATGCGCCGACGATGTAGATGAAAGGCAATGATTGAAGGCGCGTCGCCAGCACGAAGCCGAGCGCGAGGAAGGCCCGCGCGCAGTCCGCCATGATCATCACATGACGACGCTCCAGGCGATCCGCGAGGACTCCGGCCAGTGGTCCAAAAATAAATAAAGGGAGATGTCGCGCGATGGCGTAAAAGGCGACCGCAGTGCCCTGGTGTCCGGGTCCGGCCAGTTGAATCGTGAGCGCGAGGACAGCGATGCTGTTGAGCCAGTCGCCGATTTCCGAAACGACCTGGCCGGTCCACAGGCGACGAAAATCCGCGTTCCCCTTGAGCAGTCGCCGGTAGGTCACTGGGCCAACTCCGCCGCCGTCCTGCGATTCGACATCGCGCCCAAGCCCTTGTGCGTCTCTTTAATCTTGCGATAGCGTTCGAGAATCGAAGTCACGTAGGCGCGCGTTGAAGGGATGTCTATCCGCGCGACGAATTCATTGACGCTCAGAGGCCGCGCGCCATTCCTGGTCCTATTCCAGTCGGCGGCGCGGCTCGGCCCGGCGTTATATCCGGCGATCATGCGCGCCTCCGCGCCCGGCTGGTCTCTATACTCTTCCCACAGTTTTTCCAGATACCAGCAACCTATCTGAATATTGCGTTCGGGGTCGCGCAGGACGGCGGCGGGCTGTTGCTGCATCTCTCGCTCAAGCTCGCGCATGCCGGTCTCGGCGGCCCACTCGCGGCCCACCGCCGGAGTGACCTGCATCAATCCGATCTCACCGGCTGCGCCGACCTTCCAGGGGCTAAAGTATGTCTCTTCGTACATCATGGACCAGACGAGGTCCGGGTCCACGTGATAGATACTGGCCTGCTGCGCTATCAGCGCGTCATAGCGATGAATCCAATATTGATTGAAGATGTAAAGCCCGGCGGCGCAGAGGATGAGGAGGACGAGAGCGATGGCGATAAGGCGTTTCATCAGAAAATCAGGAGCCAGCAGCCAGAAGTCAGGAGCCAGCAGGAAAAGCATTCAAGCGTTCTTCATTCTGGCTCCCGGCTTCCGGCTGCTGACTCCTGCGGTCAATTTCTTCTCTTCAAACTGGACCAGAAACTCGCTACCGTGTGGGCGCGGTCAATGCCTTCATAGCGTGAGCGGAGGGCGCGCTCATCGAGGACGTGGCCCTGCAACCAGACTTCCGCAGAGAGCGTCGCGCCGACCGTAGGGACGCCGCCGCGCAGGGCGCGACGATTGACGAGCACTTCGAGTTTGAGTTGTTCCAGGTCCAGGTAAATCCAGTAGAGCTCGCTGCCGGAGAGCGGGTTGCGCAAGGGTTTGAAGGCGATGATGCGGCCCGTCAGGCTCCAATCATTCTCGTGCGCGGCGCGCGATGGCGCGGCCTGTTCGAGCGGCTGCCAGCGAGCCTTCGAGGCGCGTTCCACCAGCCGCGCGCGATAGGCCAGGCCGCACAGTCCGACGTGCAATTCCTGCGCGCGAAATCCCGCCGGGCCAACTTCCGTCAGATTCTGCAACTCGAAGAGCACTTCCGTTTCCGTGCCGTCGCAGTAGCCATGAATCACCGCCTCGCCCTCTTCGTCATACTCCGTGAGCGCCCAAGGGCTGATGCGTTGCGCGTAGCGGGCGCGAAAGCCGGGGCGACAGTCCGCGTAAAAAATATCGCCCGTGCCGGATTCATAGAGCACGGTCCAGACTTCGAGTCCCTCGCCGAGTTTCCAGCAGCGTCCGTGAAGGACCGCGCCGCGCCTCGTCAACTGCGTCGGTTCGCCCTGATCGCCCGCGCGTTCGGCCAGATAATTAAAAGCCTTCTCGCTCGGCACTTCGAGTCCGATTGTCTCAAACGTCCCGTCCATAACCTTGTAACCTGAAACTGGTTCGTCACCGCGCCGCGCGTTTACGACGTTTCTGCCGGGGCGGGGTCCGGGCCTCGACCGTAGCAGTAGCAGCCGCCTCATCATCTTCTACTACTTGTTGGGCGCGACTCTTAAAGCCGCGTATGTGACGCTCCGGGCCGTGAAGGGGACGCGCGCCCGAACGGACCATCTCCGCGAAGAGGTCCACATCATAATCGGCCTCACGCGACATCTCTTCACGAATCGCGTGCAGCACTTCAAGAAATCTGGGCTTCCGATACATATCCGCTTTTAGATGTTCGATTGAAGGTTAAAGAGCATTCGACTGCAATCTTCAATCGAAAATTAAATCCTCACTTCCGTCGCTTCCGAGACTAAAAATTCAGGCGTCACGATCATCGGGACGAAGAAGCCTGCGGCGGTATTGAACAAGCGGATGCGTGCCTGCCTGCGGACGTTCGCCAGATGACCGAAGTTCCATGTTACTAGATAATCTATCTTGTTGAGGGAAGCAACCGCAACGTGTAGCGCGTCGCCGATATATTTGCGATGAAAGATGCCGCGCGAGATATAACCTTCGGCGAGGATAGCGGCTTCGTCAGCAAGCTCCACATGTTCGAGCGGCTCCAGGAGTTTGAGATAACCCGTGCGATGCGGTTCGGGCACGCGCTCAAGTTCGCGCTGGACCAGCGTGGAAACGACCGCGCGATATTCCGTCATCTCATGCTCCCACCAGCGAATCGTCAGGTCACGACGAAAAGGCTCGCCGTTGTCCAGGTACGCGCCGATGACGGATGTTTCCAGATAGAGGCTCTGTTTCATAACTTGCGCGCGCTGGCTTCTCCTTCGGGCGCGCGCTTCTCCGTGTCGGGGGCGCGCGGGGTCAGTGGTTCGAGCGTCACGACGCCCTTTTGAAAGTTGAAGGTGACGCGAAACTGGCGCAGGAAGTTGCCGCCGATGATGCCGTTCTGGACGAAGCCCGTCGTCTCGTTAATCGGTTCCAGGTCCAGGACCGCCGCCGGTATCTTCTCACAATGGTGCGGACCAATTTTGACGCTCGGCAGCATCAGCATCTTGACATCATCGGCCACGCCTGCGGCCCCGTAAATCGTCATGCGCTGAGTTTGCAGAAAGCGGTCCATCTCTTCGCTGATGGCGAGTTTCTCCGCGATGACGGAAACGCTCGCGCCCGTATCTAGGATGAAGTTGAGAGGTTTCTTGACTCCCTCAAGCAGCACTTCGCCGCTCAGGAAACCGCTCGACGTTGTACGAATCGGAATGTCTATGCTGTTGGGAGCGCGCGGCGCGGCGTTCCGGCTCTGCTCGCGCTGGCTGACGAGCGAGAAGGTTTGCACGCCGTAATCAACCGTGGCGATGTATTTGGCGATGATGGAGAGACCTATATAACCGTCAACGGGTTTGCCGTCTTCATCGAAGAAACGGCGTATGTAGACGGGCACACTCTCGATGCGCGCCTCGCCTATGTCTATCGAAGAGAGAAAGCCGTAGACGATCTCGAAGCGACCCATGCCGCCGACGGCGCGCGCATCGCCGCCGCGCGCGACCGCGCGTATCCCAAGACGCTGCGCCGTATTCTCAGAGATGACGGCCATCCCGGAACCCGTATCGAGCACGAAACGGAAAGGCTCTTTCGCGCCGTTGAGATGAACCTCCATGACGGGACGATTGTTGACTATCTCGAACGGCAGGCTGACATGACTCGCGCCGCTCTGCACGTAGAGAGAGCTTTGTTGGCCCAGGTATCGCATGAAGTCTATGAGGCCGCGTATGCGCGCGCGGCGGTCTGCGTCCGTGTGCGGCGCGACCGTCAGAAATCTTTCGTAGGCGTCGGCAGCCTCCTTGAAACGCTCCGTGCGTGCGGCGGCCTGGGCCAGGTTAAAGAGATAGTCGGGCTCGTCCGGTTCAAGGAACACGGCGCGGCGCAAACCGTTGAGGCTGGCGTTCATGCGGTTCTCATAAAAATCAACCATCGCCAATCCGGCAATCGCCAGCGCCTCATTATCCTTGAGACTGAGGGCCGTGCGAAACTCTTCGACGGAGAGACGAAAGTCTCCTGCGGCGAGAACGGACGCGCCGATTAAAGCATGCGCGCGCGGTGAGAGAGGGTCAACGGCGATGACGCGCGCGGCATGGTCGAAGGCGTCCTGCAAGTGCCTGCGCTTGAGCAGCGCATAGCTCAAGCCGAGGCGCGCATCGGTGTCGCGCCCGTCCTTCTCGACCAACTCGCGGAACAACTTCTCCGCCGTCTCATAGTCGCCATCGTGCAACGCACGCTCGGCGCGGCTGCGCGTCTTATCGCCCGCGAAGGCAGCGGCCTTCGTCCCCAACGAAAAGACCGCGCACATGGCAAAGGCGGCCAACACAACGACCGCCATCCGTCTCAAACGCATTGTTGAATCTTGATACCGCATGGGGAAAACCTCTCAAGAAGAGCAGGAGTCAGGAGCCAGGAGCCAGGAGCCAGAATGAAGAGCGATAGCATGCTCTTCATGATGAAGGGTCTGCTATTCCTTCTGGCTCCTGGCTCCTGACTTCTGGCTCCCTGCCTTCCTTCATTTCAAAATCTCTCCGGTCTTCATGGACCAGAGGACCAGGTCTAGTTCGTCGAAGTCTATGTTGATGTCGCGTGCGAATTGTTTGAGTCTCTCCTCCGTCAACAGGTAACGTGCGCGGGTCGTGGGCGGTTGCGGCGATTCGATGACGCCGAGTTCGGCAAGGCTGCGCAGGATATGCTTGTCCAGTATCCCGTAGCCCTTGAGGCCCACGTTGCGCAGGAAATGGCTAGACTCTTTGTAGCCTAGACCTTTGATGCGCTTCTCTTTCGCCAGCCAGTCGCGGCGTTCGAGCGGGTCTGTGAATCCTTCTAATCGCTCGCGCAGGCGCAGGCGGCAATCTTCCAACAGGAATGCTCGCGTGGCGACGATGTAGCCGGGACGCGATACAGGATAGCGATGCTTGCCGGTCAGCGCGCGAGTCAATGCCTCGTGCTCTCCGTCATGGAGCAGATGCTTCACGGCTTCAACGGAGCGGAGGCCCATGCGGGCTGACGCCCCGGCGGTGAAAATGCAGTAGACCAGTTCTTCCCAGAGGCGCGCGTCGGAGCCTTCTTCCCAGACGGCTCGAAACTCTGCGAGCCGCGCGCGGATGTCCGGCCTTCGCGCCCTGTGCGTCGCCTGGATGTTTTCAATAGTGACAGGATGGTTACTTGGTCGCACAAGGTTGTCTGCTTCGTGGATTTTATGAGCGCGCTTGCGGCATTGTCAACAAAATGATTGTCCGTGCTCACACAAACCTTACAACACCAACCGCCCCGTGTGCATCCCCTCAAGCACATCGTCGCATCTTAATGCTCGCCTCCGCCGAATCTTGCTGCGGAAGTTTTACGCAGGTTCGCGCGGACGCCGTTATGTTATACTGCATGCATTCATTCCCCCGGACTTTTTTTTGCGGAGAGATAAAGATGACCGAGCAAGGGTTCATGCGCCGTTCGCTTCTCACACTGACGCTCCTTTTAACCTGCACCAGTTTGCCACTCTCTACGGCGTGGGCCCAGGACACTTCCGTTGATTCAGCAGGACAGACTAATCAAACTACGACGCGCCCGCTCACGCGCCCGACGCTTTTACCTTACCCCGCGCCAGCCAGGACGACGACCACGGACGCGCAGCCCGCCAGCGCAGCGACGGACATCGCGCAGCCCTCTTATCAAACTCTACTGTCGGGCGACCAGGGCATACTGGTCGAGACGTTGGAGGGAAAGAGCCTGGCCGCGCTCAACGCCGAGCAGGCTTTCAATCCGGCCTCCGCCGTCAAACTGGCGACCGCGCTCGATGCGCTTCACACCTTTGGCCCACAGCATCGCTTCGTGACTGCGGTCTGGACCAACGGCACATTCGACGCAGCGACAGGGACCATCACGGGCGACCTCATCATCTCAGGTCGAGACCCCTCTTTTCATTACGAGCACGCGGTCATGCTCGCGCACGAACTGAACCGTCAGGGCATACGCACAGTGACGGGCGATCTCGTCGTCGCCCCCGGCTTCACGATGAACTTCGATTGGTCCGCGCAACGTTCGGGCGATCAACTCTACGACACTCTGGACGCCGCGCGCCGTCCCGCGAGAGCGACGAACGCGTGGAACGAAGAACGCGCGGCTCTGGGTGATGCGGCGAGCCTCAACGGCACGACTCCGAGCGTCTCAGTGATGGGCGCGGTCTACGTTGATTCGGTTCCCGCCAACGCACGCGCTTTACTGGTCCACCGTTCGAGCACGCTCGTGGATGTGCTCAAAGTCCTGCTCTGCTATTCAAACAATTTCATGGCCGAGC
>JAXDFO010000386.1:0-8215 GCA_034665545.1 Blastocatellia bacterium
CGCGCGGCGGGTGATATTCTGGTGACGCCGTAAAACTACGCGTCAAAGAAATCAGAGAGCGCGGGATGTTCAAAGCTCAAGTCTGTGAACATCCCGCGCTCTCTTTTTGTCTCTGCAAACCAGTTGGTAGGGTTTTACTCTTCCTCTTCGCCTCTGATTCTGCCTTCGGCGCGTGCTTGTTCGACTATCTTCTGGGCAATCTGGCCGGGGACTGGGTCGTAATGCGAGAACTGCATATGGTAAGAGCCGCGCGCGCCCGTGATTGAGTTGAGGGTGGATTGATAGTTGAGCATCTCGGCCATAGGGACTTGCGCCTTGATGACCTGTTGATTGCCGCTCATCTCCATGCCCTGCACGCGACCGCGACGCGAGTTGAGGTCGCCCATGATGTCGCCGCTGAATTCCTGCGGGGCGACGACCTCTACATCCATGACGGGTTCGAGCAGCGCGGGCTTGACCTTCTCTATCGCGGCGCGAAAGGCTTTGCGTCCGGCGGCGCGGAAACTGTGCTCGTCAGAGTCAACGGCGTGATACGAGCCGTCTATCAAAGAGACCTTGAAGTCAACGAGCGGGTATCCGGCGATGGCTCCGGTCTGGGCCGCTTCGATGATGCCCTTCTCGATGGCCGGACGAAATTGCTGCGGGACGGAGCCGCCGAAAATCTTGTCCTCGAAGACGAAGCCGCCGCCGGGCGGGAGCGGCTCAAAGATGACTTTGCAATCGCCGAATTGACCACGACCGCCCGTCTGTTTCTTGTGTCGTCCCTGGACCTCTGCGCGCTGCGTGATGGTCTCCTTGTAGGGAATCTTCGGAGGATGAAGCGCGACCTCTACGCTGTAACGCTTCCTGAGTTTATCTATTACAGTCTCGACGTGAAGTTGGCCCGAACCCGAAAGGACGAACTCTTTGGTCTGCGCGTCGCGTTCAAAATGGAGCGCGGGGTCTTCCTCCAGAATCTTGTGCAGGGCGACTGATATTTTCTCTTCGTCCTGGCGCGACTTGGGTTCGATGGCGAAGGCGATGGCGGCCTCAGGGTATTGCACGCCGTCGTAAACAATGGGCGCGCTCTTATCGCAGAGCGTGTCGCCCGTCTGCGTCTCCTTCAACTTGACGCAGGCGATGATGTCACCTGCGTGCGCCTCCGGTATCTTGTCAATCTGCTTGCCCTGCATGACATGCAGCGCGCCCAGACGTTCCTGTGCGCCGCGAGTGGAGTTGAGAACGTTGGCGTCCGGTTGAACGTGGCCGCTAATGATTCGCATGACGTTGATGCGGCCCGCGAACGGGTCCGCGATGGTGCGGAAGACGTAGGCGGAGAATGGTTCGCTGTCGTCATACTTGCGAGTGATGTCGCCGTCGCCATCAGCGACGCGGCCATGTTCGACTTTGTGATGCGCCGGGTCGGGCGCGAACTCAATCACGCGGTCGAGCAGGATGCTGAGTCCGACGAGCGTCGTCGCGGAGACGGCGAAGACGGGGCAGAGCTTGCTGTTGGCGATGGCGTTGGTGATGTTCGGCAGGATGTCCGACTCTTCGAGCGTGCCCTGCTCGAAGTACTTCTCCATCAGCGCGTCGTCCGATTCGGCGACGAGTTCGACGAGCCGTTCCCTGGTCCTGTCAACGATGTCGCGTCCATCCGACGGAATCTCTACCTCTCTAGCCTTGCCCGCCTCGTCGAATTCGTAAGCCTTCATGTGGACCACATCCACGACGCCGCGAAAATCCTTCTCACGACCGATGGGCAGGGTGAAGGGAATGATGGCGCGGCTGAAAGTGTTGGCCGCGCCTTCGACCGCCGTGCCGAAATCGGCGCGCTCTTTGTCCAGCTTGGTGACGACCATCAGGCGCGGGAGGATGAACTCGTTGGCGAAGGTCCAGGTCTTTTCGGTCTGGACCTCTACGCCGTTGACGCCGTCCACGACGACGAGGCCGCAGTCCGCGACGCGCAGCGCGGGCCGCGCGTGCGAGATGAAGGCCGCGTAACCGGGCGTATCTATAAAGTTGACCTTAGTCTCTTTGTGGTCCAGATAGGCGATGCCCGTGTTGAGCGTAATCTTGCGCGCGATGGAATCTTCGTCGTGGTCTGTGGCGCTGGTCCCTTCGTCAACTTTGCCCCAGCGCGGCGTCGCACCGGCCACGTAGAGGAGGGAACTGATGAGTTGCGTCTTGCCCGCGTCGCCGTGACCTATGACGGCCAGGTTGCGGATTTTGTCGGTTGGATAAGCTTTCATGGCGTTAGAGAGAGATTCCTTTCAGACAAGTATTAATTTCAGGAGGATAGCCATCCCTGGTCGCTTAACTTTCATGAATGATGGGCGGGATGCGCTCCGGGCGAGACGCTAATTTATCGGAGCGGGAGAGGGAAATCAAGCGAGTGTGAACCGAAGATATATGGCTTTCAGCCCTTTTATGATAATTTGAGCGGCAGATTACTGGACCTTTATCACCGAGGACGCTTTCTCATGAAGCCGAATATTATCAACGAGTATCATGTCTTCCTGGCCTCACCGGGCGACATGGACGCCGAACGGCGAGAGGTCCGCAAATTCTTTGAAGACTATAATCGCCACACCGCCGCCAGATGGAAGCTACGCTTCACCGTCATAGATTGGGAGAACTACTCGACCTTTGGGATAGGCCGCCCGCAGGAACTTATCACGCGGCTAACGCTCGAAAGATTTCAAGAGTCGCTCGCGCTGGTGATAGGACTCATGGGCCAACGGTTCGGCTCTCCGACAGGCGCGCACGAATCTGGAACCGAAGAGGAATTCGATTGGGCGTTGACCGCATATTTGCGCACGGGATTCCCGGAGATTAAATGGTTCTTTCGCAACATAGAGACTTTTCAGGCTCCGCCGGACCCTCAGAAAATCGCGGACGCTTTGGACCAGTGGACAAAGGTGCGGGCCTTTCGTGAAAGGCTGGAGACCTCCACGCCGCCCGTTTACTACGGCACGTTTTCCGACGCCGCGCATTTCCGCGAAGTGTTCAGGAATGACCTCTCGCTCTGGTTGAATGACGCACAGCGCGCCTGGCACGCGCGCTATGAACATGGGCCAATAGTAGCCTCATCCGACATTGTCGAGCTACCTGCTGCCTACTTCAAGTCGCTCGCGCAGGAGTTTGAATCGTTGGACATCGCGGGCATAGATAACGAGCGGGCCGTTGATATTCCACTGGATGAAGTTTACGTTCGCTTGCGCGTCATCAAGGACGAAGACTCTGCTGCCGTTGACGAAGACCTGGATGCTGGTCCAATAGATATTCATACTGCGCTTGGACAATACGACCGTCTCGTTATCGTCGGTGATCCTGGGAGCGGGAAGTCCACGTTCTTGAAATTCATCGCGCTCATGATTGCCCGCGCCAAATTTCAAGATGAACCGGGATTGGCGGCGGCCCGGCTCAATCTTCACCCGCCGCTGCCCGTCCCTTTCTTCGTCTCTCTCTGGGATCTCTCGGACTTCATCAAACATTCTGGACAGGCGACGGAGAATGCCATCTCTGATTTCATCGTCAGTCGAGCAGAGGAGAAAGGGGCCACGCTCCCGCGCAAGACTTTGGAAGAAATGCTCGCACACGGCTCCTGCTGCCTCTTGTTCGATGGACTTGATGAAGTCCCTACGGAGCAGGGGCGCGCCCTCATCAGCCGCCTGGTGGAAAAATTCGTGGGCCGTTTTGATAAGAACCGTTTCGTCGTCACGTCTCGCGGGCGCGGCTATACGGGAGGAGCTATTTTAAAAGGCGGGTTCGTGCGCTGCGACGTGCAGAACTTCGACGAGTCTGACCGCAGAGAATTTCTCAAAAACTGGTTTGCCGCGCTCCTCGGCGTGAGCAGGGAACATGTCCTGAATGAAGGAACGCCGAGCCGCGTTGCTTATGATGCGCTGTCGCCCGCTATCGAGAGCAAGGACCGCATACGCTCCCTCGCCGTCAACCCGTTGATGATGACCGTCATCGCTATCGTTCATTGGAATCGCAAACGCCTGCCGGACCAGAGGGTTGATTTGTACGACGAGTGCGTTGATGTGCTGCTCGGACAACGCAAGGCCGCCGAGCGCACGATTCGTTATGGCGCGGTTGAAGCGCTCAACGAAGAAACGGAAAGCGAGGTCCAATATGATCGCGCCTGGACGCGCAAGCGGTTCGCTGAAATCGCCCTTCGTATCCTCGAAAGCGGGTCGGACGAAATCACACGCGACGTGGTTATCGGTCTGCTTCAACAACGCTTTCGTGACCGTCTCGGCGCAACAGATGAACGGGCCGCTATCGAAGCCGAAAGATTTCTTGATAGCCAGGAATTGCGTAGCGGCCTATTAGTCAGCAGACGTTCCCATAGCTGCCGCTTTGTTCATTTGACCTTCCAGGAATACCTGGCCGCCTGGTCCCTCGCCCCCCAGAGCCTCAATGTCATCAAGTCCACCATCGCCCCGCACCTGCGCGACCCGCAATGGTTCGAGCCGCTCCAATTACTGGGCGGCGAACTGGCTCGAAACTCCGACGAGAAACTGGACGAGTACGTCTCTTATCTTCTCGGAACTATGGGGACCACCATCGCCGAACAAGCCCCCATCATCGCCCTCTGCGCCAACATCCTCCAGGACATCACAGGCGTTGCAGACATCAAGGCCCAAACTCAGGAGAGCTACACAGAGGCTTTGAAGGGCACGCTCCACGCCTTCAAGCCCGGCTCAGGCGTGCCCACCAAAATTCAACTCGAAGTGCTGAGAGCTTTGATACCCCTCGGCGCGAGCGTCAAAGAGCATCTTATCGAAGCCACCAAGTCTGCTTACTTTCCCGTCAGGTCACAGGCCATAAATCTGCTGATCCCGCATCTCCCCGATGCAGACCTTTTCAGCATGGACCACATCCTGGAAGACAGGAGCCAGGAACCGATCATTGTCTATATGTCTGCGTTATTCGAGCGAGATGGAAAACGAGCGATGGACCTTATCGCTGCTCAGGCTGATAAAGCCAATTTGAACTATAAGGCTTTTAAAGCCTTTATTATTGCTTGCTATGAATATGAAGACCAATTGGATGTTGATGATATTAAGCAAGTTGGGATGAAGCTTATTAATATATGTACATATTCTGACATCACCAATGTTTGGTATTCCTCAAATGCTATGTTCACGAGTAATAAGTTGAAAGAAGCGATGAAGTTCTGGTCGCTAGAGGCACAGAGTTCTTCAATTAGGTTCTTCATATTTGAAATCCTTATTTTAATCTCAGTCCTTGACAGAACCGATTTAAAGATACTATCTCGTACTCTCACTCTATATCATTCTTATATAAACCCTTCACTACCGATAACTAGCGCGTGGGTTGAACATTGCTCAGAGTGTCTTAATGAAGATAAAGAAAAAATCTGGGCGCGCTTTGAAAGACTAGCGGAAACTCTGCCTCTCAAGCTGGAACGCTAAGGGCGTCACGAATTTGTGCGTGTGCCGGGCGTTTCATCAATCGTCAACACACACTTTCATCCTTCCGCCTTCCGTCTTCCGACTTGCTTTTCAGGCTTCCTTTGGGTGGGTTTTGGCATCTTAAAGATGTGAATTTAATTCATCTTGAGAGCCTCGATTTTGAGGCTGTCGAGCTTCCAGGGGGTTGTAGTTTTGTTCATAGTCAAGGGAGTTTGTGAGATGTTGAAGAGAAGTAAAATCATTTCGGTTTTGGGCGCGCTAATTTTCATGATGGCGGCCTTGGTGGGGGCGCAAGCAGCGACGCCGTTGAGTGTTGAGAGAAAAGCTGTCGAGAAGAAGGTGCGCGTTGAAGCGCCTTTGAATCTGGCGATTCTGATTCAAGACGATGTCATTGCGCGCGTGGGCAATGAGATTCCGGTGACGCGTGAGTTTATAAATTCTTTGCCTGCGGGGTCGCGCGTGATGGTGGGCTATCTCAGGAGCGGTTCTTTGCAGGTCCGCGAGCCGTTCACGGAGGATTTGGAGAGGGCTGGCAGGTCGTTGCGGATTCCTGTCGGGAGCGAGAGCGTCGCGCCCTATAACCCTTACGTGGAAGTGATAGAGGCTCTGCGTCGTTTCGATAATCAGGGCGGCAATCGCAACGCTATCCTGCTCGTCTCGGATGGACTAGACACTTCGCATGGCTTCGATATTTCGTCTGCGGCCAATACGCCGGACCTCTTGCGCGCAATTCGTGAGGCGAACAAACGCAACGTGTCCATCTATTCTTTCTACACGCCGACGGTCGGCCTGACGAGCCGCAATAGCACGGCGGCCAGCTTCGGCCAGAGTTCGCTCAACCGGCTCTCGAATGAGACGGGCGGGCGCGCTTTCTTCCAGGGGTTGACGGCCTTCGTCAGCTTCGACCCGTACTTTGACGGCCTGCGCCGCGCGCTCAACGAGCAGTACGCCGCCGCGCACTAAAAGCTTTACAGAGAGCGGGCCGGACCTTTAATCTTGAATGCCGCCGGAGAGTAAACTCTTTACTCTCCGGCGGCATTTGCTTTTCATAGCGTGCCCGGCGATGGTAAAGTTATAACTTCATGCGACAGCATCAAGCGGGTTCACACGCGCGTGCGGACAAAAGAGCGAGCCAAAAATGCTTACGTCATGAACACCGTAGATAAAGGACGCGAGTACTGTCTCATCGTCGAGGGTGCTTACCTTTCCGAAGCGGAAGCCGAACACGCCCTGCGCGACCCCTTCATAGAGGACTGGGTGGAACAGACAGGCCGCTTCCGCCTTCACAACATGGGCGAGATAGAGGTCGCGCCGGGCGTCGCGCTCGGCACGCTCGGCGTTGTCATGCTGGACGACGGCCTCTTCGAGATAGCCAGCACGGACCCTGAGCATCCCTTGACCGAGTACAAGGCCCGAAGGGTCGCGCAGGCCATTCGCTTACAGGATATGTTTGAAGAGGTACGCGTCGAGCCGCGCGGAGAGTTTGCAGACGACTTGAACGACGAAGCGAACGATGAGGGAGACTAGGCGTGAGCCCGTAAAGCGAAGATGAAAAAATCAACGAAGGTATGGTTGGGAATCGCTACCATCTGGCCCCTCTGCTGGATGTTTATTTTTAGGGGATTGATGTTGACCTTCATCTTCACTCTCCCGCAAGGGCCACCGCGAGCAGAGGCCGGAAGACGAGTATGCGCGGCAACCTCCGAATTGGAGAGAGTAGCGCGGCGTGGGCCCACAAGAGAGTGTGTGTGAAGCACGCGGGTCTTTCTTGAGGCCCGTTTGAGATTATCCATTGGCGGAAGAAGAGAGAGAGACTTTTGCGGCGGGTCGCGTCGTCGTCCTGACGGGCGATTTGACGGCCCAGCGTGTGGATGCGATTGTGAATGCGGCGAACTCTTCGCTGCTCGGCGGCGCGGGCGTTGACGGCGCGATTCATCGCGTGGGCGGGCCGCGCATCCTCGAAGAATGCCGCGAGATTCGCCGCACCAATTTCCCCGAAGGCTTGCCCACGGGCGAGGCCGTCATGACGAACGGCGGTGAACTTCCGGCTCGCCATGTGATTCACACGGTTGGTCCGATTTACGGGAGGCACAGGGGGTTGGAAGCCGAGCTATTGAAGAGATGCTATCAAAACTCTCTACGGCTGGCCGCCGAACACGAATTGACTTCGATAGCTTTCCCGGCGATTTCGACCGGAGCCTTCGCCTACCCGCGCGAGGAAGCGGCGCGCGTTTCATCCGCCGCCATCAGCGAATTTTTGTTGGACCAGGAATCCACACTCGCGTTGATACGCCTGGTCTTTTTTCACGCGCGCGATGCGCAAGTGTTTTTGCAAAATCAGAGATTCGATAGCAGAGTTTAGAGTCTAGAGTCCTGAGTCTGTCGTCATCAGTCAAAGACAGTTTCCTGCTTTTGACTGATGACTACAGACTCAGGACTCCAGACTCATTTTAAGGATGGAGATTGAATGGCTCAAGCAGTTGAGGATATCGAACATATGGGGGCGGCGTTGGAAAGCAGGCTGCCCGTCTCTTTGCGGCCTTTGGAGCGGCTGGCCTGGAACTACTGGTGGAGTTGGGCGGCTGACGGGCAGAGCGTCTTTCGTGACCTGGACCCGGACGTGTGGGAGGATTGCGAGCACAACCCTCGATGCCTGCTCGCCAAGACCGACCAGTTTCGCCTCATGCAGATGGCGACGGACCCCTCTTACATATAACGCGTGCGCAAACTCGCTTCGAGCTTTGATGCCTACATGGCCGACACGCGAACCTGGCAATCCTCGCAAGTCG
>JAXDFO010000387.1:0-13989 GCA_034665545.1 Blastocatellia bacterium
GCCTGCACAGCAGGGCATACTTTTTCACAGCCTCTCGACTACCGATTCAAGCAACCATATCGCGCAACTGCTATGCACATTGAGCGGTGATCTTGATGTTCGTGTCTTCGGCTACGCCTGGCAGCGGGTCATTAATCGTCATCCGGTATTACGCACGCTGTTTGTTTGGGATAAAGGCCAGCAACCTCTCCAGGTCGTACGCCGTAGCATGTGCCTGCCTTTCGTCTACCACGATTGGCGCGGGCAGTCGTCCGCTGAAAGCATTGCTGGATTACCTTTCGACTTCAGGTCGGCTCGACGCGCTCAAGACTGATAGCCCCCTGTGGAACAGACACGACCGCGCTGGCAGACCCGGCGCGGCGCTGACATCCCATGCTTTTGTGAAGAACTTGAAAGGGTACGCGCAGGTGGCGGGAGTCGGCCACGTCCATCTACATCAGACGCGTCACAGCTTTGCTCGCATTGTCGCTGAGGAGACGGGGTCAATCACGGAGACGCAGGATACGCTGGGGCATCGTAATGCTTCAACGACGCGGGTGTATGTGCAGCGGATTGCGATCAAGCGAGACAGGCACAGTGAGAGCATCACCAATCGTCTCAGTAGAAAACCGAAAACGCCGGGTTAAAGATCAAACCCGGCGTCAACATGACCCACTTAACCGCACCGTTTCAAGCATACTACAGTCCGGCACGGCTTGATGCTATCTCAACTATTCACCTGCGGCCTCACCAAGCACATGTGCGATCAATACCAGATCCCTCTCTCTTGATTGCCCGCGTCAATGTCAGTGCTTCAACTTTCCTCTCTTGACCACTGATGGCCTCTGGATAGTGACTGATGTACCTTTCTGTGTGACTGATAAAGGCTGCCCCGCTATCGTGATGCTCCCTGTGCGGTAGGCTCCGGTGTTCTGCGTGACTGCGAATGTCATAGTGCCGTTGCCTGCCCCTACGCTGCCAGAGGTGATGCTCATCCATGCAGCGTTGCTCACAGCCACCCAATTGCATCCGTTGCTGGATGTAACGAGCACGCTGGCCTGATCTGCATCCGAGCCGAAGTCTATTAATGCAGGTGAAATCGTGTAGCTACAAGTGAATGGAGCCGCGTCCTGTGTGATGGTGAATGTTTGCCCCTGTACGTCTACTGTGGCCGTGCGCGGCGTCGTGTCAGCGTTGGCGGCAACCGAAAAGCTGATGTTGGCGTTGCTGGTTCCATCCGAATCCCCCAACTTGATCCAGGTGACGGCGGTCCTGGTCTTCCAGCCGCAGCCTGCCGGAGATGTGAGGCTGATATTTCCCGCCCCTCCACCGGCTGGAAGATTCTGGCTTGACTGCGAAAGAGAGTATGAGCATGTCACGGGCGCGGTCGAAGTGCCCGTGAAGTTCATGATCTCATTACTGCTAAAACCTTTTACTCGCTGGCTTGAGGGGTGAAAACATAGTCTGTCTGAGATGGCGTGACCGTATAATCTCCTCCCGTCGGAAGACCCGGGAAGGTGTAGTTACCGTTAGCATCGGTCGTGGTGGCCGCAGCTTGGGAACCGCTCAAGGTCAAGGCGCTGCCACTGATGGCCGCTCCGCTCTGGGTTTTGATTTGCCCGCTGATGGTTGCCGTTGGAACAGAGTTGGTCGAGGCTTCCTGTATGACGGTGAAAGTTTGGTTGGTGATGGTGAGCGTGCTGGTGCGCGGCGTGCTGGTTGGCGTGACGTTGTAAATGATGACGCCGTTGCCCGTGCCGTTTGTGCCGGACTGAAGCGTAATCCAGTTGGCGTTGCTCGCTGCCGACCACGCGTTGCCGCCCGGCGAGGCGACGTGAACAACGCCCGTGCCGCCCGTCGTCGTATAGGATTGACTGGTCGGCGTGATGGATTCGGGCGCGGTTGAGAGCGTTAATAAGTAGGCGTGCGTCTGGCCGTTGATAGTTCCCTTGCCGACGATCTGCCCGTTGTTATTGATGTCGTAAGCGTTCGTCAGAATCCACCCGCTCGACGCCGGAATTAATGCGTTGAGGTCGCTCATTTGCCCGCCATCGTAGATGAAGGCGCGCGGCTGTTGCCCCGCGTTGTTCGACGAGCCAACAATCTGGCCCGCGTTGTTAATGCCGCGGGCTTCGCCGTCATTGCCCCCAAAGCTGCCAAGATATTGCAACGGCCCGCCCGCGACCGAACGAAACGGAAGATAGCGACTGGGCCAACCTGGATCATAGGACGACCCGCCGACGACTACATCAGCGTCATTCATAGCCCAGGCATAGCTATCGCTGTTGGTCCCGCCGAGGAACGAGCCGAGGTCATGTTTGGTTGTGCCATCGTAGTAATAGGCGCGCAGGTAGCTGCCACTGCTCGCATATCCGGCGGCGTGTCCGCTCGCGTTGACGGCGAAAGCATAACTGTAGTAGCCGCCGAACGTGCCCAGGTTCTGCATCTGATTTCCTGTTAAGAGAAATGCCATCGGGCCGCTGCGAGCCTGGTGTTCGGACGATCCGGCAATCTGGCCCGCTTCGTTGATGCTGTAGGCATAGCTTTGCAAACCGCTCGGATCGAATGTTCCAAGGTTCTGCAACGCGTCGCCTGAATAACGAAACGCGCGGTCGTAGTCTCCCGCATCCTTCGCCTGACCGACGACCACACCGGCGTTGTTAATGCCATAAGCGCGGCTTTGCGTGCCGCCTAAAGTTCCAAGATCCTGCAACGCGCCGCCGTTGTTGTAGAGAAAAGCATGGGTGTTTGTAGAGCCGACAGCGTAAGTCGAAAAGCCTACAATTTGACCGTTGTCATTAATGCTGCGAGCTTCGCTCGTCGAGCCGGTCGCCAGCGTGCCGAGGTCCGTCACGGCATAACTGGCCGTCGCCGGATTGTTGGTGACGACGAGGTTGACTTGCTCCGTGCTTTGCTGCGCGCCACTCGCACCCGTAATCGTGAGTTGGTATGTGTTCTGCGCGACGCCGCTGTTGGTCGTGATGGTCAGAGCGGAAGAACCAGCGCCGCCGCTCATCTCCGGCGGACTAAAACTCGCGGTCGCGCCTGCTGGCAGCCCGTTGACGCGCAACGCGACTGTGCCGCTGAAGCCATTGATGGGCGCAACGTTGACCGTGAAGGTAGTCGTGCCTCCGGGCGCAATAGTCTGTCCTGACGGGTTTGCGTAGATGGCAAAATTTCGGTCAAAGGGAAAAGCTCTGAGCGTGATGCGATGGCTTGCGTAAGGCGCGCGGTCAACGAAGGCCGCGTAAGCGAAGAGGCTTTTGCCGTCACCCGCCGACGCGACGAAAGGATATTCTTCGGGCGCGTTCGCATTGGAAACGACGATGCCGCCCAGGTCGAGCAGATTGCCGTTGGCATCAACACGAGCCGCGTAAATGTCGCCGCGCGGCTGTGCCGGAAACGGGTCGTTGCGTTGATCCGTCCAGACGACGACGAACTGCGCGCCGTCCCACGCGACCGCCGGATTGAAACGCTGTCGCGTCGAGCTGGCGATGGCGAATGAAGCGCTGAGCGTTCCGTTCGCCTGAATTCTTTTGCCATAAATCGTGGTGCCGCCTCTGGACCAGACGACGAGCGCCTGCGCGCCGTTGTTCGTCACGGCCAGATGCGGCGTCACGTTGGGCACGGGTGTATCGCTGACGAGGCCGCCCGCCGTCACTGTGCCGTCCGTGTTGACGTAGGCGTTGAGGATGGAAGAGTTCGGGTTGTCGTGCGTCGGCTGCGCTTGCCACATCACCAGCCAGCGATTGCCGAGAGCCGCGACGCGCGGCAAGAGGTCAAAGTTATTACCCACCGTGAGACGCGGATTATCAATGACCGCGCCGCTCGCACCATCCACGCGCACAGCATAGACGGCGCGGAAATGCGGGTCGCTCGGAGCGTCCGTACCAACGATGAGAAACGTGTCGCCAAGCGCGGCTACGTCCGGCGTGACGCCGTTCATGAGCGCGACGGGTGCTGTGTCAAGAAACGTTCCCTGAACAGAGACGCGTCGCCCGTAAATCTGCCCGTGCGGGACGGTGGAATCTTCCCACACAACCAGAAAGACAGAGCCGTTCCAGGCGATGGAAGGGTTGTTGAGCGAGGTTGTCGTGCTGGCCGCCACGACCAGGGGTTCGGCATCGAGTTCCGCGCCGTTCTGGTCGAGCCTTTGCGCGAGAATGCGCGTCTCGCCCGAACGCTCGCTGCGATAGACGCTGAGAAAGCTTCCGTTGCCGACAGCCATGTGCGGCTTGCTCTGGCGCGGAGCACCGAGGCTGATGGCCGCGCCCGGGCCAACCGCGCCGCTCGCGTTGAGCGTAGCCGAATAGATGTCCTGCGTGCTGGTTGCGCTGTAATCAAAGTCTACCCAGACAAACTGCGCGCTGCCCCCGCCGAGAGAGGCGATGGCGGGCGTAATCTGCTCTGCGGCGGTACTCCTCACCGCGATGCCAGCGGGGTTGAGGACGACGCCGGAAGTATTGACGCGCGTGGCGTAGATGTCGTAATTGGTAAAGTTCGCATTCTGCCTGGAGTATCCGAAGACGTAGTTGGCCCCGTCGAAAGTCACATCGAAGGGCTTCTGTAGAAAGATGAGATTGCCCGTAATCTGAATATTGTTTGCGTCAAGCGGCTGACCGCTGTGCGAAACGCGCTCGGCGAAAATCGGCTCGAAAGTGTAGCGGTCATCGCTCCACGCGACGATGAAGTTGTTGCCATCAGTCGCCAGTCCGACCGAGTGCGGGTCGGACCCGGTGAAGGTGTTGACTTGAAAGGGAGCGCCGAGCGGGTTGAGCGCGGGTGTTAAGCGTTGACAGACCACATCTCCTTGAGGCGTGCTCTCAACCCACGCGAGCATGTATTCGTCGCCCGCGAAGACCAGATGCGCGCTGGTCGGATACGAGTTGAAGGAATCATGCCGTAAGGTCTTGCCGCCAGCGTCAAGCACAGTTCCATCGGGCGCGATGCGTGCGCCCTTGAGCGTGAAGATGCCAGCCGCCGAGTCCAGCCCCTGCCAGACGACTGCATAGTTTGTGCCGTCGCTTGACACGCTGTGCACGGGAAAATAGTTAATGCTCGTTGTCGCCTGGTCAAGAACGATGGGTGGGTTGTCCAGCACGCGGCCATCCGGCGAGACGCGCACGGCCAGCACATCATAGTAGTATCTATCCGATTCGCGCTCGGTCGTCCATGTGACCAGCCAGTTCTGACCGTTCCATGCGACATGCGGGACGCTCTGGTTATACGGAGCCTGCGAAATGATGATGGGCGTGGTGTCGAGCAGGTTTCCGGCGGCGTCAAGGCGCGCAGCGTAGATGTCGGCCATCGTGCCCAGGCCCTGGCCTTCGTAAATCGCGCCCGTGCGAAAAGCCGTGCGATAGTCCGTCCAAACGGCGAGATAGCCGTTCGCTCCCTTCACAATCTGTGGCGCGATTTGATCTCCGGCAGCGGGGACAGCGCCCGCATCGCCGTTGAGAATCGGCGTCGCTGGCGCAATGGTTGACTGCGCGGAAGCCGAATTCATTTTCATCAGCCCGAAAATGATGAGCGTGATGATTAAGCCAAACATGAGGGCTAAACGGAGATTGATGTTGTAGGAGTTAACTTTCATTTGGTCCTTTATTCAATCTAAAAATGGAAAAGTATGTGTTCAGTTAAATTATTCAGGCGAGCACGTCACCTAAGGCGGAATAGTATGAAAGAGGGTTGGGATATAGCTTACTCATTTTGATGCCTTCTTCTATCCATTGATAATTATTCAAGGCCAAGACAAATGGTAAAAGTATAGTCATGCGAATTCCTCCCCATGTAATGCGAAATTTCCCCCTTGTTAGTGGAACCTTAAAGGCTCACCCTGTGCGTGGTAACACATTCGGGCCGAAAGCTATCCTCATCTATTAATGCGTATTACCGTCACAAACCCCCACCTTATAGAAGAGGGCGAATTCAAAGAACGATCTTCATAAGAGCAACGATCATGCCAGGCCCGGCTGTCATCTCTTCTTCTACACCGGGCTTTCGCTTTTCTTCCATCGCAACGATTCAAAGGCTGGGCTAACAACTATATCTATGTGTGTTACCGCACAGACGGACCCTGGCACGTAGGGTATAGTCCCACCTTGCCCTTCCAAGGGGTCTACCACCTCGCCTCACAAGATCAGAAAGGCTTTATCTATGCCGACCCATCGCGGCCTCTGTATTGAAGACGACGCGGACACCCGTGCCCTGCTCAAGAAAATGCTTGGCTCTTCTGGTTTCGAGGCTGTTGTCGCACCCGACGTGGACGCCGCCCTCCGGCTGATGCAGTGCGAGCGGTTCAGCCTCTACCTCCTCGACGGCGGGTTGCGGCGCGTCACGGGTCTGTCGCTGTGCGAACAGATTCGCGTCGCTGACGCCCTCACCCCCATCGTCATCTTTTCCGGCCATGCCTACGCGTCCGACATCGAGGCGGGGATGCGCGCCGGGGCCAACGCCTACCTCGTCAAGCCGGACTGGTCGAAATTGATTCCCACTATCAGGCGCTTGCTGGAAGCTGCGGAATGAAGCCGAAGCAAACGACTGGTATCGGTCTACGCGAGTTTGGGCAATATCCAAAGTCGAGTTTGATGAGAGCAGTTTTTCAGGAGGTCATGAGATGGAAAAGATGCGGGCCACTGTTTTTCATGGCGTCAACGACATTCGCGTTGAGGAAGTCGAACGTCCACGCGCGGGTGTCGGCGAAGCGGTCATTCGCGTCACACTGACGACCATCTGCGGCACCGACCTGCACATCCTGCGCGGCGAGTATCCGGTCAAAAGCGGCCTCGTCATCGGTCACGAGCCTGTGGGTGTGATTGACGAACTCGGTCCCGGCGTGACTGGCTATGAGATCGGCGACCGTGTACTCGTCGGCGCAATCACGCCCTGCGGCCAGTGCCGCGCGTGTTTGTCAGGTCAGCTTTCCCAATGCGGTCATGGCGAAGGATATGAGGCTCTTGGCGGCTGGCGCTTTGGTAACACCATCAACGGCGCACAGGCTGAGTACTTACTCGTGCCACACGCGCAGGCCAATCTCGCCAAAATTCCAGACGAGTTGACCGACGAACAGGTTGTCCTCCTCGCAGACATCGCTTCGACCGGATTCAGCGGCGCGGAGTCCGGGCAGATTAAGATTGGCGACGCCGTGGTCGTCTTCGCGCAGGGGCCAATCGGATTGTGTGCCACCGCCGGAGCGAAGTTGATGGGCGCATCTCTCATCATCGCCGTTGATGGTGACAGGAATCGGCTTGAGATGGCACGCAGGATGGGCGCGGACGTGACGATTGATTACCGCGAATCGGATGTCGTCGCGGAAGTGCAGAAGTTGACGGGCGGAGGGGCGGACGTGGCGATTGAGGCGCTCGGCACGCAGGAGACTTTCGAGAGTGCGCTGCGGAGTCTGCGCCCAGGCGGGACGCTTTCCAGCCTCGGCGTCTATTCGGGCAAGGTTCAGATTCCTTATGAAGCATTCGCGGCGGGCCTCGGCGATTATCGCATCGTCACGACGCTGTGCCCCGGCGGCAAGGAGCGGATGCGGCGATTGATGGAGGTAGTCAGGCACGGTCGCGTTGATCTCACGCCATTGCTGACGCATACCTTTTCGCTCGATGACATCAAGGAGGCGTATGAGGTCTTCGGCCAGCGCGCTGAAGGCGTCATCAAGGTTGCTATCAAGCCATGAATCGTGGATACGAAGTAAGGAACAGAATTTTATGAAAAAGCTCTGGATTATTTTTATCGCAATATTTGTATTTTCGTTTGCGGTATTAGGCTGGGTCGGCACGGAGATCTTCCGGCAAGCTCCGCCGATTCCACGCGAAGTCGTGACGACTGACGGACAGGTTCTGATTGCGGCGGAAGAGATTTCCAATGGGCAAAACGTCTGGCAGGCGATGGGCGGCATGGAGAGCGGCTCTATTTGGGGACATGGCTCTTACGTTGCGCCAGACTGGTCTGCGGATTATCTACACCGCGAAGCGGTCTTCATCTTGAACGAATGGTCGCAAAAGGATTTCTCAAGCGACTATGAGAATCTGACTTCCGAACAGAAGGCTATCCTGCGCCAGCGTTTGCAGGACACGATACGAAAAAACAATTATGACGAAGCAAGCGGTCGTCTGACCATCGAACCGGTTCGCGCCCGCGCCTTTGAAGATAATCTCAAACACTACACGGATATTTTCACCAACGGCAGGACCGCCTACGCTGTTCAGCGCAACGCGCAAGCAGACCCCGCGAAACTTCGTCAATTGAATTCATTTTTCTTTTGGACTTCGTGGGCCTCTGCGACCAATCGTCCGAACAATACGATTTCTTACACCAGTAATTTTCCCTCCGAACCGCTCGTCGGCAACGTGCCGACCAGTAGCGCGATTGTCTGGACGGGCGTCAGCGTCATCATGCTATTGGCGGGCATCGGCTGGCTGGTTTGGTATTACGCCTCGCGCGAAACGGAAATCGTTGCAGACGATGTGCCGGATGGTGATCCTCTCATCGGCGCACAAATTTCGCCTTCGCAAAAAGCGACGGTCAAATACTTTCTCGTGGTCACGCTGCTCTTCCTTTTGCAAATCGTCATGGGCATGCTGACGGCGCACTACGGCGTGGAAGGTCAGGGCTTTTACGGGATTCCGCTGGCAGATTATCTGCCGTATGTCGTGACGCGTACCTGGCATACACAGCTTGGGATTTTCTGGATTGCGACGGCGTGGCTGGCTGCCGGACTTTTCATCGCGCCGTTTATCTGCGGCTACGAACCGAAACATCAAAAGCTGGGCGTGGACGTGCTGTTCGGCGCGTTACTCATCGTGGTCTTAGGTTCGATGGCCGGGCAATGGCTGTCTGTCATGCACAAGCTGCCCGGCAGTCTGTGGTTTTGGTTCGGGCATCAAGGCTACGAATACGTTGATTTAGGCAGAGTCTGGCAGGCTGCGCTTTTTGTTGGTTTGCTCTTATGGCTTTTCCTGATTGCGCGCACCGCGATTCCCGCGCTCAAGCAAAAAGGGACTCCGAAATCTCTCATCACTCTCTACTTTTTATCAACGACCGGAATCGCCTTGTTCTACAGTCCGGGACTTTTTTGGGGAATGCGCTCGCACCTTTCCGTCGTCGAGTACTGGCGCTGGTGGGTCGTGCATCTGTGGGTCGAAGGATATTTCGAGGTTTTTGCGACCGTGGTCATTGCGTTCCTGTTCGCCAAACTGCGCGTCATTCGTGCAGAGAGCGCCGCGCAGGCAGCGCTGCTGTCAGGCGCAATCTATTTGAGCGGCGGAATTATCGGCACGTTGCATCACCTGTACTTTGCTGGCACGCCCACCGTGGCGCTCGCCTTCGGCTCTGTGTTTAGCGCGCTTGAGATCGTGCCCCTGCTGCTGGTGGGACACGAAGCGGTGGCAAACATTCGTCGTTCCAAGGCACGCCCGTGGCTTAGTCAGTACAAGTGGGTCGTTTATTTCTTTGTCGCGGTGGCGTTCTGGAATCTGGTGGGAGCGGGAATTTTCGGATTCATGATTAATCCGCCGATAGCGCTTTACTACATGCAGGGCTTGAACACGACGGCGGTACACGCGCACGGTGCGCTGTATGGTGTCTACGGCACGCTCGGACTCGGACTGATGCTGTTTTGTTTGCGGGCGATGAAGCCGGAACTGAAGTGGAAGGAGAGACCGATTTGGTTTGCGTTCTGGGCCATCAATATCGGTTTGATGTTGGAAATCGTCTTGAGCCTCCTGCCGGTTGGTTTGATGCAAACGTATCAATCGGTTTCAGTCGGCTACTGGTCGGCGCGCAGTTCCGAATTCATGCAGACAGACTTGATGCAGACGCTGCGGTGGCTGCGCATGATCGGCGACACAATCTTCGCCCTCGGCGCGATTTCGTTTGTTTATTTCGCCATCAATTTGATGTGGCAACGCCCTCAGAAGAAGGTAGCAACTATTCCGGCAGCAACCGTTCCAGCAGCGGCAGAAGTCGTCTAGCTCTTCGATGTTATATTCGGCAAGCAACAGAGCTTTAAGGCTCGGACTGGAGCTTGACGGCAAACAACGCGATGAAGCGACGGGCACGGAAGACTCGGTCCCTCAACCCTTAATCCTCTCGCATAAACGCACGTCGCCGCTGAACTCAGGCAGTGAGTGGGGAATTTTACCGGGCAGGTTGCGGAGAATTCCCCAGGCGGCAAGGGAAAACCCTCAGTGCGTATGGGCTTTAGTCGCGGGCACAAAAATTGCTCTCCAACTTTTCTACCGGATGTGAGGGTCAGAAGGCGTGTGTGCGCGCTGGTGAAATGCAAATTGTTAGATAATCCCGCAAACGTTTGATTATGGGTGACCATCAGGTTGACGAAGAAAAGGACGAACACCGCCAGCAAGTCTTTATGAAGGCTTTGCTCAACGACCTGCGTGCGCTTGAGCAGATGCTTGAGACGGGACAGATAGAGAGCGGTGTGCGGCGCATCGGCGCGGAACAGGAGATGTTCCTCGTTGACCGCAACATGCGCCCCGCGCCCGTGGCCGTTGAGGTCTTGCAGCGCGCGAATGACCCGCGTCTGACAACGGAGATTGCGCGCTTCAACCTTGAAGCCAACCTCACACCGCTCATGCTGCAAGGCGATTGCTTCCGGCGCATGGAAGGGGAATTAAAGGACCTCATCATGCTCGTGCGCGAAGGCGCACGGGCCTCGTCGTCGGACGTGCTGCTCGCGGGCATCCTGCCGACGCTGGCTCAGTCCGATCTCACGCTGGAGAGCATGACTCAGAGTCCGCGCTACGAACAACTCAACCGCGCCGTGATGGCCTTGCGCGGCGGGGACATCTCTGTTCACATCAAGGGTCTGGACGAAGTACAGGTCGCTTCCGACAACATGATGCTGCTATCGAGCAACACGAGTTTTCAGGTGCATCTGCAAGTCGGGCCTGCGGAGTTCGTGCCGCTCTACAATATGGCGCAGGCCGTCACCGCGCCGGTGCTCGCGGCGGCTGTCAATTCGCCGCTCTGGCTCGGCAGCCGCTTGTGGCAGGAGACGCGCCTCGCCTTGTTCCAACACTCTGCGGACACGCGCTCAAACGCGCAGCAGGCGCGGCAGTTTCCCACGCGCGTCGGCTTCGGTGAACGCTGGCTCAAAGGCTCTGTGCTCGAACTCTTCCGTGAAGACATCGCACGTTTTCGCGTCATCATGACCACCGCAGCAAGCGAAGACCCGTTCCTCGCGCTGGCGCGCGGCGAGGCCCCGCGACTCTCCGCCCTGCGCCTGCACAACGGCACGGTCTGGTGGTGGAATCGCCCCTGTTATGGCGTTGTGGACGGCAAGGCGCACCTGCGCATAGAGAATCGCGTGCTGCCGTCTGGTCCAACCACGCTCGACGAGATGGCGAACGCCGCTTTTTTTATCGGGTTGATGTGCGCGCTCCCCGAAGAGTACGGCGAGATAGATAAGCGTATGTCGTTCGACGCTTGCAAGGGAAATTTCTTCGCCGCCGCGCGCCACGGTCTGCAAGCACAGTTCACATGGATTGACGGTCAGAGCTACGCGGCGACCGCGCTCATCCTCGAACAACTTCTGCCGTTGGCGCGTGCAGGTCTGAAAGCCGCGAGCATTGACGCGGCGGACATAGACCTTTATCTGGGCACGATTGAGGAGCGCGTGCGCAGTGGTCAAACGGGAGCGCAATGGACGCTCGCATCACTCAGCGCGCTCGGCAATCAGGGCACGCGGGACATGCGCATGCGCACGCTCGCTGCCGCCATCAAGACGCGGCAAGAGACGAATGAGCCTGTGCATCGCTGGTCGTTGATTGAAGCGTGTGAGACGGAAGATTGGCGACAGAGCTATCAGACGGTGGGCCAATTCATGTCAACGGACCTTTTTACGGTGCGGCCCGATGACCTTGTGGACCTGGCCGCGAGCGTGATGCACTGGAAGCACGTCCGGCACGTTCCGGTCGAGGACGAGGAGGGCCGCCTGGTCGGTCTCGTCTCTCACAGAGACTTGCTGCGCCTGATGGCTCACGGCATGCAGGGCGATAAGACCGAGCCTGTGGCCGTGCGCAGCATCATGAAGCTCAATCCGGTGACGGCGACGCCAGACACGCCCACGCTTGAAGCGATAGAGATGATGCGCCGTCAGAAGTGCGGCTGCCTGCCTATCGTGAACAACGGGCATCTCGTAGGGGTGGTGACAGCGCATGACTTTCTGGCGGTTTCGGCCACGTTGTTCGAGGCACATCTAAAGTCCACAGGCGCGAACGTGGAATAGAAATTTGAAAGGTCGGCTGTCAGGCACAAGCGGACAGGGAGTGATTTTTTGAAATGAATAAAGAGAAGATTCTCGTCGTAGATGATGAGCAGTTGATTCGCTGGACGCTGACGGAGTCTCTGCGCGGTTGGGGCTATACGCCTGTCGAGGCCGGGACGGTCGCCGCCGCGCTCGCTGCTTTTGAAGCGGAACAGCCTGTCGCTGTGCTGCTCGATATAAATTTGCCGGACGGCTCCGGCATAGACGTGCTGCGTGAGATTAGAGGACGCCAGCCCGATGCGGTCGTCATTATGATAACGGCGAATGTGCTGGTGGACGACACGATTGCCGCCCTGCGCGCGGGGGCTTACGATTTCATAGGCAAGCCCATCAATCTGGACGAGCTACAGATTACGATTCGCAATGGTCTCGAAGCTGGGCTGTTGCGCAAAGAGGTCAAGCAGATTCGCAGCGAGAGGGCGCGGCAGTGGAGTTTCGAGCAGATCATCGGGGAATCCGCGTTGATGCGCGAGATGATTCACCTGGCGCGCAAGGTGGCTGGCAGCGAAGTCTCGTCCGTGCTCTTACAGGGCGAGAGCAGGACGGGCAAAGACCTTATCGCCAAGTCTATTCATTACGAATCGCCACGCTCGGATGCTCCCTTCGTCGCCATCAACTGCGCCGCGATTCCGGCGACCCTCATCGAAAGCGAGTTGTTCGGTTATGAGAAGGGCGCGTTCACAGATGCCAAGGCGCGGAAGGAAGGTTTGTTCGAGCAGGCCGAAGGCGGGACGCTTTTTCTGGACGAGATAGGTGAATTGGAGTTGAGCCTCCAGGCAAAATTGCTGCGCGTGCTTGAGGAAGGCTCATTCCGGCGCGTCGGCGGATTAAAGGACATCCCTCTGGACGTGCGTGTTATCGCCGCCTCGAATCGTGACCTCAAGGAGGAGAGCGAGGCCGGTCGTTTTCGGCTGGACCTTTATTATCGCCTCTCCGTTATACAGATTGACATGCCGCCTTTGCGCGAGCGCGGCGAGGACGTGTTTATGCTCGCGGAACACTACATCAACTCCTTTAGCAAACGGCTGCGCAGCCGCGCACATAGAATCTCGCCGGAGGTAGTGGAGGCTTTTCGCCGCTACGAGTGGCCGGGCAACGTGCGCGAATTGCGCAACGTCATCGAACGCGCTCTCATACTTGAAGACGGTGATGCCATCACGACCAGGTATCTGCCGCGCAATCTGATGCCTGAAAGCATCGCGCAGCGAAAGAGCAGCAATGCTTCAACCTCCGAGGAGAGCGGACTCTCTGCTTTCCATCTTCCAACGGGAGGACTCTCGCTGGACGAAGTGGAGATGTCGCAGGTACGGCAAGCGATTGCGCAGAGCGAAGGCAATCAGACTCGCGCCGCAGAACTGCTGGGCATCTCTCGCGACCAGCTTCGCTATCGTCTCAAGAAACTCGAAGGCGCGACCGCCGAAGCAGCACAGGTCTGACGTATGGATGAAGAAGCAATCAAGTTGATGAGCAAGCGCATGGGGCGCGAACTCGATACCGAGCAAGCCCTTCATGCTTCGCTCAAGGATTTGGCGGACATCAAGTTTGCGCTCGATGTCTCGTCCATCGTCGCCATCACGGACCAGCGCGGCGTCATCAACTACGTCAACGAAAAGTTCTGCGAAATCTCGAAATATTCGAGAGAGGAATTATTGGGCCAGGACCATCGCATCATCAACAGCGGCTATCACTCGAAAGAGTTCATCCGAAACCTCTGGACC